>NZ_QEHL01000001.1:0-350832 GCF_003116525.1 Pseudarthrobacter sp. AG30 | reverse complement strand
CATGGGCTTCTGCCGGCCGGTGAAGACTTTGGCGTCGCTGATGGGAACAGTGAGCGGCAGGCGCGCGGTGGACAGCTTGACGTGCCGGATCAGATCGACAGTACTCATTGATACTCCTAGGGGCGTGACTGGGCTCCATCGCCCACCTCTTTAGGATATAAGTTGATAACTTGTATTACAAGTTTGGGCTTTTGTTGTACTCACCACTCCGGGATCGCGGCAGGAATAGCGCCGGGCTGCGGTGCTGTTGACCCAGGCATGAAAGCAATTACCTACAGCGAATACGGCAGCCCCGATGTCCTTGAGCTCACCGAGCAGCCCATGCCGAAGGTGGGTCCGGGAATGGTCCTGGTCAAGGTGAAGGCGGCTGCAGTCAATCCGGTGGACTGGAAGATCATGGCGGGTTACCTGGATGCGGCCATGGACCTGCAGTTCCCGGCGATCCCGGGATGGGATGTGGCAGGCGTGGTGGAGTCGGTGGGAATCGATTCCCGGCAGTTCAAACCCGGCGACGAAGTGATCGCCTACGGGCGCAAGGACTACGTCCACGGCGGCAGCTTCGCCGAATACATTGCCTTGCCCGAAAGGCTCTTGGCGCGGAAACCCGCCGCCCTTGACTGGAGCGGGTCCGCAGGCCTTCCGCTGGCGGGCTTGACTGCCTACCAGGTGCTGAACCGCCTTGGCCTCAGCGCAGGCGAGACCGTACTGATCCATGGCGGCGCCGGCGGCGTGGGATCCCTGGGCATCCAGATTGCCGTGGCGCTGGGCGCCGAAGTCATTGCGACGGCGTCGGAAAAGAACCACGATTTCCTCCGCTCCCTGGGCGCGCACCCCGTCACGTATGGTGACGGTCTTGCCGACCGGGTCCGGTCCCTGCGGCCCGGCGGGGTGGACGTGGTTGCCGATTTTGTCGGCGGCAACCTGGCGGCCACCCTCGACGTGCTTGCAGAAGGCGGACGGCTTGCTTCGATCGCCGACAGTGACGTTGAAGAGCATGGCGGCACCTGGATGTGGGTCAGCCCTGTCGGCGCCCAGCTTCAGGAACTGGCGGACCTGGTGGATGAAAGGAAGATGCGGGTGGAGGTTGCCGAGGTGTTTCCCCTGGCCCGGGCCGCGGACGCATTCCGGCTCAACATGGAGGGGCATACCCGGGGCAAGATCGTGGTGACGGTGGATCACACAGTCTGAGTCCGCAACTGCCCGTTATTTCCTGATTGCGCCGAATCCTGCAATCAGCGCCTCGAGTCCGAGGCGGAAGGCGGTGTCGGCCGGGCGGCCGCGTTCCTGCCCGGCCGAGGCCTCCTGCCCTGATGCCGAATGTCTCACGGCCGCCGTGAAATAGGGCGTGGATTCCGCCATTGAACCGGCGTCGAAAATGTCCTCGGGCGCCGTGACGTCGTAGGCGGAGCCGAAGATAAAGGACTCCAGTGCCACGATGGAGGGTACGATCCGGTCCTGGGGAAAACCGGCGTCCGAAAATCCCTTGCTGACGGTCTCGTACATGGCGAGGGTCTGCGGGGCATCCGTCACAGGCAGGACGGCGATGACGGGAATCAGCGGGGTGTGTTCTGCAAAGACATCCCGGTAGCTCCAGGCCCAGGTGCGCACGGCGTCTTCCCAGCTGCTGCCGCCGAATCCGGAGACATCCACCAAGGACATTAGATGGTCCTCCACCAGGAGCAGCACGTCGTGCTTGGACGCCACGTGGTTGTAGAGGGCGGACGGCGCAACGTCCAACACCTTGGCGAGGGCGGCCATGGTCAGCCCGTCATAGCCTTTGCGGCTGACCAGCTTCAGCGCGGCCGAGGTAATCCCCGCTTTGTCCAAGACCGCCGCCGACGGCCTGCCCGCCCGCCTCTTCTGCGCGCCCCCGCTGGTGGCGGCGCGTCCCTGTGCGGCTGATAGTGCCGGCATTCCTGCCCTTTCGTCGGTAGTCTCCAGCATTATTCCATCCGGGACTTCCGCTCCCGGATGCCACCGGTTATAGTTCTACTAAATGAATGCCATTCATTTAGTGGTTTCCATCACTAGGGAAGCCGAAGAGAGGACATCATGCTGAACCTGAACCGCGACGTCGTGGTCGTTGGAGCCGGGCCGTCCGGACTCACCGCCGCCCGTGAACTGAAGAAGGCCGGCCTCACCGTCGCCGTACTTGAGGCCCGCGACCGCGTGGGCGGCCGCACCTGGACGGACACCGTGGACGGCGCCATGCTCGAGATTGGCGGCCAGTGGGTTTCCCCGGACCAGACCGCCCTCCTGGAACTCCTCCGGGAACTGAACCTGGAGACCTACCCGCGCTACCGCGACGGCGAGTCCATCTACATCGGCGCGGACGGCACCCCCGTGCGCTACACCGGCGACTCCTTCCCCGTGGACGCGGACACCGCCGTCGAAATGGACCGCCTGGTGGCCCTCCTGGACGGCCTGGCCGCCGAGATTGGCGCCACGGAACCGTGGGCCCACCCGAAGGCCCGCGAACTGGACACCATTTCCTTCCATCACTGGCTGCGGCAACACTCGGCCAACGAGGAAGCCTGCAAGAACATTGGCCTCTTCATCGCGGGCGGCATGCTCACCAAGCCGGCCCACGCCTTCTCCGCCCTGCAGGCGGTCCTGATGGCCGCCTCCGCCGGCTCGTTCACCCACCTGACGGACGAGGACTTCATCCTCGACCGGCGCGTGGTGGGCGGGATGCAACAGGTTTCGCTGCTTCAGGCGCAGGAACTGGGCGACGACGTCGTCCTGGACTCCCCGGTGCGCACCATCAACTGGGAGCAGGATGCCGACGGCGGCTACCGGGCTGCCGTCGAGTCTGACCGCGCTACCGTCAACGCCCGGTTTGTGGTCATGGCCGTGCCGCCCAACCTCTATTCCCGAGTCTCGTTCAACCCGCCGTTGCCGCGCCGCCAGCACCAGATGCACCAGCACCAGTCCCTGGGCCTGGTCATCAAGGTCCACGCCGTCTACGCCACTCCTTTCTGGCGGGACAAGGGACTTTCGGGTACCGGCTTTGGCGCGGATGCTTTGGTGCAGGAGGTCTACGACAACACCAACTACGGAGATTCCCGCGGCACGCTGGTGGGCTTCGTCTCGGATGAGAAGGCGGACGCCGTCTTTGAGCTCAGCGCCGACGCCCGGAAGAAGGCCATCCTGGAATCCATTGCCGGCTTCCTTGGCGACGAAGCCCTGGCTCCGGAGGTTTACTACGAGTCCGACTGGGGCTCGGAGGAGTGGACCCGGGGCGCCTACGCTTCCAGCTACGACCTGGGCGGCCTGCATCGTTACGGCAAGGACCAGCTGGCACCCGTGGGTCCTATCTACTGGTCCTCGTCCGACCTGGCCGCGGAAGGCTACCAGCACGTCGACGGTGCCGTCCGCATGGGGCGCCTGACCGCCGCGCGCATCGCCGAGGTGGCGAAGGTTCCGGTTGCCGCCGGCTGGTAAATAAGCATGCTTACTAATAGGCTGGCGGCGGGGAGCGTCCCCGACTTCAGACGAACGAGGTGAGGCATGACTGACGCGCAGAGCATCAGCAAGGTTACTGAGATCATCAACGATGCCAAGATTGGGATGGTCACCACCATCAACGAAGAAGGCGCCCTCGTCAGCCGGCCGCTGGCAGTCCAGGAGGTCATGGACGACGGCGATATGTGGTTCTTCACCGGCCTGGGCACCTCGCAGGTGGCGCACGTCCGGGCAGATCCGCGCGTCAACGTCGCCTTTGGCAAGAACACCGAATGGGTTTCCGTTGCCGGAACCGCCGAGGTGGTCACGGACCGGGCCAAGATCCACGAAATGTGGAACCAGGTGGTCGAGGCGTGGTTCCCCGACGGTCCGGACACCCCCGAAGTGTGCCTGCTCCGGGTCGAATCGGACTCCGCGGAGTACTGGACCAGCCCGGGTGGCACTGCGGCCACCGTGCTGCAGTGGGTGAAGTCTAAGGTCACCAACAGTCGGATGAGTGTTGGCGAGAGCGGAACCGTGGAGCTTTAGCAGAACCAGGGGGCGGAGCGGCTACGGCTGCTCCGCCCTTTTCAACGCCTGCAGGACTGCCGGCAGCAGCACGTCATTGCGGCCCCACAGCGGATCCAGGATCTCCACGTACCAGGAGTCCGCGAGGAGCAGGGCCAGGGCATCGTTGGTTTCCACGGCCCAGTCCCGGATCTGTTCCTCTTCCACCGGGTTTTCGCTGGAGCCGAGGACCGTGGTCACTTCCGATCCGGCGATGGTCACGGGGATGGCTGCGCTGCTGGCCTCGCCAGGCGCGTGCGCCACCGTCACCAGTTCGGTGCGGGTGGACAGCGCCAGCAGTTCACCAGCGGTGGCCGCACTGCAGAAGCCCGTGACGTATTCGCGTTGCGCCGCCGCACCGTCCCGGATGCCCGGTTGGGATTCCTTGGTGAAGAGGCCGTGCCGGTTCAGCTCTGCCAAGGCCCCGGCGATGGGCCTGGTCTCGTCGTCGGAGCCCGGGGCAAAGTGTCCGGGCTGGTAGGAACTACCGCCCTCCAGCCACCGGGCCGTCAGTTCCCCGGCGGCCTCAAGGGTAGTGGCTTGGCGCCAGACTCCACGGTCCTCCAACAGCCGGCCGAACTTGTCACGGACGGGCACTTCCTCAGGCTTCATCTTCGGATGCTATCGCCGGGGCGGCGGCCCGATCCACCGCCCCCGACACAGCAGTTAACCTCAGCCGGCCTGGTCGGCCGGCTGGCGGGATGGAATTCCGGCCGCCCGTTCGGCCGCCGCCAGGGTCGCCGCCAGGCTCCCGACGGCGTCCGGGTACGTCGCGTGCGCGGCAGTGCGCAGCTGGTCCGCCGTGCGCATCGCCTTGATCAGGGCGGAGGTCTCCGGCAGGCGCACGTCCGTCAGGGCGGGGTAGTCGATCATGCTGGCCGGATCGAGCTCATAGCGGCGCCAGCGGAGCAAAAGCTCGTCATGCCGAGCCGTCGCCGCCTGATGGGCAGAGAGCTGCCGGCGGTGCTCACGGCGGCCCGCATGCCAGGCCAGGTACCGGGGGGTGGCGTGGTGGGCGGCAATTCCCGCGGCCACCGCCGCGCCCGCCATGACAAGCCCGGACCAGGGGGACACCATCGCAGGGATGATCAACGCCGGAAGTGCAACGCACGAGCCCAGGAAAAGGTCCCAGAACAGCTGGTCCGGCACCTCGGCGGCGCGGCCCTTGGGTCCCAGTGCCCGGCGTCTTACGGCAAAAACTGTGGCGGCCACGCTGGCAACCAGGACCGGACCACACAACAGGACCGCCCACGCACCTTGATGCAGTCCCTGGAACAGGAATTCGGCCATGGCTGACATTGTGCACCTCCAGCGCCCGCAGGCCCCGGCCGGAACGCCCGGGCTGGTCATTCCATTGCATCGTCTTCCGGGCACCGCGTCAATGGCGTCAGGGAATGGCCACAGGGGGTACTGCAAAGCATCGGGAGGTGGGTAGCGTGGACCCATGCGTATCAAAATGTGCAGCATCCATGTCCAGGATCCCGCAGCGGCCCATGCCTTCTACACGGGGACCCTGGGCTTTGACACGCTCATGGCCATGCCTGAGTACAACCTCTACATCATCAAGGACCCCGGCGCGGACGACAGTTCCACGGGGTTGCTCCTGGAGCCCAGCGACAACCCGATCGGCGCGGACTACATGAACTCCGTGCGCGAAGCGGGCCTGCCCGCCATCGTCTTCGGCGTCCCGGACGTCCAGGCCGAATTCGAACGGCTGACGGCGGCCGGCGTCAGCTTCAAGACGCCGCCCACCACGGATCCCTTCGGCACCAGTGCCGTGTTCGACGACGGCTGCGGCAACTACATCCAGATCCACCAGGACTGAGGGCTACTCCGCCTTCGCGCGGTCCTTCTTGGCCTGCTTTTTCGCCGCCTCTTCCTTGACCCGCTGGGCCTCGGCGCGGACGGCAGCGTGCGTGGAACGCTCGGTGACCAGCCATTGTGGCGGTGCCTGCAGCAGGGCGGTGATTTCCGCCGTCGTAAGCGCTTCCTCCACGCCGCCGCGGGCAAGGCCGCTGATGGACACGTTCAGCTTCTGTGCCACCACCGGGCGGGGGTGCGGGCCGTTGCGGCGGAGCTCGGCGAGCCACTCCGGCGGGTTGGCCTGGAGCTCGGCGAATTCCTCGCGGGTGATGGTTGAATCCTGGAACTCCTGCGGCGCAGCAGGCAGGTAGATGCCAAGTTTCTTGGCAACGGTGGCCGGCTTCATGGACTGGGAGTTTGCAGAGGTCATGCTTCAAGGGTATCCGGGCGGCGGGTACTGTGAAGACGTGCCCGCCGACAATACCCCTGCCCCTGACGCCCCGGACGCCGTTGCCGGCGCAGAGCCGCGGATGCTTCGCATCTCCTACGTGGCAGGAGTGACGCCCGGTAAGTGGATCCGCCGGTGGGAGGAGCGGATGCAGGATATTCCGCTGCGCGCATCCATGGTTGACGACGGCGACCAGCTGGAGGTGCTTCGCGACGGCAGGGCGGACATGGCCTTTGTCCGGCTTCCGGTGGACCGGACCGGCCTCAATGTCATCCCGCTGTATGAGGAGCAGCCCGTGGTGGTGGCCCCCAAAGGCCACGAGATCTCCGTGTTCGAGGAAGTGGCGCTCGCCGACCTGGAAGAGGAATCGATCCTGGATGTGGCCTCATTGGGTGGACCGGAGGCGGCGCTCCAGGTGGTTGCCACCGGCGCCGGGCTGGTGATCCTCCCCATGCCGGTGGCGCGCCACCTCAACGTCAAAGACACGGTGGCGCGGCGGCTGACCGGGTTGGACGGGACGGAAATCGGGCTGGCCTGGCCTGTTGACGCCACGGACGAGGTCCTTGAAGAGTTCATCGGCATCGTCCGCGGGCGCACTGCCCACAGTTCGCGGCAGCCCTCTGCCCAGCCGGTCAAGGAAAAGAAGGATCCCAAACCGGACCGGCGGGGAACCGGCACCAAAAAAGCCCCGAAAGTGGCCCAGCGCTATGCTCCCAACCCGGACAAGGGCCGTGGCAGGGGATCGCGGAAAAAGGGCAAAAGATAATCATTCACGGGTCCGTCGCGGCCAAATAATAAGTCTACTTGCGAATATGTTGCTAAGCATGCTTATTGTAGGAGGGTAGCGACGCGGGGTGACCAGCACCTTGCCACCTGCAGGAAGGCCGCGGCCCGATGACCAGCAACCTCGATCCTGATGCCCGGAGCAGTTACCGCCTGATCGCGTTGGCGGCGCGCCTGATCCAGCGGCGCCAGGACGATGCCCTGGCCCACCTTGGCCTCACCCGTGCCGCCGTCATTGCCCTGGAAGGGTTGACGGAGGGTCCGCTGAACCAGGAACAACTTGCCGAGGAAATCCGGGTCCAGAGCCAGACGCTGGGCCGGGTCCTCCTGCGGCTCGAAGCCGCCGGCCTGATTACCCGGACCCGCCAGGTCACGGACCGCCGGCAACTAAAGGTGGAACTGACGGATGCGGGCAGTGCCGCGGTCGAAGCCGCACGGGAAGCGGAGGTCAACGCCTACCCGCGCGACTCCGATATTTCGTGGAAAGCCCTCCGCGAGGAGCTGACGAAGTTCGTCCACGCGGTCCCGCCGGGCCATGACTCCGGAGTGGTCCCCTTCGCGCCGCCCGAACACCGTACGGGGCACCGCGGCCAGGCCAGCCGTGCCGGCGGCATGCGCGGCTGGGACCAGCCCCGGCAGAACTGATCACACGCGGGGAGCGTGCCGAACGTCCGCGGAACCCTCGTGCTGGTCAGGCCGGGCAGGCGTCCTTGAGGGCTTTGACCGAGTCCGCCGGCACCTGGTCCCCGGATGCAGCCACGTCGCCGAGCGGCGTCGTGATTTCCGCCGGGACCCCGGCCTCCCGGGCCGCGGACACCAACCCTGCCAGCGCCTTCTTATCGTCCACGCTGACAAGTCCGTCCTGGACCCTGGCGCAGATCTGCTTGGTGACCTCCTGGGCAACGGCGGAGGCGGCCTGGGAAGCGGCGGCGCTGGCCGCGTTGCCGGCCGCGTCCCCTGCCGCTCCGCATCCGGTCAACAATAAAGCTGCGGACAGGACGGCGGTGAGGGCTGCGTGGCGGCGGATCATGGTTCCAGCCTACCGGCGGGCGGGAACCCCCAGGATGCCGTCCAGCAGCCCATTCCGGAATTTGCCCTCCGGATCGTGCCCGCCGGCGAAGGCCCGGAAGTCTGCGAAGCGCGGATAGAGCTTCTCCCAGTCGTAAGCGTCCGCGGAAAACAGCTTTCCCCAGTGCGGCCTCGCCCCGAAGGGCCGCAGGGCTTCTTCAAGGACCGGAAGGAAAGCCTCCACCTCGGGTTGCATCGGCTTCCAGGTAAAGTGCAAGGCCACGCTCGGCTGCCGGAAGAACGGGCTGAGCCAAAACTCATCGGCGGCGCCGGTGCGGATCTCCGAGACAAAGAGCAGGGGTGCGAGCTCGTCCGCGAGGGCCCGGACCGCCTGGAGGGCCCCGGGGGCCTGCCCGATGGGCAGGATGAACTCGCTTTGCAGCTCGTCCCCGTTGCTCGGCGTGAATTCATGGCGGAAATGCGGCAGACGGTCCAGCCAGGGCCCGGGCTGGTCCAGCTGGAGGGTGCAGTTCTCGGCAGACATGTCCGGCAGTGGATGGCGCGGGCGCTGGGCCGGTGTGGCGCCATACAGGTTGGCCAGCGGCTCTTCCCCGGCAAGGGCTTTGAGCCAGACCTGGTTGACGGTGTCACCGGCATAGTCCGTAAAGAGGCTGACGCTGTAGGCGCTGGACACGATGTCGGTGAAGTCCTCCAGCGCGGCATCCCACGGAAGGTCTTCCAGGACGCGCTGGCGCATGCTGAAGCTTGGCCGTACCGCCAGTTCCAGCCCGGTGACGATGCCGAGGGCACCCATGCCCACCACGCTGGCCAGGAAATCGTCCCCGTCCTTCCGGGACAGCGTGACCTGCTCGCCCGAGGCCCGAACCATGTCGATCGATTCCACGGCGCCGGCCAGTGCGGGGTTGTTGACGCCGGAACCGTGGGTGCCAGTCTGCACCGCGCCGGCTACCGAGATGTGCGGCAGTGATGCCATGTTGTGGATGGCAAGGCCGGCCTCTTCCAGCTTCCGGCACAGGGCACCGTAGCTCACCCCGCCGCTGACCCGGACCGTTGAACGGTCCGCACCCACCTCCACCTGCTGGGGGAGTGCATCGAGGAGGACGTGCATGCCGTCCGTGTCGCCGACGCTGTTGAATGAGTGCCGTGACCCCAAGGCCTTCACCCGCGTCGATCCGGCGACGATGGCAGCCAGTTCGCTGACCGATTCCGGCCGCCGGACATCAGCGGAGGAGTATTGGAGGTTTCCTGCCCAGTTCTTCATTGAGTGGCTTTCGCTTGGTGTTGGGGTCATCCCACTGTCAGCGCTAACAAAGTGGGATGTCAAGGCACTTCCGCTGTGCGGGCGGCGGCCCGCCAGTGTCCGGGCCGTCCGATACCCGCCGGGAGGCTCGTGGCCGCGCTGCCCCGCGCCGCGGCAACCTGCGCGGACCTCCTCGCTGACCTCCCGCAGAACCGCGCCCACACTCTCATGGAGGGACCCGACGTCGGCTGCAAGGACCGTTTCGAGGCTTCCACCGGCGATTCCCTGTACGAGGCTGTGTACCTGGCCCACCTCCCGTGCCGTTTCCGGGCTGTAAGCAAGCGACTCCGCCCGGTCCAGTTGCCAGAGCATTTCGTGGAGCTGCCGCAGGACCTTGAAGGCGGCAAACATGTCCTTGGCCGACCGGGGGTCGTCCCGCCAGCTGGTCCCTCCGAAGAGCCGCTGGCTGACGGCCTGGCCGGCGCCGAAGCAGTCAAACGCCGTGCAGCCTGCGAACCCGCGGGCGCGCAGGCTGCGGTGGATGGTGCAGGAGAAGTCGCCTGCCAGGTTGGGGCACGGGGTGGCTGGCGGCTTGTCGATGGCAAAGTCCGCGGAGCGGGTGAATCCGAAGGCGGTGCAACACAGTGCAAAGCACTGGGTGCAGTCAGGTGTGAGGCGTGGGGTGGTGGGTTCCATGGGGGCTCCCTGGGGTGGTTCCGATCAGGGGCGCACGGAATCACCGTTCCCGTACGGAAGGACAAGAACTGCCGGCAGCGGGAGGTCACTGGGAATGCATGAAAGTCACTGCGACCAGAATAGCCACTGCGGGCGTGCTCTGTCAGGAGGTCCCTGTATCTCCTGCCTGCGTGGTGCGCGGCGGCGGGACGCGGCGGCTGCCGGTGGTTTCGAAGGCCGCGGCCAGCCGGAGCAGGTCCGTGTCGCTGTACGCTTTGCCGGCGATGGTCAGGCCCACGGGCATGGCAAGGTCAGCCGCGACTCCCATCGGGACCGTGACCGTGGGGATGCCCAGGTGCCGGGGGACCAGGTTTCCGTTGGCCACCCACACGCCGTTGCGCCACGCGATGTCTGCGGAAGCCTCGTTGCTGTCGGCATCGGCGGGTGCAACGTCGGCAGCTGCCGGGAACACCACGGCATCCAGTCCCAGCCGGTCCATCCATTCCTCCAGGTCGACGCGCCGGGTTTCCTCCAGCCCCGCCAATCCTTCGGGCAGGTGCGGAATATCGGCCAGGACTGGAACGCCGTACTCCCGGATCCAGGCGGGATAGTCGCTGATGTCGTCATCGAACCCGTCGTAGCGGTCCGGCAGCGAACCTTCAGGGGCTGGGAAGATGGCGGAGCCGTCCACGTCAGACAGGCGGTTCAGCCGCGGATCACCGTTGGCATCAAGGAAGTCATTCCACGCCCAGGCTGACAGGTCCACGATCTCCCGCCGCAGATACTCCGGGGACACGAATCCCCGCGTGGCGATGGTGGGCGCGCCCGGCCGGTCCCCTTCGTAGTTGGACACCACGGGGAAGTCCACTTCGATGACCTCCGCACCTGCGGCCTCGAGGTCCTGCCGGGCTGCGTTCCAGAGGTCCAGCACCGAGTTCCGGGTATTGATCCGCTGCCCCGTGGGACCACCGATGCCCGGATGGTCCGACGTCCCGGCGTCGGGATCGGCGTTGATGTACATCCGGGGGATACCCAGCCGCTTGCCCGCGAGGACGCCGGCTGCTGCGGAAGCGTCCGGCACGGCCAGCTCAACGTACGACGGCGGGCGGACACTTGATGCCTTGGGTACCGGCACCCACGGCTGGACGCGCCAGAAATCCCCGCGTGCCTCGGCGTCGTCCGCCACCACGACGTCCAGGACTTCGAGCAGGTCGGCCATGGTCCGGGCGTGCGGAACCACCACGTCCATGGTGGGCACCAGGGGCCAGTTTCCGCGGACGGAAATGACCCCGCGCGAGGGGGTATAGGCACACAGGGCGTTGTTGGACGCCGGGGCGCGACCGGAGGACCAGGTCTCTTCCGCGAGGCCGAACGCCGCGAAACTGGCGGCGGTGGCGGTCCCGGAGCCGTTGGACGAACCTGACGCGAAGGCGGCCGTGAGGTAGTCCGCGTTGTATGGGCTTTCTGCCCGGCCGTAGACCCCGCGCTGCATCCCGCCGTTGGCCATGGGAGGCATGTTGGTAAGCCCGATCAGGACTGCGCCGCCGGCCCGGAGCCGTTCAATGGTGAAGGCGTCGCGCTGCGCCACCAGGTCCTTGAACGCCGGGGAACCGGCGGCCACGGTGAGGCCGCGGACCTGGTAACTGTCCTTGGCCGTGTAGGGGATGCCGTCCAGCGGGCCCAGCGTGAAGCCGGCCGCCCGGCGCCGATCGGACGCCTGCGCCTCGGCCACCGCCGCAGGGTTCATGACCACCATGGCATTTAGACATATGCCTGATGAGTCATATTTTCGGATCCGCTCCAGGTACAGCTCCACCAGCTCCTCGCTGGTGACCTCGCCGGACTCGAGCGCCGCACGCAGCCGGCTGATGCCGGCCTCGACGACGTTGAACGGGCGGGCTGCGGGCGCGGACTTTTGCTCCTCGACCAGTTTCACGCGGCCTCCTCCCTCGGGGCAGGCTGCTGCTGGGTGATGCAGTGAATGCCGCCGCCGAAGGCGAAGATGTCGCGGGCGTCCACCAGTTCCACAGTTCGGCCCGGGTACGCGCGCTCGAGGATGCCTGCGGCGATGGCGTCGTTGGGATCATCGAAGCTGCACAGCACCACCACGTCGTTAGCCACGTAGTGGTTGATGTAGGACCAGTCCACCCAACCTTCGTCGTCCTTGAGGGTTGTGGGCGCGGGAACGTCGATAATGCGCAGCGGCCGGCCCTGGGCGTCCATTTGGCCGGACAGGACCGCCTTCAGTTGGAGATAGACGGCGTGATCCGGGTGTGCGGGGTCGTCTTGGCGGTGAAGCAGGATGGTGCCGGGTCCAGCGAAGGTTGCCACGATGTCCACATGGCCGCGGGTGCCGAATTCGTCGTAATCGCGCGTGAGTCCGCGCGGCAGCCAGATGGCCTTGCTGGTCCCCAGTGCCGCGGAAACCTCCGCTTCCACGGAGTCCTTGGTGGCGCCGGGGTTGCGGCCGGGATCAAGCTGGACGGTCTCGGTCAGCAACACTGTCCCCTCACCGTCCACGTGGAATCCGCCGCCCTCGTTCACCAGTGGACTTGTCCGGACGGGGACGCCGGTTGTGGCGGCGACGGCCTTTGCCACTGCTTCGTCGTTGCCCCAGGCTGCCCATTCCTGGGCGCCCCAACCGTTGAAGATCCAGTCCACGGCGGCCACTGATCCGTCCGGTTGGTGTACGAAGGTGGGTCCGCTGTCCCGAAGCCAGGCGTCATCGAGGGGGACCTCCACGATGTCGATGCCCGTGCCGAGCCATTCCCGTGCGGCCGTGGCGTCCCGGGGATCGGCGACCACGGTGACCGGCTCGTACCTGGCAATGGTCTGTGCCACCCTGGTCCACGCGGCGCGGGCGCGGTCAAGGGTCGGGCTGCCTGTTGGACCGAAGGTTTCGTTGGGTGGCGGAAATGCCATCCAGGTGCGCTGGTGGGCCTCCCACTCGGCGGGCATCCCGGTGGTGGCGGAGGGCGAAACGTGGTTGGGGGCGGCGGTGGCCCCAACGGCGGTCGAATAAATGAATGACATTCATTTATTATGGAGAGGCGGATGTGTCGTGCGCAAGGGTTACGCCGATTCAGTCCATGCCTGACCGGTCAACGGCCGCCAGGATGGCGCGTGCCAGTTCCGCCGGCTTGGTGAATTGCGGCCAGTGGCCGGTGGGCAGGTCGACATAGTCGACGTCGTGGACCCGCGCCAGCTCGGCGACGAACGGACTGCCGGCCGCGATCCACTCCCTGAGCAGGGCCGCGGGAAACTCGCACGCAATCACAGTGGCGGGCACGGCGTAGCGGCGCTCGTCATGCAGGTGCTGCCTGCCGTAGGCCACGCCCCGCGGTTCGGGAATGGCGTGTGCGCGGAAGGCCCGGCGGAGCCCGTCGTCCAGGTCCACCAGGTCGGCGTCATCGAAGCTTTCCCAAGGCGGAAGGGGAATGTCGTCACCCTCGGCGGGCAGTTCGTCATTGATCACACCCCCTTCGCCCAGTGGGCCGCTGTCCACGTAGATGGCGCGCTCCACCTTGTCCGGCGGTGCGTCAACGGCCCCGTGGATGATGGCGCCACCTCCCGAATGCCCCACCAGGACCACCTTGCCGCCGATGGCATCGACGGCCTGGACCACGGCGTCTATGTGGTCCTGCAGCCCTATTCCGGCCCGGCTGGAGTCCACCGATTCCAGTCCGGGCAGGGTCAGGGGGTGGGGGCGGTGGCCCGCTGCCTCCAGGGCAGGTGTCACCTCCGCCCAGGATGAAGCGTCCAACCAGAATCCGGGTACCAGGATGATGTCCATGACCGCACCCTACCCCCCACCCCCTGCGCCGGAGCAAGGGGCCGCTACCGCTTCCGGTTCCGGCCCTTCCCGGCGTTCCGGCTGCCGCGTTCGAAGGCCTCGCGCTCTGCGGAGCGCTGCGACTTTCCCGCGGAGACCACCTTCTGCTGCCACTCCCGGTGGTAAGCGCGCTGGGCGGCGACGTCGGAGCGGCGGGCCAGGGCTGCGAGTTCACGCTGCATCTTCAGGTACGAATTCCAGCGCCGTTCCTCCAGGACGCCCGCGTCAATCGCTTCCCGGACTGCGCAACCGGGCTCAGTTCCGTGCGCGCAGTCCGCAAACCGGCAGCTTGCGGCCAGTTCCTCCACGTCGCCGAACATCCCGCCCAGGCCTTCGCCGGCGTCGAACAGCCCGAAACCCCGCACGCCGGGTGTGTCCATCAGCACCGTGCCGTTGGACAGCGGCACCAGTTCGCGGGCGGTGGTGGTGTGCTTGCCCTTGAAATCGCCGGACCTCACCGCACCGGTCTCTTGGACTTCCTGCCCCGCCAAGGCGTTGATCAAGGTGGACTTGCCGGCTCCGGACGGACCCAGGAGCACAATGGTGCCTCCGGCCGGAATGCGGCCCATCAATTCGTCGATGCCGTCGCCGTTCTCGGCAGAGGTGGTCACCACGTCCACGCCCGCCGCCTGAAGGACCACCTTCCCGACGACGTCGTCCGCCACCTGCGCAAGGTCAGCCTTGGTGATGATCACCAGGGGAGTGGCGCCCGAGTCCCATACCGCCACCAGGGTCCGTTCCAGCCGGTTGTGGGTGAGCGGCCGGTCCACGGGCACCACCACGCCAACGGTGTCCATGTTGGCGGCAAGGACCTGCTCGGCGGACGAGTCCTCGAAGGCACGTTTGCGGCTGAGCTCGGACCGGCGGGGCAGGATGGCCAGGATCTGGCGCCCGCCGGCGCGGTTGGGGCCGATCCAGACCCAGTCACCGGTGACGGGCTGGTCGCCGGTGAGCGGGTAGGGCAGGTGGAGCAGCCCGTCGGCGACGGCGACCAGCAGCAGCGTTCGGTCCACGCGCACCACCCGCCCGGTGCCGGTGGCCTCGGGGTTGGGATGCGCGGCGAAATGGCGGGCGACGGCGGGCGTGTAGCCGTAGGCGAAAGGGCCCTCGGCCGTTGAAGGGTTGTTGATGCCAGGGTTGTCCAGGGCGTTGCCTGAAGGAATATGCACGTTGGTGTCCTCGGAAAGGTTCCCGGAGCAGGCGCGAGGTACCGGTCAGGAATCTCAGGAACGGCGCGTGCAACGGGAAAGGATGGTTGATGGTGTTGATGCGGGGCGCTCACGGCGCGCGGCAGTCGCAGTCATCAAAGCCACCTCCTCTCCCTCGTGCGGGTCCCGTCATCCTGCCGGGAACGGCAGGATGGGGCCGGGTCCCACTTTAGTGGCCGCCGGCGTCGGGCACCAGAGCCTGGACCACAAGGGTGCGGACTCCCGTGGATCCACCCCCCTCCGGCCGCTAGGCGCTGGTGGCGTCCTGGACCTCGCCCACCAGCTCCTCGATGATGTCTTCGAGGAAGAGCATCCCGGTGGTCCTGCCGCCGGCGTCGAACACCCGGGCCACGTGGGCCCCCGTCCGGCGCATGGCGGCCAGCGCATCCTCAAGGTCGGCGCCGGCGAAGGCCGAGGCGAGGCGCCGGATCCGCTTGGCCGGCACCGGCTGGTGGAACTTCGCGGCCGTGGTCAGGTCCATGACGTCCTTCAGGTGGAGGTAGCCGCCAGGTTCCCCGGCCGGGTTGGTCAGGATGTACCGGGAGTAGCCGTGCCTGGCTACGGCCAGCTGGATATCAGCAGGCGTGGCCGACTCCGGCAGCAGCACCATCTCCGCCAGGGGGACCTGGACATCTGCCACGGTCTTGGCCGTGAATTCGAACGCGTTGCTCAGGGTGCCGCTGGTGTCGGCCAGCATCCCGTCCCTGGTGGACTGCTCCACGATGGTGGCGACCTCGTCCAGCGTGTAAGCGCTGGTGGCCTCATCCTTGGGTTCCACCCGGAAGAGCCGGAGGACGGCATTGGCAATCCCGTTCAGCGACCAGATCACCGGTTTGAAAACCCGGGCCACCAGGACCAACGGGGGAGCGAGCAACAGGGCCGCCCGGGTGGGAACCGAGAAGGAGATGTTCTTGGGCACCATTTCCCCCACCACTACATGCAGGAACGTCACCAGCAGCAGCGCCACAACGAACGCGATGATGCTGATCGCCTCATAGGACAGGGATGTCAGGCCCAGCGGGATTTCCAGGAGATGGTGGATGGCGGGCTCGGAGACGTTCAGGATGACCAGCGAGCAGACAGTGATGCCCAACTGGCTGGTGGCCAGCATGAGGGTGGCATGCTCCATGGCCCACAGGGTGGTTTTGGCCGCCTTGCTCCCCGCCTCCGCCTTGGGCTCAATCTGGGACCGGCGTGCGGAAATGACGGCAAACTCGGCACCGACGAAGAAGCCGTTCACCAGCAGGAGCACGGCCAGCCAGATGATGCCGGGAAGGTAGTCACTCATGGGCCAGCTCCTGGGTCAGGTTGTCGATCATCCGGTCATGCGGGCTCCGCGGCGGTTCGGCGGCCCCGGCGGGAGTGAAGCGGAGCCGCTCCACGTGCATCCCCGCCACGCGCTCCACACGGAGGGTGCCGCCGTCGACCGCCACTTCGTCGCCCAGCTCCGGCAGCCGGTCCAGCTGGTCCGTGACGAACCCGCCAACTGTGTCGTACTCCTCCCCGTCCGGAACCTCGATGCCGGTGCGGTCCAGCAGTTCATCGGGGCGCAGCGCCGCGTCGAACGTGACGGACCGGCCAACCCGGACCACACCCGCCCGTGCGCGGTCGTGTTCATCCTCGAGTTCGCCCACTATCTCTTCCACCAGGTCCTCGAGCGTGACGATTCCGGCGGTACCGCCGTACTCGTCGGAGACGATGGCCACCTGGAGCCCCTGCCGGCGGAGGAGGCCCAGGAGGGTGTCCACGCCCATCGACTCCGGGACCCTGAGCGGTTCAACCATCAGCCCCGCCGCGGTGGTCCCGGCGCGCTGGTCCAGGGGCAGCGCGAACGCCTGCTTGACGTGCAGGAGGCCCAGCACCTCGTCCCGGTCGCGGCCGATCACGGGAAAGCGGGAGTAGCCGGTGGCCGTGGCAAGGGCCACAATGTCCTCGGCGGTGTCACCGGACGCGACAGCCGCCATGCGCACGCGCGGAGTCATCACGTCCGCTGCGCTGTACTCCGAAAAACGCAGGGTGCGGCGCAACAGGGTGGCGTGGTCAAGGTCCAAGACCCCTTCGACGGCGGAGCGGCGCACCAGGGAGCTCAGCTCCTCGGCGCTGCGCGCACCGGAGAGCTCCTCCTTCGGTTCGATCCCGAACCCCCGGATGATCCGGTTGGCTGTGTTGTTGAAGAGCAGGATCACCGGCTTGAACACAGCCGTGAACAGGGCCTGGAACGGGACCACCACCTTGGCGGTAGCCAGCGGCAGTGCCAGGGCGAAGTTCTTCGGGACGAGCTCGCCCACCACCATCGAAAAGACCGTGGCCAGGAAGATCCCGGCAACGGAGCCAACGGCGGGAACCACCGCATCGGGAACGCCCAGCGAGGTGAGCGGCGCGCTGAGCAGCCGGCTGATGGCCGGTTCAAAGGTGTAGCCGGTGAGGAGGGTGGTCAGCGTGATACCCAGCTGCGCACCGGAAAGGTGGGTTGAGGTGATCCGCAGCGCTTTGATGGTGGGGCCCAGCCGCTTCTCGCCGCGGGCCTGTCGGGACTCGAGGTCATGCCGGTCAAGGTTCACCAGGGCGAACTCGGAGGCGACGAAGAAGCCGGTACCGACGGTCAGGACCAGGCCGATGCCCAGCATGATCCATTCATACATTGGGGCGCCCCTCTCCTGTGGTGGCCGGTGGTCCGGTCAGGCGGCAGAGGGGCCAGGGCATGTGTGAAGGAGGGTCGTCCATAACCGGTTCAACTCCGCTCCCGCCGGCGAAGTTCCCAGCGGGTTCCAGATCCCGTCCAGTGCGGGGTTCCGCGCTTAATCATGGTGCGGGGTTCTTCTGCCAGGCGCGGCGGGGTGTGATACTTGCTGCGGCAGCATTCGGGCTTTTGGGGGGACTTCCTGCATATGGTTCTGGACACCGCAACCCTGCGCATCGCGTTTGGCCTGATGGCCCTGGCGCTGGTGGTCCTCTTCTACTTCTCCGCATACCGGGTGACGCGCTCGCCGTACAGCGGCTGGTGGTGCGTCGCCCTGGTGTTCTTCCTGGCGGGGTCGGGCTGCTTCCTGCTGAACGGCACCCCCCACCAGGTTTGGGCCAATCCGCTGGGTAACGCGGTGCTGGTGTACGGTGCGGTGGCGGTCTGGGCCGGGGCACGTTCCCTGCGGACGGCGCCGCCGCCGAAGTGGGCCTTCACGGGCATCCCGCTGGTCACGCTGGTTGCCTCAGTGCTGGACCACCCGGCCACCAACACATGGTCCGGTGGCGCCGTGTTCCTCGCCGCCATGAGCGCCACCATCGGGCTGGCATCCCATGAGCTGTGGCGCCTGGAACCCGGCTACTCGAGGGTCCGCATTCCCATGGCCGTGGCTGCTGGAGGGCTGTCCGTTTTCTACTTGTTCCGGTGGGTGGCCTTCCTCCTGGACGGCCAGGACGGTCCAGTGTTCGTCACGGTCTTCGGGTCCGCCGTGACCACCATGGTGACCATGGTGCTGCTGGTGGTGGTCTCCTTCAGCATGGCAGCACTGAGCAGCGAACAGCAGACGCGTGCCCTCCGCGTGGTGGCCACCCGCGATGACCTCACCGGGCTCCTGAACCGCAAGGCGTTCCTGGACCTTGCTGCCGAGCAGCTCGCAGACCGCGCCATCACCCGCGGATCCGGGGCGTTGATCCTTGCCGACCTGGACCATTTCAAGACGGTCAACGACACCTACGGGCACGCTGCCGGGGACTTCGCCCTGAAGGCCTTCGCTGACGCCTGCGTAGCCACCGTGCGTTCCACGGACTTGACCGGGAGGTACGGCGGGGAGGAGTTCGTCATCCTGGTTCCCGGGGCCAGCGCCGAGCGGGCGGAGGCAATCGCGGAGGAGATCAGCAGGCGGCTGGCCGACGCTGCCGCGCCGGGCGGACTGGAGCTGCCCACGGCCAGTTACGGGATTTCCGTCTACGACGCCGGCACCTCCAGCGTGGACCGCCTCATCGCTTCGGCCGATGCCGCCCTCTACCGGGCCAAATCGCTGGGCAGGAACCGCGCCGCCCGCAGCGACGAGATGCTGTAGGGCGGCGCGGCTCCCGACTGCCGGTCAGAGCGGCTGGAGGGCGTCCGCCTGGCCGGCAAGGAGCGTCAGGGCCACGGCTTCAGGCCGGTCCACGGTGCTCTGGATGGCCACGGAGGTGCCCTTGCGGGCCGAATCGAGGATGGATTCCATGACTTCCAGGACGTGGTAGGCCAGGGCACCTCCCGCGCGCGGTTCCTTGCCCTGCGGGGTGGAAGCCAGGTCAGCGATGCCGAACCCGCGTCCGGAGTCGATGTAGCCTGCGGAGGCGGGAAGTGTTTCCCAGTCCTCGGCGCCCAGGGAGAACAGCTGGACGTCGCCGTCGAAGTGGTTGGGGTCCGGCACCACCAGGGATCCGCGTTCGCCGTGGATTTCGATGTTCGGGGACTTGGACTTCACGGCGTCGAAGCTCATGAACAGCGTGGAAAGTGCACCCGAGGCGTGGACCAGGACGCCCGTGACGTGGGAGTCGATGTCCACGGCTACCTGCTCGCCCTGCCGCGGTCCGGACCCGATGGTTCGCTGGTTCCGGGTATGGCTGGCGGCACCCACCACGGACACCACCGGTCCAAGCAGCGTCACCAGGGCCGTCACGTAGTAGGGCCCCATGTCCAGGAGGGGCCCGCCGCCGGGCTGGTAGTAGAAGTCCGGGTTCGGGTGCCAGCGTTCGTGCCCCGGAGTTGCCATGGTGGCGGTGGCCGAGATGGGTGCGCCGATCAGCCCGTCATCGATCGCCTTCCGCGCGGTCTGGATTCCGGTGCCCAGGACGGTATCAGGGGCGCAGCCGACGGCGACGCCGGCCTCGCGTGCCGCGTCCAGCACCTGGCGCGCCTCCGCAGTCGTGGCAGCAAGGGGCTTCTCGCCGTAGACGCTCTTCCCGGAGGCAATGGCCTTCAGGGCGATTTCCGCATGCGCGGCGGGGATGGTCAGGTTCAGGACCAGGTCGATGTCGTCAGCGGCGAGCAGTTCGTCCACGGAGACGGCGCGGACTCCGTCGTAGTCATCCGCCACGGCCTGGGCACGCGCGGGATCCAGGTCCGCGACGGCCACCAGCTGGATCTGGTCCAGGCGCCGGAAGTTGGCGAGGTACTGGGCGATGATGGCTCCGCAGCCAATGATCCCTACGTTCAACGGCTTGCCCACAGCAGGCCCCTTTCGATGATGGTTCGTACGTTCCGGTCCTGCAGGATTTCCACCCGGTGCCCGGGCGTGCAGACGAAGATCCGGCCCTTGCCCCACTGGCGGGTCCAGATGGCGGGGGAGGTGACTTCGCGGTGCCAGGGGTCCCACTCGCGGACTTTTTGGGTGGTGGTGGCGAGGACGTCGATGTAGTCGTCCGAGAGGACCCAGTACTGCTCGGTCTCCAGGTCGAAGTCCTGGATGCCCCGGGTGATGGGGTGTTCGGCCGCCGCGGGCAGCATATTGACGGTATAGGGCACATAGTTGTCCGACTGCTCGCCGATGCACTCATCCGGGTGTTTGCCGGGGTGGCAGGCGAACTGGCCGCCGATGAGGTGCAGGTAGTCGGAGGTGTTCCGGTAGGAATCGGCGATTCCACCGTGCCAGCCGGCCAGGCCGGTGCCGTTCTCCACGGCGGCCCGCAGTCCGGCGAACTCGTCCTTTTCGATGGTGGACATGGTCATGCACTGCACGATCAGGTCCACCCCGGCCATGTACGCGGCGTCGGCGTAGACCTTGGGGGATTCCTCCACCCGGACGTCATAGCCGTTGTCTTTGAGATAGGGAATGAAGAGCTCGGTGGCCTCGTAGGGCTGGTGGCCGTCCCAGCCGCCCCGGACCACCAGTGCATGCTTGCGTTCTGTCATTGGATTTCCTTTGTTTGGCTCCCGGCCTCGCGGGCCGGAAAGAGCAGGGATCAGCGGCTGGCGAAGGCGGCGTCGAAAGCGGCTGCGGGCGGGGCGATGCGTGCCAGTTCCCGGACCATGGCAAGGGCCTGCGGGGCGCCGATGAGGCGGTCCATTCCAGCATCCTCCCATTCGATGCTGGTGGGACCCTCGTAGCCAATGGCGTTCAGGGTCCGGAAGATCCGGTTCCACTGCACGTCACCGTGTCCTGCCGTGACGAAGTCCCAGCCCCGGCGGGGGTCCGCCCAGGCGAGGTGTGAGCCAAGCCTGCCGTTGCGCCCATCCAGCTGCCGGACGGACTCCTTCACATGCACATGGAAGATCCTGTCCGCGAAGTCCTGGAGGAACATCACGGGATCCAGGTCCTGCCAGATGAAGTGGGAGGGATCGAAGTTCAGCCCAAAATTTTCCCTGTGGCCAATAGCTTCAAGGGTCCGCTTCGTGGTCCAGTAGTCGTAGGCGATCTCGGACGGGTGGACCTCCAGGGCGAACCGGACTCCCACGTCGTCGAAGACGTCCAGGATGGGGTTCCACCGGTCCGCGAAGTCCTGGTAGCCGGCGTCGACCATTGCCTGCGTGGCGGGCGGGAACATGGCGACGGCCTTCCAGATGGAGGAACCGGTGAACCCCGTCACGGTCTTGACGCCAAGCCGTGCGGCCGCCCGGGCGGTGTCCTTCATGGATCCCGCTGCCCGGCGGCGCACCCCTTCAGGCTCACCGTTGCCCCAGACCTCCGCCGAGAGGATGCCTTGGTGGCGCTCATCGATGGGGTCGTCGCAGACGGCCTGGCCGGTCAGGTGGTTGGCGATGGCGAACACCTGGAGGTTGTTTTTCTCCAGGATGTCCAGCCGGCCCTGGACGTAGTTGTCATCGTCGGCTGCCCGGCGGGGGTCCAGGTGGTCGCCCCAGCAGGCGATTTCCAGCCCGTCAAAACCCCACTCGCCGGCAAGCCGGGCCACTTCCTCGAAGGGCAGGTCGGCCCATTGGCCGGTGAACAGCGTGATTGGTCGTGTCATTGGGTGGTCCTTGGGTTCTTGGAGCTGTGGATCGCTCAGACTTTTTGCCATTGGCTCGAATTCGCGGCGCTGGACTCCACGGCGGCGAGGACCCGCTGTACCTGCAGGGCATCCGCGAAGGACGGTTCAGGCTGCCGGCCTTCGCCGATGGCGGTGACGAGGTCCACCACCTGGTGGGTGAAGCCGTGTTCGTACCCGAGGCCGTGCCCGGTGGGCCACCAGTTTCCGACGTACGGGTGCTCGGGCTCGGTGACGAAGATCCGGCGGAATCCTGCGTCGGGCGATTCAGCCGCGTCGTAGAAGGAGAGGACGTTCATCTCCTCGAAGTCAAAGGCGAGGGAACCTTTGGTGCCGTTGATCTCCAGCCGCATGGCGTTCTTCCGGCCCAGGGCGTACCGCGTAGCTTCAAACACGCCGATCGCGCCCGCGGAGGCGCCGCCGTCGAACCTTGCGCTGAAGATGGCCGCATCATCGACGGTGACACTCCCGCGCGGGGCCTCGCTGCTGACGTCGCCGTGGCCGCCCAGGCCCACCAGGTCGCCTGCCAGCGGACGTTCGGGGACGAAGGTTTCCAGCAGTGCCGAGACCCCGCTGATGTTTTGCCCCGTGACCCACTGGGCGGCGTCGATGCTGTGCGCACCGATGTCGCCCAGGGACCCGGATCCGGACTTGGCCTTGTCCAGCCGCCAGGTCATGGGGGCGTTGGCGTCGGAGAGCCAGTCCTGGAGGTACTGGGCGCGGACATGGCGGATCTCGCCGAGCCTGCCCTGTTCGACGAACCGCTTGGCCAGCGCCAAAGCGGGGGTGCGTCGGTAGCTGAAGCCGCACATGGAGAGGACGCCGTGCTTCGCGGCAGTCTCCGCGGCCAGTGTCATCCGTTCGGCTTCTTCCACGGAGTTGGCCAGCGGCTTTTCGCACAGCACGTGCTTGCCGGCTTCGAGGGCCGCGATGGCGATCTCCGCGTGGGTGTTGCCGGGCGTGCAGATGTCGATGAGGTCGATGTCGTCGCGTTCGATCAGGCGCCGCCAGTCGGTCTCCACCGAGTCCCAGCCCAGCTTGTCTGCGGCCGCCTGGACGCCGTCGGCATTCCGCCCGGCCACTGCGGTGAGCTGTGGCTGCAGCGGCAGGTCGAAGAACCGTGGCGCGGTGCGCCAGGCGTGGGAGTGGGCGGCACCCATGAAGGCGTAGCCCACCATGCCCACCCGGAGGGGTTTGGCGATGCTCATGGCATCGGTCCTTTCTACTTGCTGAAGCCGGCGGTCAGGCCTGCCAGTAGCTGGCGGCGGCCGATGACGTACAGAACCAGGATGGGTAGGGTACTGAGCACCACGGAGGCGAGCACGGCAGGAATGTTCACGCTGAACTCTCCTTGGAAGGTCCAGAGCCCCAAGGGGAGGACCCGCAAGCTGGGGCTCTGGGTGAGGACCAGTGGAAGCAAGAACCCGTTCCAGACGTGCAGGCCGTTGTAGATGGCAACAGTCACGATTGCAGGGCGCGTCAAGGGCAGGGCCAGCCGCCACATCGTCTGCCACTCGCTGCAGCCGTCCAGCCGCATGGACTCGAACAGTTCGTTAGGAACGTCACGGATGAAGTTGGACAGGATCAGGACCGTTAGCGGGATGGCGAAGGCTATGGACGGCAGCATCAGCGCCAGCAGGCTGTCATACAGGTTGAGCCTAATGATCATCAGGTAGATGGGGATGATCGTCGCCTGCAGCGGGATGGCCAGGCCCATCAGGAACATGCCGTTGACCAGCTTGAGGAACCTGCCAGCCCCGCGGACGATGGCAAACGACGCCATGAAGGAGATCAGCACGGCAGGAATCACGGAACCGAGCGTGACGATGGCGCTGTTCATGAAGTACTGGGCAAAATCCGCCTCGAGGACCGACTGGTAGTTCTCCATCGTGGGCTCGGCGGGCAGGGACAAAGGATTCTGACTGAAGTAGCCGGCCTGCGTTTTGAGGCTGGTGACCACGACGTAGTAGACCGGCAGGATGATAACGGCCAGCCATATCCAGCCGCCCAGGCCGCCGGGGATGTTCAGGCGCCGAAGCCGTGGGCCGAGTCCCCGGTTCGCGGCTGCTGTGCCGCCAACCGACCCGGTGCGTGCCTCCCGTGTATCGCTTTTCAGGACGGTACTCACCCTACAAACCTTCCAATTGGCTGCCCTGCTTGTCCTTGCCTCCAAGGCGCTGGAGGAACAAAGCGAGTGCAAGGCCGATGATGACGAGAATGACGGCGATGACGCTGGCCGGGCCCATGAGGTTGGCCCGGAAGCCGCGGAGGTACATATCCAGGGCGAGGATCCGGGTGGAGTTTCCCGGTCCACCGCCGGTGAGGACAAAGATCAGGTCGAAGTAGGTCAGCGACCCCACCACCATCAACGTGGACGAGGTGATGATCGTGTACTTCAACTGCGGAAGGGTGATGTGGAAGAACTGCTTGATGGTTCCGGCGCCGTCGATCTGGGCCGCCTCATACAGTGACTTCGGGATCTGCCGCACGCCACCTTGGTAGATGAGCGTGTGGAACGGCACGAACTGCCACGCGATGACGAAGATCACCAGGCTGAGCGCCAGATGCGGGACACCCAGCCAGTCCTGGGCCAGGAATGGCAGGCCCAGGCCGGTTGCCAGGCCGAAGTTCGGGTCCAGCAGTGCCTTGAATGCGATGGCCACAGCTGCTGAGGACAGCAGCAGGGGCAGAAAATAGAGCACCGCCAGGACTGCCCGGTAGCGTTGGCTTCCCGCAGTGAAGACGCCGAGCAGGAGGCTGATGGGGGTCTGGACCAGCCAGGAGACGATCATGATCAGGAAGGTCAGCCCCAAGGCGTTGTACAGCCCGGGATCCGCCAGCACGGAGAACCAGTTATCCAGTCCCGCCGCCCCGATGGCACCGATGCCGTCCCAGCTGGTGAAGCTGAGGATGAGAACACCGCCCAGCGGGATGACGGCGAAGACCAGGAAGAAGAACAACGCAGGAATGGTCAGCCACGCCAGGGCGGCCTTGCGCTGTTCCGTTTGCTTGGAGTCCTTGACGCCGACAGCGCGCCCCGGGGCGGTGGAGACGGCGCTACTCATTTCCCGAGGGTGCCATTCATATTCTCGGCGAACTGTTGCGGCGTGATCGACTTCAAGAACAGTTGGTCGATGTTGTTCAGCAGGGCTTCAGCTGCGGTGGGGCTCAGTGCCTGGTCCCACGACTGCTGGAAACTGGGGGCGTTCTTCGCAAGGTCGTAGACGAAGTTAAGGAAATCCTTGTCCGGGGACGTATTCAGCTTGCTTTCGATGCCGTTGACAATGGGAACCGATCCGGAGTTGATGTAGGCGTCGATCATGGTGTCGGTCATGATGCCGTCCTTGAGGAACTTCTTGGCGGACTCCTTTTCCTTGTCGCTGGCCTTGGCGGAGATGGACTGGTAGTTCGCCGGGTTGCCTACGCCGTTCTTGGGATCCCCCTTGCCGCCGGCGACAGTGGGGAACTGTACGAATCCAAGTTTCCCGTCCTGGACGAAGTTCTTACCGTCCTTTTTCATCGGGCCATATGTCCAGGAACCGTGCAGCATCATTGCGGCCTTGCCGGTGTACAGCAGGGCCTGGTCCGCATTGGAGTCGGCAGTGATGGAGGAGAAGCCCTTGATAAAGCCATCAGCGGAGACGAGTTCCTGGATCTTGGTGCCGGTTTCGACCACCGCGGGGTCCATCCAAGCATTGGGCTTGCCTTCGAAGATCGCCTTGAATACGTCGGGGCCGCCAATGCGGTCCAGCAGGTATTCAAGCCACATCATGGACGTCCAGCGTGATTGGCCGCCCAGGGAGAAGGGTGCCACGCCCATGCCATTGAATGTCTTCACCAGGGACATGACGTCGTCCCAGGTCCTGGGCGGCTGGACGCCCGCCTTCTGGAAGAGTTCCTTGTTGTAGAACAGGACAATCGGTCCCACGTACATGTTGGGCAGCGCGTAGATTTTTCCGTTGACCGTCGCGGCGCTGAAGGTGGACGGGAAGAACTTCTTCTTCAGGTCCGGCTCGGACTCCAGCCAGCTTGTGAGGTCTTCGACCTGATTCGCCTCGGCATACGTCTTCAGCGTGCCGCCACCCCAGTTGTAGATGATAGTGGGCGCCTGGTTGGCTCCAATGGCGGTTTTGATCTTGGTCTTGTAGGCGTCGTTCTGGAAGAACGTGACCGCGATCTTATTGCCCGGGTTTGCTTGGTTGAAGGCGTCGACGGCCTTCTGCATGTTGGTTTGGTTCGGCTCACCGGAAAGAAACCACATGCTGGCGCCACCGTTGGCGCTGGACGCGCCCGGACCTGACGTCCCGCAGGCACTGGTCGCGGCGACGGCAAAGGGAGTAAGGGCAGCGAGGGCGAGGAAAGAGCGCCGTGAGGTCTGGGGTTGCTTCATTGCTTCTCCATTGTGAATTCGCAGTCGATTTCCGGGGCAGCAGCTCCGAAGTACATTCGAAACATTTCGAATGGTGATATAAGTCACGCTCTAAACTAAAGCGGCAAAGATCAGGACGTCAAGGGATCGTGGAGGATATTTTTAAGATCTTGCGCCTATTTGCGCTATGCCTTGACGGCGAGCGGGCGATTCTCGAGAATGAATGCACATCTCATTTTCGAAAGATTGCGAACGCATGACGACCAAATTGACGGATCGCAGCAAACCCACGCTCGCTACCGTGGCCAAGCAGGCAGGGGTTTCGGCGCCTACGGTGTCCAAGGTGGTGAACGGGCGTGAGGACGTGGCCCCCGAAACCAGGGCCCGGATCCTTGCTGCACTGGAGCAGGCGGGCTACCAGTCGCCTGTCCAGCGCCGGGCGGCCGCCGAAAGCGGAACCGTGGTGGAAGTTGTGATCGACGTGCTCGACTCCGCGTATACCATCCAGGTCCTCAATGGCATCCTGCAGTTCGCTGCCGCAGCCGACGTCGAAATACTGGTCAGCGTGACCGGCCAGTCCACCCCCGCCCGTCAAACTCCGGAGCGCCGGGCGCAGCGGATGCTGGAAGAGGGCAGGGCCGGGATGATCGTTGTGACCTCGGCCTTCAGCGAGGCGCAACTGCACGCCTTCAGGCGCCGCCACATCCCCGTCGTCGTCATCGACCCGCTTAATCCGCCTTCCGCCGACGTCGTCAGCGTTGGGGCCACCAACTGGGCCGGCGGCAAAGCAGCCACCGAGCACCTCCTGGGATTGGGACACCGCCGCATTGCCTACATCGGCGGCATAGAGGGCGCTGAATGCAATCAGGCGCGGCTGCACGGATACATGGCAGCCCTGATGGCACAAGGGATCAGGGTGGCCCCCCAGTACGTTGTTTCCGGTGGCCGGTTCCGGACGGAGAGTGGGGTTAATGGATTCAAAGAGCTGCTCAAGCTTGACCCGCGCCCCACGGCGATCTTCGCCGGAAGCGACACGATTGCCCTGGGAGTCCTCAGCGAAGCGCGGCGCCACGGAATCAGGGTTCCCGAGGACATCAGCCTCATCGGCTTCGACGGCACCAACCAGGGTGAGCAGTCGGTGCCATCCTTGAGCTCCGTGGCCCAGCCCCTGGAGGAAATGGGACGGGCGGCCCTGAGGTCGCTGCTGCGCCAGGTCCACGGCGAAGTCCTTGATTCCCACCGCGTGGAACTGGCAACCCAGGTAATCGTCCGGGAATCCACCGCACCTCCGGCCGGATGAAAGACAACCATGAAAATCACCCATCTCGACACTGTGGTCGTGGACTTCTACCGGACAAACCTCATCTTCGTCCGGCTCACAACTGACGAGGGGCTCACCGGCATCGCCGAGGCGACCCTCGAAGGGCAGGAACATGCTGTCCTCGGGGCGGTGGCTGTCCTTGCCGAAGCCGTCAGGGGCAAGGACGCCACGCGGATCACCCAGACGATTTATGAACTCAACCGCGACGCCTACTGGCGCGGCGGTCCGGTATCCATGACAGCGCTGAGTGCCCTTGAGATGGCGATGTGGGATGTTTCGGCGCGCGCTTTAGGGGTCCCGGTCCACCGGATGCTGGGGGGACAAGTCCGCGACCGCGTCCGCGCCTACGCCAACGGCTGGTTTTCCGGGGCCGTCACTCCGGAGGATTTCGCCGAGGCCGCTCTACGGACAGTCGGCCAAGGGTTCCGCGGCCTTAAATGGGACCCTTTCGAGGCCGCGGACCTTTTCCTGGAACCGCGGGACCTGCGGCGCATGCTTGAACCTGTTGAAGCAGTGCGGGCGGCAGTGGGCGACGACGTTGAACTCTTCATAGAAGGCCATGGCCGCTTTGATGTCCCCACTGCCATCCGGGTGGCCCGCGAACTTGAACGGTACCAGCCGGTGTTTTTCGAGGAACCGTGCCCGCCGGACGGGATCGACGCCCTCGTGGAGGTGCGCAGCAAGTCCCCTGTCCCCATTGCCGCGGGGGAGAGGTGGATAGGCCGGAACACCTTCGTTCCTGCCCTGGCCCGCAACGCCGTGGATTACCTCCAGCCGGACGTCACGCATGCAGGCGGGCTGCTGGAAATGTCATTCATTTCCACTCTGGCGGCAGCCCACTATGTGCCTTTCGCACCGCACAACCCCAGTGGACCACTCAGCACTGCGGCAACCCTGCAACTCGGTGCCACGCTGCCGAATTTCCGATACCTGGAGATCATGGCCACCGACGTGCCGTGGCGCAGCGACATCTCCAGTGAGCGTCTTCGGCTGACGGCAGACGGCGACGTCATGATCCCCGAAGGGATTGGGCTGGGCATCGACCTCGACTATGACGCGATCGCGGAGCACCCTTTCACGCCGCATCCCATGCGGATCTTCAGCGACGTGGTGGCCGATATCCGGCCGCCGGACGCCCGGTCGTACTTCAACCTCGAAGGCGCCGGCGTCCGCTGACGCGTCGGACAACGAAAAAGCGGCATCCGCCGGCCTGCTAACCGTACGGACGCCGCCTTGCGGGTGGGTGCTTAGCGTTTGACGGCTTCGAGCTTGAGCATCTTGGCGATGACGCCGTCGAGTTCGGAGTCGTCGAAGATCTTCTTCCAGTCGTCCTTGATGATGGTGTCCTTGCCGTACTGGATGGCGATTTCGCAGGCTTCCGAGAAGGGGTTGGACCCGCGCAGGGCGTTGGTCAGGGCGATCTGGACGTGGCCGAACAACATGGCCTTGGCCGCCTCCTCCGGCACGCCGGCCGTGTGGACGGTCTCGTGCAGCGCCTCGTTGAGCAGCGTACCGATCATGCAGGCCACGGTTTCCACCAGGGTGGGCTCCAGGATGGCAAGCTGCTTGACGGTGACCCAGTGCACGTCGATGACCGGCGCGTAGATGGTGCGGATGACGGCCTCCGCAGAGTCGCGGGTGGCTGCCGGCGCGTCGTCGTCGATGGCGGCGACGACGTTCTGGGGGGCGCCCTCGCCGCCGAAGGTGTCGGCCCATTCCTCCTTGGTGGTGCGCTCCAGGAACACCGACGGGTGGCACGGGTGCGCGACTGCCTGGACGACGTCGTCGCGCTTGGCCAGCAGGCCCGCGTAAGCGGCAGCGGGGTCAAGGGTGAGCAGGATGGCGCCGGCCTTCATCTGCGGCACCACACCTTCGGAGACGATGCCCAGGACGGTGTCGGGGACGGCGAGGATCACCACGTCGGCGCCCTTGACGGCGTCGTCCGTGGCGGTGATCTGGCGGCCTTCGGCCTGGACGCGTTCCTGGCCGGCGGGGGAGTTCTCGCTGTAGAAGACGATGTGGCCGGACTTCTGGAGGTTGCGGGAAACGCGCATCCCCATCTTGCCTCCGGCTCCGATGACGGCGACGGTCAAAGTTTCTGCTGACATTTCACTTGCTCCTTAGGAATTTGATGCTGTGCCGGGTCCACTGGTTTTCGAGCCGGATGGTGTCCGCCTCGGTGTCCTGCCAGGGCAGCCAGTGTTCGACGATCTGGTTGATGTTTCTTTCGTGCGGCCGGATTTTTTCGACCATGTACGCGTAGTCGAGCAGGCCTTCGCCAAGCGGCGCGCCGGAGTAGGTGAAGCCCACCCATCCGTCCTTGCGGCTGAAGGCAAAGTCCTTGATGTGCATGTTCAGGACGTAGGGGGCGACGGCGTCAATGACCTCGCGGGGCATTTCCAGCGCTGCGACGGTGTTGGCGGGGTCGCTGCAGATCCCCAGGTACGGGCTGTCCACGCCGCGGATCATGTCCAGGATGCGGGCGGTGGGGACCTGTTCGTAGGTTTCCACTGCGATCTTCACCCCGGCATCCTCGAATTCCGGCAGCACGTCCTTGAAGATCGCCACCGCTTCCTCCGTGGTGGGGCTGTGGCCGGGGGCGTGGACCATGGTGCGCAGAAGCGGCGAGCCGAGGATGCCGGCGATGTGCAGGAACCTTCGCAGGTGGTCCGGTCGGATGCCCTTGGTGCCCAGCTCCAGGGAGATTCCCAGCCTGTCCGCGGTGTCCCGCACGGCTCGGAGTTCCGTGTCAGCCATGGCCTCCAGGGGTGCGTAGTCGCAAACCTGGAACAGGTCCACGCCCAGTTCCGCGGTCCGCTCCAGGACATCATGAAGGCTCAGTGGCTGGGAGACCTTGGCCGAGAGCTGCCAGAAGAAGGCGTAACTGCTCAGCCCAATCCGTGAGGTCATGCCGGCACCGCCATCGTTTGCAGCCGCGCCGCGGCTTCGTCAAGGACGGCCTTCAGTGCTGTGGGGTCGTGGGCGAAGCGGCCCAGGAACAGGCCGGCGACGGCGGGACCGAGTTGGGTGATCAGGCCCGGCCCGGCGCTGCCGCCATAGATGACGCGGCTGTCTTCCTGCCCCGGGAGGCTGCGCAGGTGCTCGTCCAGGCCCGAAATGACGGCGTTGATATACCCGGGCGTGGCCGGCTCCGGAGCGCCGATGGCCCACTGCGGCTCGTATGCCACGATGGTCCTGGCGGCCGCTGCCAGCGATGACGCGCGTTTGAGGATGCCATCGATTTCCGCCGTGCACTGGGCGATGGCTTCCTCAACGGATCCGCGGTGCAGTTCCCCGACGCACAGGACGGGGGTCAGGCCATTGCGGTAGGCCGCGGCGGTCTTCAGTCCGATCACGCGCTGGTCCTCGTCAAAGATCCGGCGGCGTTCAGCGTGGCCCACCTCGGCGTACCGGCCACCGAGTTCAGCTACTGTTTTGCCGCCGACTTCGCCGGTGAACGCGCCTTCGTCTTCCCAGAAGACGTCCTGCGCTCCGGTGGCAGCACCTGCCGGACCGAGGATCCGTGCCGCTTCCGGGAGCGCCGGGAGGATGGGCAGGACGAAGAGTTCGATGTCGCCGTTTTGCACCGCGGGGTGGGCGAAGGCGATGGATGCGATATCGCGACAGTAGTCCACCGAGCGGGCGTAGCCGAAGTACATCTTCAGGCTGACACCGATAATGGCCGTGGGTCCGGTGCGGGGCTTAGCAGGAAGTGACACCTTCGTAGTCCTTAATCAGGGAAACTTTCTCTGCCGAGGCGGAGGTTTCGTCGAAGGTGTATGTGAGCCATTCCCTGGCGAGCCGCCGGGCGAGTTCAAGTCCGACGACGCGCTGGCCGAAGGTCAGGACCTGGGCGTTGTTGCTCAGGACGGCGCGTTCAACGGAGAAGCTGTCGTGGGCGGTCACCGCGCGGATGCCGGGGACCTTGTTCGCTGCGATGGCGACGCCGAGCCCGGTTCCGCAGACGAGCAGCGCGCGGTCGGCCTTTCCTGCGGCGATGAGTTCCGCCGCTGCGATGGCTACGGAGGGATAAGGGGTGTGGCTGGTGGCGTCCACGCCCACGTCAGCGACGGACTCGACCAGGTCGGAGGCCTCGAGGTCGGCCTTGAGGGCTTCCTTGTAGTCGAAACCGGCGTCGTCGGCTCCGATGACCAGGCGCAGTTTGGCGCTCATGCGTTCTCCTTGATGGTGGTGTTCTGGCTGAAAGTGTTGTGGATGGCCCGCACGATCAGGGCCATGGAGACGGCGCCCGCGTCCGGGGTACCAAGGCTCTTCTCGGCGTGCGGACGTGCCCGGCCCATCAGTGGCAGCAGGTTGGCGGTGTCCTCGGCGGCCTGCTGCGCGGCGGTGGCGGCAGCGTCCCAGGCTCCGGACAACGGCTTTCCGCTGTCCACGCCGGCAGTGAGGGCATCCCGGAAGGGAACCAGCACGTCCACCAGCGTCTTGTCCCCCACCTTGGCCTTGCCGAAGTCCATGATGGCTGCAGCGGCGCCGGCCACTCCGGTGGCGACGGCACCGGCGTCGGGAGCTTCGTCATCGCCCACGGCGTCACCGACGGCGCGCAGGGCCATGCCCCACAGGGCGCCGGAGGTGCCGCCGGCCTTGTCCGCCCAGGCGTCTGCGGCGAAGTAGAGGGTGGTGGCCGCCCCGGCGCCGCGGGCGACGGCGTCTGCCGCGGCCTTCACGGCGGCCCCGACGCCCCGCTCCATGCCGATGCCGTGGTCGCCGTCGCCGGCGACCGCATCGATGCGGCCCAGTTCGCCTGCGTTGGCGTCCACCACGTCCTTGGCCGCACCGAGCGCTGCCAGGACACGGACGGCCCCCGCACGGGACGCGGGAGTCGCCTCGGGAATGGGAAGTTCGACGTCGGCCACCTCGTCGACGGTCTCTTCCAGCGCTTCGGCCCTGACGGCGCCGCGGCGGAAGGCCGGGGCGTCCACAGGGGCGTTCCAGAGGGCTTCGAGTTCGTCGTCGAGCCAGAAGAGCGTCAGGGACGTGCCGGCCATGTCGAAGCTGGTGACCAGCTCGCCCACCTGCGGATCCACTGCCTGCAGGCCGGCCTCGGCGAGGAGTTGCGCCACGCGGCGGTAGACCACAAACAGCTCCTCGTACTTCACGCTGCCCAAGCCGTTCAGGATGGGGACCACGCGTGCACCCTTGGGGTCCACGCCCTCCGGCACCTCGGTCAGGAGCTTGGCGACGAGGAGTCCGGCGAGCTCATCCGCCGTCGGAATCGCCGTTTCGTCGATGCCCGGCTCTCCGTGGATGCCCATGCCGACGGCCATGCGGCCCTCGGGGACAGAGAACAGGGGCTGGGTGGCTCCCGGCAGGGTGCATCCGCTGAAGGCCACCCCGAAGGAACGGGTGCGGTGGTTGGCGCGTTCGGCGATTTCCACCACCGCGTCCATTCCGTAGCGCGCTTCCGCGGCGGCGGCCGCCACCTTGAACACGGTCAGGTCCCCGGCAATGCCGCGGCGCTTGGTGTGCTCTTCGACCGGGGCGGAAGAGACGTCGTCGGTGACGGCGATGCTGCGGCAATCGATGCCTTCCCGGCGCAGCTTCTCCCGGGCCTGGGTGAAGTGCAGGACGTCGCCTGCGTAGTTGCCGTAGCCCAAGAGCACCGCGGCGCCGTTGTTGGCCGCCTTGGCCACGTTGTAAATCTGTTGTGCCGACGGCGACGCGAACAGGTTGCCCATCGCGGCGCCGTGCGCCAGGCCCTGGCCCACCAGGCCCGCGAATGCGGGATAGTGGCCGGAGCCCCCGCCGATCACCAGTGCCACCGTGTCCGGGGTGCTCTTGGTGCTGCGGACCACGCCACCCGAAACGCGTTTGACCCAGCGTCCGTGGGAGGCGACGAAGCCCTCGATCATTTCGTCAGCGAAGGCTGAAGGTTCGTTGAAGAGGCGGGTCATGGGAAAGCTCCTGGGCCTGGCTGGGGGGACGATCTGGTTCGGGGGTGGGATGGTGCGGGGGCATCCGCGGATGAGGCGGATGCCCCCGGGCTGCTACGGTTCGGCGTGCTGTGCGGCGCCGGCGGGATCCAGTGCCTCGGTGCGGACGCCCTCGCTGGCACGGCCGGAGCGGCTGAGGGCCACCATCAGGACGGCGGACAGCAGCATGAACCCGCCCACGACGAACATCGGCACGGTGTAGTCGCCTGTCCAGTCCTTGAGCCAGCCGGTGATGTAGCCGGCGCTGAAGCCTGCCAGGTTGCCCACGGTGTTGATCAGGGCGATGCCCGCTGCCGCTGCCGCGCCGGTCAGGAACTGGGTGGGAACCGTCCAGAAGTTGGGGAGTGCCGCGAAGATGGCCATGGCCGTGATGGTGATGACGGCGATGGTGGCTGCCGGGCTTCCCGCAAAGAGTGCCAGCGGGATGCTCAGTCCACCCACCAGTGCCGGAACCGCAATGTGCCAGGTCTTGACGCCGCGCTTGGTGGCGTCCTTTGACCAGAAGTAGAGGGCGAAGGCTGCCGGCAGGTACGGGATGGCAGTGATCAGGCCCTTCTGGAGGACGTCAAACTTGATGCCGTAAATGCCTTCGAAGCCGGAGATGATGGTGGGCAGGAAGAAGCCGAGGGCGTACAGGCCGTAGATGAAGCCGAAGTAGATCAGGGAGAGCATCCAGACGCGGCCGTTGCCGAACACGGTGCGGACGCTGACGTGCTTGTTGCCGGCGGCCGTTTCGTGCTTTTCCTTTTCCAGGGCGCCCGTCAGCCAGGTCTTTTCCTCGGCGGAGAGCCACTTGGCCTTCGCGGGGGAATCGGCCAGGTAGAACCAGGAAATGATGCCGATCAGGATGGCGGGAACGGCCACGCCGAGGAACATGACGCGCCAGCCTTCAAGGCCGAAGAGGCCGTGCTGCTGGATCAAGAGGCCTGCCAGCGGGGCGCCGACCACGGTGGTGAGCGGCTGGGCCAGGTAGAACAAGGCCAGGATCTTGCTGCGGTGCCGTGCGGGAACCCAGAGGCTCAGGAAGAGGATGGCGCCGGGGAAGAAGCCGGCCTCGGCCACACCCAGGATGAAGCGCAGGATGTAGAGCTGTTCAACGTTGGCCACCCAGGTGAACAGCAGGGAGACGATGCCCCAGCTGACCATGATGCGGGCCAGCCAGCGGCGGGCGCCGAACTTGTGGAGCGCCAGGTTGGAGGGGACTTCAAGCAGGATGTAGCCGATGAAGAACACGCCCGAGGCGAAACCGAACTGGGCGGCGTTCAGCGCCAGGTCCTTGTTCATGCCGTTGGGGCCGGCGAAAGAGATGGCGGTGCGGTCGAGGTAGTTGATGAAGAACATCAGTGCGACGAACGGGACAAGCCGGATCGCCACTTTCCTGATTGCGGATTTTTCGACCACCGATTGTGTGGTGTCCACATTGACTCCTAGATGTTGGTGCCCCGGCCGCATCCGTCACTGGAGGCGTGGGGTTGTCTCAGATACGCGCGGACTGGGAGGCGCCGCGGTGCGTGAAGCTGTGAGTTCCACCATAGGACCGAAATGTAAATTGGTCAACCGGTTGACGAGTTGGAGTCAGTACATTGCGGTCATCATGCGGACCCTCCCTGCAGTCGGGCGTGGTCAACCAGTTGTTACGCTTGGGAGGTGTCCGTAGAATCCGCCGCCTCGACGGCCAAGATCAGTGCCGCCCTGGGCTCTCTGGGGCAGGGTTCAGTAGTGTCGGAAGTGGCCGAGCGCCTGCTGGCCTTCTTTACGAGCGGCGACATTGCACCGGGAACCAGGCTGCCTGCCGAGCGCACGCTGGCCGCCTCCCTTGGCGTGGGCCGGTCTGCGGTGCGTGAGGCCCTCGCCGCGCTGGAAATCCTGGGCATCGTGGTGGTCCGGCCGGGGTCCGGAACCTACCTTCGGGACGGTGTCTCGGAGCTTCTGCCCCGCACCCTGAGCTGGGGCATGATGTTGGGCGCCCCACGCACGCGCGAGCTCGTGGAACTGCGCAGCGGACTGGAAGTGCAGGCTGCCCAGCTGGCCGCGGAGCGCATTACGGATGAAGCGCTGGCACGGATGCGCGACAATCTGGACACCATGGCCCGCACCTTGGATGACCTCGGCGCCTTCGTCGAGGCGGACGCAGCCTTCCACCGCGAAATCGCTGCGGCTTCAGGCAACCAGGTTCTCCAGGAACTCCTGCAAAGTATCCGCTCGCTGCTGCGGATCTGGGTGGACCGGGCCCTCACTGATGAGGGCCATGCTGCGGCCGCCCTCAAGGAGCATGCCAGGATCCACGAAGCCTTGGCGGCCCGCGATGCCGACGCCGTGACCGCCACCATGCGCTCGCACATGCAGACAGCGTCCCGGCGCCTGCTGGCAGGATACGACGCCGCCCAGTAGGGCGCCGCCCTATCTGGCAGCCGCCTTCTTCAATTCCTGCAGGATTTCCAGCTGGACCCGGTTCATGGAGATCAGCAGCTCGATCTCCTTTTTTGCCTCGACATTGGTGTCGTAGTCGTGTTGGGCCATGGCTGCGGCAATGGCGTCCTGCCGCTTGGCGGCGATGAGCAAAATGGCGCCCTGCAGTCCGGCGAGCATGGAAAGCAGGAGGTTCAGCAGGATGTAGGGGTACGGGTCCCAGGCGTTGGCGGCAAGTGCCACGGTATTGATGGCGGCCCAGATGAGCATGAAGCCGGTGAAGCTGCCAACGAAGGGCCAGCTTCCCATCCCGTTGCGCATGATGTCAGCGGCACGCTGGCCCTTGCTCAGGGAAGCTTTGTGTTTCTCGTGCCAGGTCTTCTGTTGGAGGCTCATGGCTCAGGGTAGACCCAGTCCGGACGGTTGCAGGTCGGCCCGGTCCCCTCCCGTCTGGAGCGGTCCCACCGATCCGCGCCGCACCAAGGTGGCAGTAAACTGTGCCGGAGCGGCGGAGGGTAGGCCCTCTATCTGGCGGATGAGCGCCTTGGCCGCTGCAACGCCCATGTTGTAGACGGGCTGGGCAATAACGGTAAGGGGTGGGCTCACGAGCCTGGTCCAGGCGAAGTCGTCATACATGAGGAACGAAACATCGGCCGGAATGGACAGGCCCAGTTCCTGGATGGCCTCGACCACACTGAGGGCGATCAGGCCATCCGATGCCACCACGGCTGTGGCGCGGTTGGGGTCCCGCAGTACTTCGCGGGTGATGCTGCGGATGGAGTCTTCGTCGCCCGCATTCAACCTGACAAGGTCTTCCGGGAAGGGCAGTCCCGCAGCAAGGAAAGCCTGCCGCATCCCCTCAATGCGGTCCGCAATCTGGGAGGACTCCAAGGTCATGCCCGGCGTATAGGGCGAGTCGGTCCGCAGCGTGGAAATAAAGGCGATGCGCCGGTGCCCTGCCTCGAGAAGATATTGTGTGGCCTCCAGGGAAATCCTCACCATGTCCACGGCCATGGTCTCCACCTCAAGGTCACCGGCGGTGCGGTCGATGAACACCAGGGGGCGTCCGGACCGGTGGACATCCTGTAGGTGTTCGGTGTCCACGGATGACGCCGGGGCGACGATAAGGCCGTCCACCCGCTTGTCCAGCAAAACCCGCACCGCGTCGACTTCTGCGGCCCGGTCCTCATCAGTGTTGACCAGGATGACGTTGTAGCCGGCTTTTTTGGCCGTGTCCGTAATGCCCCGCGTGGCAAGCCCAAAATGCGGGTTTTCGATGTCACCCACCACCACGCCGATGGTGTGCGATTTGCCGGTGTTCATGCTGCGGGCCAGCTCGTTGGGCCGGTAGGAAAGCGCTTCGGCGGCCGCGAGGACGCGCTCGCGGACGTCGTCGCTGACAGCGCCGTAATTGCCCAGTGCCCGCGCGGCCTGCGCCTTGGAGACCTGCGCAGCTTTTGCGACGTCGGCAACGGTTACGTCCCGCCGTCGTGCTCCATCACCGTTCATCTTCACCTTTCGAGGGGGTGTTGACGCCCCCTGTGACTTCAGCTACATTTCTATCCATCGATGTGAGTCCGGTCTCAATCTTATGGTGTGAGACCGGACTCAACAAGACCATCGGCGACTTTCTTCGGCGGCCCTGACAGCACCGCCTTCCCACCAACGATTGGACAACGCTGTGAAGAAAAAGAACCTCCGACCTGCCGGATTTGCCGCAGCAGCCCTGGCCGCGGTCCTGGCACTTTCCGGCTGCGGCTCCACCTCGGCCGCCTCCACCACCGAAAACAACCCCTACGGACTGATCCAGCCCGGCACCATCCGGGTGGCAAGCCTCGGTGACTCAAAGCCGTACACGTTCGCCGATGCCTCCGGAAACTTCACCGGCTTCGACGTCGAACTCTTCAAGGACGTGGCCCACCGGGCCGGTGTGGACAACGTAGTCTTCACCGGGCAGGACTTCTCGGGCCTCCTCGCCGCTGTGGCCAACGGACAGTTTGACGCCGGTGTCGCCGCCATCGGCATCACCGACAAGCGGAAAGAAACCGTGGACTTCTCGGACGGTTACCTGGCCGGCTACCTCACGGTCATCACCACCAAGACCTCCGGCATCACCAGCGCCGACGGGCTGGCCGGCAAACGCCTGGGCGTGGTCCAGGGAACCCTGCAGGAAGCCTATGCGGTAAAGAACTTCACCTCGGCCAGCCTGGTCCGCTTCCCTGACAACAACACCGCCATCGCCGCCGTGAACAGCGGAACCGTGGACGCGCACTTCCTGGACTATGAGGCCGCCAAGGCCTATGAGGAGCAGCACGGCCTGGTCAGCGCCGCGGACATACCGTCCTTCGACGCCCCGGCCGGGTTCGCAGTGGCCAAGGGCAAGACGGCCTTCAAGGAAGCCCTGAACAAGGGCCTGGCCGCAGCCATGGAAGACGGCACCTGGAAGAAGCTCTACCAGAAGTGGTTCCCGGGCTCACCGATGCCCGAGCAGTACCTGCCCAAGGCTGAGCAGGCCGCATCACCCTCGCCAAGCAAGTAAGCCCCAAGCATCATTTGCCGGGCTGGCAGGCCTTCGGGCCACCTGGCCGGGCGGGCCGCCTTACGCGGCCTGCCCGGCACCTCCCCTTCATCTACGTCTGAGAGCAACCATGGACTGGCTCAACACCATCATCCGTACCTTCTTTGACTTCGGCGCTATGGCCGAGGTCCTGCCCCAACTCCTGGCGGTCGGCCTGCTGAACACGCTGATCATCTCCATTGCCGCCACCGTCCTTGGCACGGTGCTGGGAATGGTGGTGGCCGTCATGGGCATTTCACCGTCCAAGTGGCTGCGCGTCCCGGCCAGGATCTACACGGACCTTTTCCGCGGCCTGCCCGCCATCCTCACCATCCTGCTGATTGGCCAGGGCTTTGCCCGCCTGAGCCAGTCGATCTTCGGCCCGTCCCCCTACCCGCTGGGAATCATCGCGCTGAGCCTCATCGCCAGCGCCTACATTGGGGAGATCTTCCGCGCCGGGATCCTCAGCGTGGACAAGGGCCAAGGCGAGGCCTGCCGTGCCCTGGGCATGAGCTACGCCAAGTCCATGGCCCTGGTGGTGGTGCCCCAAGGTGTCCGCCGGGTCCTCCCGGCGCTGGTGAACCAGTTCATCGCCATCGTCAAGGACTCCTCCCTGGTGTACTTCCTGGGCCTGCTGGTCACCGAACGCGAACTCTTCCGGGTGGGCCAGGACGCCGCCGTGCTGTCCGGGAACCTTTCACCCCTGGTGGCCGCCGGCCTCCTCTACCTGGTGATCACCGTCCCGCTGACGCACCTGGTGAACCACTTCGACAACAAGTTCCGCACCGGCCGCCGCCGCGCCGCACCACCCACCAGCGGACTGAAGGAAGTCAAGGAACTCGACGCGGCCTCGCCGCTCACAGCCGGGAGCAACACATGAACACCCCCACCCCCACCACCATGAATACCGCCACCCCTGAGGGGCAGTCGTTCCGCGGCTCAAGCCTGGAACTGCGCAACCTCACCATGGCGTACGGCGACATCGAGGTACTGCGCAACGTCAGCCTCACCGTGGCGCCGGGCACAACCACCTGCATCATCGGCCCCTCGGGATCCGGCAAATCCACCTTGCTGCGCGGCGTCAACCGGCTGCACGAACCTAAAAGCGGAAACGTCCTGCTCGCGGGCGACAGCACCCTGACCGTCAACCCGGACACCCTCCGTACCCGCATCGGCATGGTGTTCCAGCACTTCAACCTCTTCCCGGACCACACTGCCGAGGAAAACGTGGCACTCGCCCTCTGGAGTGTCAAAGGCATGCCCAAGGCCCAGGCCATGGAACGCGCCCGCCAACGGCTCGCCGAGGTTGGCCTCGCCGAACGTGCCGACCACCGCCCCCGTGACCTCTCCGGCGGCCAGCAACAACGAGTCGCCATCGCCCGCGCCCTGGCCATGGAACCCGAAGTGATGCTCTTCGACGAGGCCACCAGCGCCCTGGACCCCGAACTGGTCAAAGGCGTCCTGAACCTCATGGCCGGCCTGGGCCGCCGCGGCATGACCATGCTCGTCGTCACCCACGAAATGGGCTTCGCCCGGAAAGTGGCAGACCAGGTGGTCTTCATGGATGAAGGCGAAGTGGTGGAGGCCGGGACACCCGCCCAACTCTTCGACAACCCCCGCAGCGAACGCCTCCAGCGCTTCCTCTCCGAGGTGCTCTGATGGGTGCGGTTGCAGCGGCACCCATCCGGACCGCCGTCGTCGGCTTTGGAATCTCCGGCAAGGTCTTCCACGCGCCCCTGGTCGCGGCCAACCCGGACTTCTCGCTGGACGTCATCGTCACGGCCCAGCCGGACCGTGCGGCGGAGGCGGCACGCCTCTATCCGCAGGCACGGATTGCCGGCACCCCGGAGGAGCTGTTCGCCCTGGCAGCGGACCTGGACCTCGTCATCCTGGGAACCCCGCCACACACGCACTACGGCCTGGCCGCGACAGCCATCGCCCACGGCCTGCACGTGGTGGTGGACAAGCCTTTCGTCCCCACCTCCGCCTTGGGCGCGGAGCTGATCAGCAGGGCGGCCGACGGCGGGGTGCAGCTGACGGTGTTCCAGAACCGCCGGTGGGATGCAGACTTCCTCACCCTCCAGAAAGTGTTGGCGTCCGGAGGCCTTGGCAGGATCACCAGCTTCGAATCGCGGTTCGAATGGTGGCGGCCCGAAGGCTTCGGCAACTGGCGTGACACGGTGTCCCTTTCCGAGGGCGGCGGCATCCTGCACGACCTCGGCGCGCACCTGATCGACCAGGCCATCCACCTTTTCGGCCCGGTGGAACGGAGCTACGGCGAAACTGCGAATCGCGGTCCGCATCCGGACGCGGCGGATACCGAAGCCTTCGTGTCGTTGCTGCACGCCTCCGGCGTCCGCACGCGGCTCTGGATGAACGGCATGGCCGCCCAGGCCGGGCCGCGGTTCCACGTCCTCGGTTCCCGCGCCGGCTACACCAAGTGGGGCCTGGACGGACAGGAACCTGCCCTCGCTGCCGGGATGCCGCCGTCGGACCCCGCCTATGGCGTGGAATCCCAGGAGCGTTGGGGGCTCCTGGGGGTGGACGGGGCAACCGCGCCGGTCCGCGCCGAACGCGGCGCCTACCCGCAGTTCTACGTCCGGTTGGCCACAGCCCTGCGCGGGAACGGGTCGCTGCCGGTGGATCCCGCCGAACCGCTTGAGGTGTTGAAGGTCATCGAGGGCATCCACGCCCTGGCCTAACGCCACACCTAACTTCCCCTGCTTTCCCTGACGCATCGTCAGCGTCTTCCGCAACCACGAATTCCACAGAAAGGGACACCATGTCCTCTCTTCCAGCCACCAAGCGCGTTGCCGTCATCGGCGGCGGCATCCTCGGGGTCTCCACCGCAGTGCACCTGCTCCGCGAAGGAGCGTCCGTGATCCTGCTGACCGAGCGCGGGCTCGCCAGCGAGGCCAGCGGCCGTTCGCTGTCGTGGCTCAACTCCGCCGGCGAACGGTCCACCCCGTACCACCATCTGCGGGTGGCCGGTGTTGACCGCTACCGTACCCTCTTCGCCTCGGACCCCAGCCGCGACTGGCTGCAGTTTGGCGGCGGCCTGATGTGGAATGCTGCCGGGCAGGGCGAGGCCACCGCGGGCCGGCACGCCTACGAAAAGTCCATCGGCTACGACTCCCGGCTTCTCGCCCCCAGCCATATCGCAGCCACCACCCCCGGCATTGATGCGGACGCCGTGCCGGAGAATGCCATCTTCAATCCCGGCGAGGGCTGGGTGAGCCTGCCGGACCTGATCGACTTCCTCATGGAGGAGTTCCACGCCCGCGGCGGCGAATTGGTCCTGAACGCCGGAAAAGCCACCGTCATGGTGGAAGGCGGCCGCACCTCCGGCGTGGAGACAGCGTCGGGCGGGACATACCCGGCCGACGCCGTGCTGGTGGCTTGCGGTGCAGCGACGCCCGCCGTCGTCGAACCCCTGGGAGTGCACATCCCGAACGGCTCTCCCGTGTCCATGCTGGTGGTGACCAAGCAGGTGCAGCACGATGTGGCCGCGGTGATGAACACCCCGCGCGCAGCCTTGCGGCCCAACCCGGGCGGGACGTTTGCCCTGGACCACGACTGGTACGAGGAACGCATTACCGAGCACGCGGACGGCTCCTTCAGCATCCCCGATGAGGTGGTCCAGGAACTGGCCGATGAGGCATCGAAGCTTGTTGCCGGCAATCCGGAACTCAAGCCCGCCTCCTGGAAGATGGGCTACAAGCCCATTCCCGGGGACGGCGAACCCGTCCTCGGCGAACTGGGCCAGGTGCCCGGATGCTTCGTTGCCTTCACGCACTCCGGCGCCACGCTGGGACTCATTGCCGGTGAGCTCCTGGCCGGGGAAATCCTGACCGGCAGGAAGCACCCCATGCTGGCCACCTTCCGGCCGGGACGCTTCTCCTAGGCCGGGCCCAAGGGGCGGGGCCGTGCTGAGTGCGGCTCCGCCCCTTTGCCTGTGCCTGCCGGACCGGATGCCGTCCGGAATCAGGCGCCCAAATGCCCCGTGAGGCGGCGGTGGAACCCGGTGCTGCGCTCGTCCAGGCCTTCGATTGCCACTTCGGCGCCATGATCCGCGTACTTCGTCTCGATCGAGTCCAGGGCGGCAACGGTTGAAGCGTCCCAGATTTGGGCCCGGCTGAGGTCGATGGTCACGGAGGCGGGGTCGTCGGCGTAGGCGAAGTGCTCCACGAGGTCATTGCTGCTGCCGAAGAACAATGGCCCCACCACCTCGTAGCGGACGCTCCCGCCGTCGACCGCCAAGGTCCGCTCAACGGTGATGACGTGGGCCACGCGGCGTGCGAACAGCACCATCGCGAGGATGACGCCCACCAGAACCCCGTACGCGAGATTTCCGGTCAGGACCACGACGGCGACCGTGACACCCATGACGAGCGTCTCGGGGGCCGGCATCCGCTTCAGCGTGGACGGTTTGACGCTGTGCCAGTCCACAGTGGTCACGGCGACCACCATCATCACGGCCGCCAGCGCCACCATGGGGATCTGTCCCATGATCGAGCTGAGCCCCGTCACCAGGGCCAAAAGGAAGATCCCCGCCACGAATGTCGAAATGCGGGTGCGGGCCTGCCCGGTCTTTACGTTAAGGACGGTCTGGCCGATCATGGCGCAGCCGGCGATGCCGCCATAGAGGCCGGCGAAGATGTTCGAGACGCCCAGGGCCCAGGACTCGCGGCCCTTGTGCGACGGGGTGTCCGTGATGTCGTCCACGAGTTTTGCGGTGAGGAGCGTTTCCATGAGCCCCACGAACGCCACGCTCAGCGCGGTGGGCAGGATCAGCTGGAAGGTCTCAGCACTCACCGGGAACAGGAACGGGGTGATCCCGGGCATCTTGCCGGTGAGCGGGCCCTCGTCCGCGACGTTCGGAACAGCGAGGCCGGCGATGATGGCGATGGCGGTGACGACGACGATCGCCACCAGCGGCGACGGGACCGCCCTGGTGAAGCGCGGGAGGATGAAGATGATCGCGAACGTCAGGCCGAACAGGACGTAGGCGAGCCAGGGGACATTGAGGACGTGCGGCACCTGTGCCATGAAGATCAGCACGCCCAGGGCGTTGACGAAGCCGATCATCACCGAACGCGGGATGAACCGCATCAGCCGGGCCAGTCCGGCCAGGCCGAAGACGATCTGGATGACGCCGGCGAGGAGCACCGTGGGCAGGACATACTCGACGCCGTGCTCGTGGACCAGCGGCGCGATCACCAATGCCACGGAGCCCGCCGCCGCCGTCACCACGCCCGGCCGGCCGCCGAGGACCGACATGGTCAGGGCCAGCACGATGGAGGCCACCAGGCTGACCATTGGATCGACACCGGCGACGATCGAAAACGATATGACTTCAGGGACCAGCGCAAGGGTGGTCACCATGCCGGCAAGGACCTCGCGGAAAAGCTGCCGCGGGGAGCGCAGCGCGGTCAGGACCGTGACCGGCTTCCGAAGAAGGCGGGGATTGTCGGCGATGGACAAGGGGCGGCTCCAGGGACGTGGGCCCTCAGGGGAGGGTGGGTGGTCAACGTTTTGCGCGCCACGGTGCGCACGGGTCCAGCCCGGTCATGGAAGACAATGGGGATGGAGAGAGAATGCGCCGGGAACTCTCGGCTGCATCTGCAACACTACCCCAACGTGAGGGTTGAGCCGGATTGGTGACGTGATGGTGAACGAAATGACCGCTGAAGAAGTGGTGGCCACGATGCATATCGGGGAACTGGCCGACCGTTCCCAAATGTCGTTACGGACCATCCGCCACTACGACGAGGTTGGGCTGCTCAAACCGTCGGGACGCACCGAAGGCGGGTTCCGCCTGTACACCGAGCGTGACTTCACGCGCCTGCTCCTGATCCGCCGGATGAAGCCACTGGGGTTCACGCTCGAGGCCATGTCCGGCCTCTTGCGGGTCATCGACGCGCTGGAGGCGGCCGAACCGGGCGTGGAGGACGCAAGTGTCAGGTCCGAACTGAACGAATTCATCGAGGAGGCTGCCCGGCGCCGGGCCAAGCTGGAGGAACAACTTGGCATGGCCGACGAATTCCTTGCGCTGCTTCGTGCCCGGCAGGATGGCCCGGGGCAGCAATAAGCATGGCTGATAAAATGGCCGGGTTGCAGGGCGGCCTTGAAGCTGGTTGAGCCAGGGCCGTAACAAGGTAGGGGACCACACACATCATGACGGCAGGCGGGTCACACCTCAGGACATCGGACAGCCGGCCGGGCGAACCGGCCGATGCTTCCGTGCCTGCCAAGGGCCGCGCCTACCTGGCAACCATTGAAGGTTTCATCGGCGCCCTGATGATGTTCGTCGGTTCGATCGGCACGGGTTGGATTGCCAACGGCTCGCCCATGATCCGCCAGCCCGTGGTGATCGCGCTCCGCACCGAGGGGTGGGGAGTGGCGGTCTCCACCGTCCTGTTGACCGCCGGGGCCATGCTGCTGATGCGCTCCTGGCTCCGGCTGGGCCAGCGGCTGGGGGACTGGGGCCATTCGTCGCTGCGGTCCGTGGTGGTGGCCATCTCCGCCTGGTCGTTGCCCTTGCTGTTCTGTGTCCCGGTCTTCTCCCGCGACGTCTACGCCTACACGGGCCAGGGCCGGCTGGTGATGGAAGGCCAAAACCCTTACGAGGTTGGCATCTCCACCCTCAACAACTGGTTCGCGCTTGGCGCCGACCCCGCCTGGGCGGAAAACCGGACACCCTACGGCCCCTACTTCCTGTGGCTGGCCCGCGGGGTGGTGGGACTGACCGGTGCCCAACCGGACGCATCCGTCCTGCTGTTCCGCCTGCTGGCCGGCGTCGGTGTGCTGCTCTGCGTCATCTACGTGCCCAAGCTCGCCGAGCTGCACGGCATCAACGGGGCGCGCGCACTCTGGGTCTCCGTGGCCAACCCGCTGTTCCTCATCAGCTTCATCGCCAGCGCGCACAACGACGCGCTCATGGTGGGGCTCGCCGTCGCCGGCGTGTACCTGGCCGCCACCCGCCGCTACCTCCTGGGCATCCTCCTGGTGACCGCTTCCATCGGCATCAAGCCCATCACGGTGCTGCTGCTGCCGTTCATCGGCCTGATGTGGGCCGGCCCGGGCGCCACCTGGCCGCGGAAGTTCCTCATGTGGGCGGCCACGGCGGGCATCAGTTTTGGCGTCCTGGCCCTCAGCGGCATCCCGTTCAACCTGGGCATCGGCTGGACCTGGGCCATCATGGACCCCACCCCCGGCTATACGGGCTATTCGCCCTCCGGCTTCCTGGGCCAGCAGGTGGAGATGCTGGCCAACGCCTTGGGCCTGCCGGGCGGAACCTTGGCCACCCTGCTGCGGACCGGCATGAAGTGGGCGGCCATCGGGCTGGTCCTGCTGCTGATGTTCCGCGGCGACTACTCGCGGGCGGTGCGCCGGATGGCGCTGGCGTTCACCGCCGTCGTGATGCTTTCCCCCATCATCCAGCCGTGGTACATCCTGTGGTTCCTGCCGTTCCTGGCCGTCACCGGCATCCGGGACGACTGGCAGATCCGCTCGCTGTACGTGGGCGTGACGTTCTTCGTGGTGTTCGGCGCCCAGGACCAGCTTTCGGTCTGGTCCTTCGTGGAGCTGCCCATCGACGCCTCGTCCCTGGCATTCTTCACCGCCCTGGCCTTCACGTTCTACCTGCTGGTCCTGGATGTCCACACCCGGAAACTGCTGATCGAAGGCAGGCCGCTGGATGTGGCGCGGCGGGCGTGGACGTGGGCGGTGGAACGTCGGGCTGCGCGACGGGCTGAAGCCCGCGCCGCCGTCGACCGCTCCGAGGCGCCCTAGGCTCCTGCCGGTACCTGCGCGGCGGTTTTCCGGCCCAGCTCCGCGGTGCGTTTCACCGACCACCACAGCAGCACCACCAGGAGCACGTTGCGGGTGGTGAGGATGGCCGCCATGACCGGGTGGGCGTGGATGAGCGGCGTGTAGAACAGCGGGTAGATCACGAAGGTGGTCATGGCGATGCCCATCAGCAACGCTGCCGGGACCTTCCAACGATCCCAGTCGTGGGTGAGGCCGGCGATGATCACCGGTGCCAGCCAGATGATGAACTGCGGGGAGCCCACCTTGTTGAAGACGATGAACGCGGTGGCCATCATCAGGGCGCCTTCGAGGAACAGTTCTTCCCGCTCGGCGCCGCGCCGCAGGGCACGCACCAGCAGGATGGCAGCGCCAAGGGCGGCGAGGATGAGCAGCGGCTGCATCAGGAACGCGGCCACGTCGGCCCCCGGCCCGTAGACCTCGGTGGAGTTGATGGCGGTGTTGTCCGCCATTTTCGAGCCGGCAATGTGGAAGACGCTGAGCCACACCCAGGGGGTGGAGAACGTGGCCTCGAGCTGCATGCCGCGCTCGCCCTGGTTGGTGAGGAAATCCATGATGTGCGGCAGGCCGCCGGTCAGCCAGGTTCCCAGGCCGACGACGGCGGTCACAGCGGCGCCGGCGAGCACCACCTGGACACGCTTGTGGCTGGCGATCACGATGGGCACCAGCACGGCTGCGGGCCACACCTTGATCCAGGTGGCGATGCTGAGCAGGACGCCTGCCACCACGGGCCGTTCCGCCACATAGAGCAGCGCGATCAGGACGATCGGGGCGGTGATCCCTTCCACCCGGGCAAAGCTGAGGTACCCCATGAAGACCGTGAAGAACAGCCACCACCAGGCCGGGGCAACACCGGTGACGGTCCGCGGTCCGCGGGTCAGGTAGAGCAGTCCGACGGCGTTCAGCGCCGTGATGATCAGGAACCAGACCAGCAGGTAGGGGCCGGGCCCGGCGATGTTGGCAAGGAAGATGGGGATCTGCGCCAGCACCGGGTAGACCCAGGGGCTGATCTTCCCGGTCAGGTCCGCCGGGTTGTAGCCGGCCATCGCCCACTGCCGGTACTGCTCGGTGTCGCTGAACGTATTGCCGTTCAGGAAGAAGGACGCCATCCAGCCCAGGAAATACAGGTGGACGACGGCGAAGCCCCACCAGACGCTGGACGGGCGGGCGAACCAGTCCACCACCGTGGCCGGGAGGACTTTGCTGCGGACCGTCACCAGGCGGTCAAAGAACCTCGTGGAAATCTCAGGTCTCCTTGAGCGCGGGGGCGGGTGCTGCGGTCTTCCTGCCCATGGAGTACAGGCGCCGGACGCTCCACAGGAACAGGACCACGAGCAGGACGTTGCGGATGGTCAGGACCAGGGCCATCCACGGGTTGTTGTGGCTGAGGGCGTCGTAGAACAGCGGGTAGATGAAGTACGTGGCCACGGCGATGGCGATCAGCATCGCCGCCGGGACGCGCCATTCGCGCCAGCTGTGCGCCAGGCCGACGGCGACGGCAGGTCCCAGCCACACCATGAACTGCGGGGAGCCCACCTTGTTAAAGACCACGAAGGCGGCGGCCAGGGCGAGGGCGCCGGCGAGAAGCAGTTCGGTGCGGTCAACGCCGCCGGCCACCTTGTGCTGCTTGCCGTTGTGCAGCGCCCAGAACGCAAGTCCTGCCACCAGGAGGGCGGCCAGGACCAGGAGTGGTTGCATCAGGAAGGACATGGTGGCGGTGCCCGGGCCGTCCACCTGCATGGAGTTGATGTCCGTGTTCATGTACATCCGGGAGCCGCCCGCGTTCAGGACGGACAGCCAGAGCCAAGGCGTGGTGAAGGTGGCCTCAAGCTGCATGCCACGGTCGCCTTGCTGCGTGAGGAAGTTCAGGAGCTTGGGAACGCTGCCCAAGGCGGCCGCCAGCGCCACGACGCCCGCCGTCGTCGCGATTCCTGCCAGCACCACCAGCAGGCGGTTCTTTACCACCGCGAAGAGGGCCAGCATGATGGCTGCCGGCCACACCTTCACCCAGGTGCCGATGGCCAGCAGGACCGAGGCCACGAACGGGCGCTGGACCCCGTACGCCAGGGCTACCAGGACCAGCGGGGCGGTGAGTCCGTCCACGCGGGCGAATCCCAGCCAGCCCATCAGGAACGTGAAGGCCAGCCACCACCAGCCGGCGGGGATGGCGTTGGTGTTGCGGCCCCGCTCCGTGAGTTTCAGCAGCGCCCAGCCGTTGAGGAGCGTGGTCATGAGAACCCAGAGGAAGAAGAACGGACCCGGTCCCGCCACGCCCGCTATGGCCATGGGGATCAAGGCCAGGATGGGGTAGACCCAGGGGCTGGGGCCGCCGGAGAGGTTCGCGTCGTTGAAGCCGGCCATGGCCCACTCGCGGTAAATGAAGGTGTCGCTGAAGGCCTCGCCGCGCAGGGACAAGGATGCGCCGAACACCAGGAAGACCAGGTGCACCACAATGAAGCCGCCCAGCAGCCCGCGCCCGCTGTTCAACGCCGTACGCACCCTCGCGGGGAGGATGACGTCGCGGATCCGGGTGAGGTTGCCGAAGAGAGCGTCGGTGGAAATGGCGGATTCCTTGTCAGGTCGTTGCACTGTCAGCGGCGGCGCAAAATGGCTCGGGTCATGCCCCGAAGCGGGTCTCATGGAGATTGGAGGCCTTGGATTTCGGATTCCAGTCCCTTTCAACTCTAATTCACGGCGCATCTCCGCCAATAATTGTCAGGACAATCCAGGGACTCCACGCGCCTGACCTGCGGCCTTTATCTAAAGTTGCTGGCACTTATTTGCTCAGGCACCATGGTGCGAGGCACGTGAGTGCCTACCGCCTATGCAGCCAGGGGGAGCGCAGGGCGTCGAATGACCACCCCAACCCCACGAAAGACATAAGGCGCCATTCAATGAACTTCCCCCTGACCCTGACCGTGTCCGACCGCCAGAGCATGGACAGCGAACTCGACGCCGCCGTCGCAGCCGCCAAGGCCCACGCCCTCACCGGCAAGCGGCACGGTATCCTCGTCACCCGGCACGGCGTGGACAAATTCACCGTTGCCCTCAGCGAGGCGGTCCCCTTCGGCCTCACCCGGGAACACCAGGCCTGGTAGCCGCTTCTTTGCCGCCAATCCAGCGGCGCCGCTCCCGTTTGTGACGCGCGTTCTCCCGCGTTTGGGCTCATCCCGGCATGGGTACCTGCTGTTCGTCTGCCCTGAGAGCAGGGCAGGGTCAGGAGAATAGTCGCATGGATAACTCGATGAGCGTGGCGGTGCTGGGGACCGGAATCATGGGAGCGGCCATGGCGCGCAACCTCCTCCGGGCCGGCCATAAGGTGTCGGTGTGGAACCGGGATCCGGCCAAAACTGAGCCGCTCGCCGCCGAAGGTGCCCTGCGGGCGGCCAGCCCCGCCGAAGCGGTGGAAGCCGCCGACGTTGTCCTCACCATGCTGTACGACGCCGCCGCGGTGGCGCAGGTCATGCGGCAGGCGGCGCCCGGCATCCGCGCCGGCACGGCCTGGATCCAGTCCACCACCGTGGGAGTGCAGGACGTTCCCGCTCTCGCCGCCTTGGCCGCCGACCTTGGACTGGACTTGGTGGAAGCACCTGTCTCCGGCACCCGCGCGCCCGCCGAGGCGGGCCAACTGCTGGTCCTCGCCGCCGGCCCCGAAGCCATCCGCCCCCGCGTAGCGCCGGTCCTCGATGCCATCGGCGCCCGCACCCTCTGGACCGGCGAGGACCCCGCCAAGGGTTCGGCCGCCCGGCTCAAGCTGGTGGTCAACAGCTGGGTCATTGCCGCCTCCAACGCCGCGGGCGAGGTGGTTGCGCTTGCCCAGGCGCTGGGCGTGGATCCCGGGCAGTTCCTCAACGTGCTCGACGGCGGTCCGCTGGACCTGCCCTACCTGCGCACCAAGATGGGACTCATCCTTGACGACGGCCTGGAGCCGGCGTCCTTCGCCGTGGACACCGCCCGCAAGGACGCCCACCTCATTGTCGATGCCGCCGCGGCCGAAGGCCTGAAACTCGATGGAGCCGAGGCGGCTGCCGCCCGGCTGGACCGGGTGGCGGACCAGGGCCGCGCCAAGCAGGACATGGCCGCCGCTTATCACGCCAGCAGGTAGCAGGGGCTCCTTTCCAGGGCGCCCCGCCCGTCGGGATAGCGCTTGCCGTTGACGTTATCCGCGTCACCTTCTATATTGGATGAATCGATTCAAGAGTTGCCGCTCCTGCCCCGATCCGGCTCCGGCGCAGCACACCAAACCCTGAATCCTGCCCACCAGCGGTTCCGGTTCCTTGCCAATGAAGACGAAGGACAAGCACATGAGCACCACCCCCACCCGCGCGCCCCTCACCAGCCAAGGGGCTGGAGGCGGCGTTCGGGACCCCAGGAAGGCCGCGATGAGCGGCTGGATCGGAAGCGCCCTCGAGTACTACGACTTTGCGCTGTACTCCCTGGCGGCAACCCTGGTCTTTCCCGCCATCTTCTTCCCGTCCGGGAACCCCACCGCCGCCATCATCGCCTCCCTGGCCACCTACGCCGTCGGCTACGTCTCCCGTCCCATCGGCGCCGTGGTGCTCGGCGCCTATGGTGACCGGCACGGCCGCAAGAAAGTGCTCGTGTTCGCGATGCTGCTCATGGGCTTCGCGACGTTCGCTGTTGGCCTGCTCCCCACGTACGGCCAGGTGGGCCTCCTGGCGCCCGCTCTGCTGGTGATCCTCAGGCTCATCCAGGGTTTCGCCGTTGCCGGTGAACTGGGCGGTGCCAGCGCCATGATCGTGGAGCATTCCCCTGACGCAAAGCGCGGGTTCTTCGCCAGCTTCAGCCTGCAGGGCACCCAGGTGGGCTCGATCCTGGCCACCGCCGTCCTCCTCCCGCTCGCCGCCCTCCTCCCGGCGGACCAGTTCAGCTCCTGGGGCTGGCGCATCCCGTTCCTGCTCAGCGCCGTCGTCATCCTGGCCGGGTACCTGATCCGCCGCCGCGTGACCGAACCCCCTGCGTACGCCGCGCAGTCCGGAGCAGCCCCGGCCAAGCAGCGCTTCCCGCTCATCGAACTCCTCCGTACCCGCCCCGGCGTCCTGGTCCGCTGCGTCGCCATGACGTTCACCAACGTGATCGGCATGGCCACCCTGATCTTCGGCGTCTCCTACGCCACCCAGAAGGGCTACGGCAACGGCTTCTCCAGCAGCGAGTTCCTTTGGGTGACCCTGGTAGCCAACATTGCTGCCGTCATCACCATCCCGTTTTTCGGTGCACTGTCCGACCGGATCGGCCGGCGGATGCTCATGGCGGCCGGCGGGGTCATTGGCGGCGTACTGGTCACCGGGTACCTGTGGGCGATCCAGCAGGGCAGCCTGCCACTGGTCTTCGTGTGCGTCGTGATCGTGCAGGGCATCTTCTTCCAGATGTGGAACGCCACCTTCGCCACGTTCTTCCAGGAGCAGTTCCCCATGCGGATCCGGGTCACCGGCTTCGCCGTCTCGCAGAACATCGGGCTGATGATCGCTTCATTCTTCCCGAGCATCTTCACCGCGATCGCTCCTCCCGGTTCCACCAACGTGCCGCTCACCATCGGCCTGACCACGCTGGGGATCTGCCTCGTGTCCGCGGTGGCCACCCTGATGTCCTCGGACACGAAAGGCAAGTCGCTTGAGGACCTCGAGGGCCTGAAGGAAGCGCGCCCAGGCAGCTGACGGCAACGGACGACGGCGGGAGGTCGCCGGGTCGGCCGCCACGCCAAATGCCCGGCAGGGGGAGCCCAGCCGGGCATTTGGCGTCTCACGGGATGGTTTCCTGGCGGTCCGACGTCCCGGGCCCGCTCAGTAGACCGAGCCCTCCAGGAGCTCGGAGAGCCGGACTGCGGCGCGGCGCAGCTCCGGGACCCCGGCCTTCAGCGTGGCCTCGCTGGCCGCTTCCACCGGGCTGGTGAGGGACATGGATTCGGTTGGCCGGCCCGTCCGGTTGGGAACGGCCATGGCCACGGACAGGACGCCGGTGGCACGCTCGTCGGCGGAGAACGCGTAGTCGGTTCCGGGTTCAGGGAGCCGCGCGCGCAGTTCCTCTGCCGTCAGATCGGCGTCTTCCTGGCCGGCTGCAGCAGCTGCCGCCACCGCCTGCTGAAGTTCGTCATCGGACGCGGATGCCAGCAGGATCTTTCCTGCGGCGCCGAGGGTCAGGGGCAGCCGCTTGCCCAGCGGGAGATCGTAGCGGAGGGGCGCCTCGCCGTCGACGCGGGCCACCAGGATGCGCTCGAAGCCGAGCCGTGAGTACAGCGACGCTGTCAGCCCGGTTTGCGATGCGACCTGCTGCAGGACGGGGCGGGCAGCGACCACCAGGGGATCGTTCTCCAGGAAGCTCCGTGCGGCGGGCAGGACGGCGGGGCCGATCCGGTAGGACTTGTCCGTCTGGCTCACCATTCCGAAATCCTGCAGCACCCGCAGGATCCGCAGCGTGGTGGGCAGGCTCATGCCGCAATTCCGTGCCAGATCACTGAGCCGCTGCGGCCGCTCGGCCCGCTGCAGCTCGGCGAAGACCTCCATGGCCCTGGAAAGGGAGCGCATGTTCGAGGACTTGGGGCCCTCTTCTGCCGGGCCGGCCGTGGTGGAAGTCGTGGTCGCCATTCTTTCATTCTATGTAAGTTCTTTGCGCTTGACAGTCCTTGTGTCTCCTGTCACTATTTCTCAGTACGCAATATAGTTTCATTCTATGAAACGCAATGACGCGCTGTGAAAAGGAAACTCATGACAACGGAGTCAGTCACGACGAAAACGGGGAGCACCATTCGGGTTGCCCGCGGTGTGCTGGCGGGGATCGGCGCCTTCGCCGCCGTCGGCATCTATGTCCTGGTCAGCTCGGTGAGCCTGGGGCTCTGGACGTCCCTGGGCCCCGGTGCCGGCCTGTTCCCCTTCGCCATGGGGGCTCTCCTGGTGGCGATGTCGGCCATCTGGCTCCTCCAGGAACTCCGCCGGCCCAGCGCCAAGGGCGAGGGCGTGGACAAAGGGGTGGTCATCTCCATCGTGGCCAGCCTGGTCATCCTGGCAGCGGTCATGGACCTGCTGGGCTTCCAGCTGAGCATGTTCGCGTTCCTGCTCTACCACCTTAAAATCCGCGGACGCCGGGCATGGGTGCCCTCATTGATCATCGCCCTGGCGGGAAGCGTCGGTGCCTTCTACGCCTTCAACTACGGCCTGAACGTGGCCCTTCCCGTATCGGCATTTACTCCGCTGAACCTGATCGGACTCTAGGCATGGAAACCCTCAACGAACTGCTCGGCGGATTTGCCACCGCCATGACCTGGCAAAACCTGCTGTTTGCCTTCCTTGGCTGCCTGCTTGGCACCATTATCGGCGTCCTGCCCGGCGTCGGCCCCGTGGCAGGGGTGGCACTGCTCATCCCTCTGACGCTCAACCTCGACCCCGCGGGGTCCATCATCATGCTGTGTGCCATCTTCTACGGAACCCAGTACGGCGGCACCATCACCAGCGTCCTGCTGAACACTCCCGGCGAAGCCTCCTCCGCCATCACCACCATCGACGGTTATGCCATGACAAAAATGGGAAGGGCCGGAGCGGCACTGACGCTGGCCGCCGTCGGTTCCTTCATCGGCGGCACCATCGCAACAGTCGGCCTGGTGGCCGCAGCCAAGCCGCTTGGTGAGATGGGCCTGCTGGTGGGGCCGCCCGAATTCTTCGCGCTCATGGTGGTGGGCATCTCGCTGCTGGTCGCCCTGGCGGGAAAGTCCATGGTCAAGGCACTGATCTCCGGCGCCCTGGGCCTGCTGATCTCCATGGTGGGCATCGATCCCGTGGCCGGAGCACCGCGCTTCACCTTCGGGATCGACAACCTGATGGACGGGGTCAGCTTCGTTGCCGTCATCGTCGGCGTCTTCGGGCTCTCCGAAATCCTCTCCTTCCGCCGGAACGAGCCCACCCCGGTGGTGCATGCCCCCGGTTTCCGGCAGCTGTTCCCGTCGCGGACGGAATGGCGCCGCAGTGCACCCGCCATGGCCCGCGGCACCGGCGTCGGCTTCGGCCTGGGCCTCATTCCCGGCATGACCGGGTCCGTGTCCTCGCTCCTTTCCTACGCTACGGAGAAAAGGTTCTCCCGGTTCCGCCACGAGCTCGGCAAGGGGGCCGTCGAAGGCGTCGCCGGTCCGGAGACCGCCAACAACGCCCACGCCAACGCTGCCCTCATCCCGCTGTTTACCCTTGGCATTCCCGCTTCGCCCACCATCGCCGTGCTGATGGGAGCGTTCCTGCAGCAGGGCCTCACCCCGGGACCCAGCCTGTTCACGGATCACTCGGAGATCGCCTGGGCCATCATCGCCAGCCTCTTCATCGGCAACGTCCTCCTGCTGCTGCTGAACGTCCCGCTCGTGGGGCTGTGGACTTCCATCCTCCGCGTGCCCACCCCCATCCTGACGGCCGTGATCCTCGTGTTCATGGTCATCGGGGCCTACACCATCAACTTCAGCGTCTTCGATGTCTATGTCATGATCGGCTTCGGCCTCCTTGGCCTGGCACTGCGGAACCTCGACATCCCCCTGGCTCCGATGGTGCTCACCCTGGTGCTCGGGCCGCTGATGGAACGCTCCCTGCGCGAATCGCTGGAAATCTCCCAGGGCGACTTCACCGTCTTCACCAGCCGTCCCATCTCCGCCGTCCTGATCGGCATCGGCCTGCTCATCATCTGCAGTCCGCTGCTCAAACTCCGCAAGCCCAAGGCCCTCATGGAGGACCCGGAGGCCTGACTCCACACCCGCAATCCCTGCACCCGCACCCTTCAAAGGAGAAGAACCATGTCACGCAAAAAGATTTTCGCAGCCGTCGCAGCTGCGTCCCTGCTCGCCCTCACCGGCTGCGGCGCCAACGCCGGAGCCAGCAATTCCGGTGCGGCCGCCGGCGACTTTCCCAAGAAGGGCAAGTCCATTGACCTGATCGTGGCCTTCTCGTCGGGCGGTGCCGTGGACACCGCCGCCCGGCTCATCCAGCCGGTCCTCGAAAAGGAACTCGGCACCAACGTTGAGGTCATCAACAAGCCAGGTGCCGGCGGCCAGATCGGCTACACGGCGCTGACCGGTGCCAAGCCGGGCGGCTACACCATCGGTGCCACCGGGTCCCCCTCGGTGGTGGTCTCACCCCTGGACCCGGCCCGCGGCGCCAAGTACACCAGGGACAGCTTCCAGCCGCTGGGCCGGCAGGTGATCGACCCCACCGTTATCGCCGTCCAGCCGGACAGCCCGTACAAGTCCCTGAAAGAGCTGCTCGACGCGGTCAAGGCCAAGCCGAAGTCACTCACCGCCAGCACCACCGGCATCCAGACCGGCGAACACTTCGCCCTGGCCCAGATCCAGGAAAGCACCGGCTCGGAGTTCGCGCCGGTCCACTTCTCCGAGGGCGCCTCGCAGGCCACCACCGCGTTCCTGGGCAAGCATGTTGACGTCCTGGTGGCCAACGTCAGCGACGTGAACGACTTCAGCAAGCAGGGCAAGGCACGCGTGCTGGGTGTCATGTCCGGGGACCGCGCCCCCTCACTGCCGGAGATCCCCACATTCAAGGAGTCCGGCTACGACCTGACCGCGGGGACTGCCCGCGGCTACTCCGCTCCCGCCGGGCTCCCCGCTGACGTGGCCAAGAAGCTCGAAGCCGCCATCGAGAAGGCCATCGAAGACCCGGCAGTGGTGCAGAAGATGAAGGACCTGGGCCTGCAGACCAGCTACCTCAACGGCACCGACTACCAGCAGTTCTGGGCAGGCCAGGAAGACGACTTCAAGAAGGTCCTTCCGCTGGTCCAGAAAAAAGACTGATCCGCATCTCTAAGGAATCGACCATGACAACTCCAGCCATCGACACCACCGCCGACTTCGCCCGCCCCGACCAAGGCATCGTGGACCGGCTCGCCAAGCTGCCCGCCGCCAACATCGGCGACGCCATGGACCGGCTCGGCGTCGCAGACTCCGCCATCCAGGCCGTCTGGCCCGGGGCGAAGCTCGCCGGACCGGCGTTCACCGTGTGGACCCGGCCCGGCGACAACAAGGGCATCCACGCAGCGCTGCAGCTGGCCCGTCCCGGAGACGTCATCGTGGTCGCCGGCGGCGCAGATGAATCCCGCGCCCTCCTTGGTGAACTGATCGGTGAGCGCGCCATCAACCTCGGCGTCGCGGGCTTCGTGCTGGACGGAGCAGCGCGCGACGCCGAGGCGCTGGGCGAGATCGGCATGCCCGTCTTCGCCCGGGCTACTTCGCCCGCCGGCCCCTACAAGGATGGCCCCTTCAGGCTGGGGAGCGCCGTCGCCTTCGGCGGCGTCCCCGTCCTGCCCGGCGATGTCATCGTTGGTGACTCCGACGGCGTGGTGGTCATCCCCCGGGACCAGGCCGCCGTCGTCGCCGACGCGGCCGAGGCCGTGTTCGCTGATGAAACCGGCCGGCGCCAGGCAATCGTCGCCGCCCGCAACTGAAATGCCACACCACCAAGATCGTCACGAGAAAGAACTGAGCAAACCATGACAGCGTGCACCGTCATTGGCCTCGGCGAAGCCGGAGCCACCTACGCCGCAGCGCTCGCAGCTGCGGGCCACCAGGTCAGCGGGTTCGATCCCGTTGCCGCCACTACCCCGGAAGGTGTTTCCCGGGCGGCAACGGCGGCCGAGGCCTGTGCCGGGGCTGAGATCGTCCTGGTGATGACCGGAGCTGCCGCTGCGCGCAGCGTGGCACAGGAATGCCTGCCGGTCCTGGGTGACGGCAGCGTCTACGCCGATTTCACATCATCTTCCCCGGGCGTCATGCAGGAACTCGGACAGCTGCCCAGCAAAGCCCGCTTTGCCGACGTCGCCATCCTTGGACCCGTCTCCGCCCTGGGGGAAAAGACCCCGCTCATGGTGAGCGGTCCTGGCGCCCAGGCCGTTGCGGAACTGCTGCGACCGCTCGGCGTGCAGGTGGAAATCGCCGACGGCGAGCCCGGTGCAGCGATGGCCCACAAACTGCTCCGCAGCGTGCTCATGAAGGGCCTGGCGTCCGTGGTGGTCGAAGCGGTCCAGGCCGGCCACGCGGCAGGCCTGGAGGAGTGGATCCGCGGCCAGATCGCGAACCAGCTGGCGGGGGACGGCCAGGCCGTCATCGACAGGTTCCTCACGGGAACCGCCAAGCATGCCGTCCGCCGCTCCAAGGAGATGCAGGACACCGCCAACTATCTCTCAGACCTCGGTGTCCCGGCCGAGATGACCACCGCCTCCGCCGCCGCCCTCGCCCGGATGGCGCAGGCCACGGAACCGGCCTTGCGCTGACCGCACAGCAGGGCACAATCAAGAACGGGAAATACGTGATGTCAACAGCAACCGGCATTCCGCCGACAGGAGCAGCAGCATGATCGGCATTTGGGCACTTGGCGCCTACCTTGCCGTCATCCTGCTCTGGACGACGGCGATCAAGCGCAGCGTGGGGGAAGCCATGATCTTGGGCTTCCTGGTGGTGCTGCCGTTTACCGGAGCCGCCGCGGCACAGGTTGGTTGGTCAGCGCTTTCCTCGGCAGCGACCGACGAAATTGTCTACGCCACCATGGCGTTCGTCTTCATGGGCTACCTGCTGGACAAGGGCGGCGTCCTGGACCGGCTGATCGACCTGTTGAACTCCGTGATCGGCGGAGTCAAGGGCGGTCCGGCCTGGGTCTCCACCGTGGCCTCGGCAGGCCTGGGCGGAGTGGTCCACAACCAGGCCGCCATCGCCGCAACGGTAGGCTCCGTGACCATCCCCTGGATGGAAAAATCCAAGCTAGACAAGCCGGCTGCCGCAACCCTCGTGGCCGGGAACGCCGGGATGGGCATCACCTTCCCGTTCAGCGCCTCCATGTTCGTCCTCGTCGGCTCGGCCACGGTGGGGGCCCTGCTGGACATCAACGCGTTGGTCCTTCCCCTGCTGTTCGGCGGCCTGTGGTGCTTCCTGCACCGGCTCATCGTCACGTGGCTGCTCATCAGGAAGAGCGGAATGGCGCCGCTCGACGCCGCCCACCGCCTGTCTGTCCGGACCGCGTTCGGCCAGGGATGGGCCACGCTCCTGCTGTTCGTCGTCGTCGCCATCCCCCTGGCAGTCACCTCCGGGTTCCTCACCCCGGCCCTCTCCGACTGGACCGGCGGCGACGTCAGCAAGTCCGTCAGCGTGATCGTCTGGATCCCGGTGGTCCTCCTCATCACGGGTGCGCTGCTGGGCAGGAAGCAGCTGCCCCGCACCGGCCGGGACTGGGGAACCTTGCTGCAGGGCTCGGCCCCACGGTTCGGCATCGTCGGCGTCACGGTGCTCTTCGCTTTCGCCGGCGCCAACGCGCTCGCCGCCACCGGCCTGCCCAAGCAAATGACCGCCCTGCTGAACGGGCTGAACCTGCCACTGTGGCTGCTTGCCATCCTGATCGGACTGATCGTCATCGCCGTTGCAGCCCCCCTGTCCGCCACCGCCACGATGGCCGCCGTGGGAACGGTGGGCGTGGCTGCCCTTGTGGCGGCCGGGGTGCCTGCCACCACTGCCGCCGTCGCCGTCCTCATTTTCTCCTCCTGCGAGGCCGCGGTGCCGCCCGGTGGTGCACCGCTCTATGTGGCCTGCGGCATCGCGGACGTCAACCCCATCAAGACCTTCGCCCGCTTGCTCACCCACTATGCGCTGCCCCTGCTGGTCATCGGCGTGCTGATCATTCTCGGCATCCTGCCCATCTAAGGAACCACCATGAACACACCCCGAAGGTTCATCCAGACCGTCTTCACCCTCACCCTTGGCGTCCTCCTGGCAGGCGGCGTCCTGTTCGTTGCCGGGCAGGCCGCGGGCCTGGTGGCCGGGCAAAACGCCTGGCTCGAGTTCTTCAACACCTACGTCAAGCCGCCCGTGTGCATTGCCGCATCGGTGTGCGCCGTGGCCGGGTTCCTGCTCAGCTACCAGCGCCCCCGGAAACAGGCCGAACAGCAGCAGGAAGCCACCACCCGATGACCGCACCCGGAACCTTTCCCACCTTCGCGGAGCTCCTGGCGAGGGAGGGCAACCTGGCGGGTGCATCGTGGGGCCTGTTCCCCGAACCGGGCAGGGGCACGCCGTCCTTCATCACGCCGGCTGCCCTCCTCGAGGCCAGGAACAGCATCCGGTCCGGGACCGTGTTCGGGCTGGACTATCCCGCAGATGCCTTTGACCCGGGGATGTCGCTCAAACGCAGCGCGCCCCGGCATACCATTTACTCCTCCCACCCTGCCCACCGGGACGACTACCTGGACGGGTATTACCTCCAAGGGTCGACGCAGATTGACGGGCTCCGGCACCGTCGCGCAGATGACGTTGGCTTCTACAACGGCGTCCCGGACCACCGGATCACCGAGGGCACGCCGGACCTTGGCATCCAGGAATGGGCGGAGCACCCCATCGCCGGGCGGGGAGTCCTGGTGGATCTCGACGGTTTCCGGAAAAGCGTGGGGGAGCCCATCGACCATGCAGGCGGGGAACCGCTGGGCCTTGACCTGCTTCAGGCAGCCATGGAGTCCCAGTCCCTGACCACCCGTCCCGGCGACATCCTCCTGCTCCACACCGGGTGGTGCGAATGGTTCCTCGCGCTGGACCCGGAAGAGAAACAGCGCCTCCGTGAGAGCCGGAAGGCAACAGGCGTGGCGCAGTCGCAGGAGTTCGTGGCCTGGGCCTGGGACAGCCGGTTCGCCGTCGTCGCCGCCGACAACTTCGCCGTCGAATGCCTCCCCGCCGTCCCGGACAGTCCCTACCAAGAGTCCGCCTTCAACGACCACGGCATGATGCACCAGCAGCTCCTGGCCAAGCTCGGCATGCCGCTCGGGGAGCTGTGGCGGCTCGGCCCCCTGGCGCGGCACATGCGCAGCACGGCCACGTGGGATGCGTTCATCAGCATCAAGCCGCTGAACATCACCGGCGGCACCGGCTCCCCGGCCAACGCCACCGCCATCATGTGAGCTGAGGCCGCACCCGCGTCACGCGGGGCACGCTTTCAGGCAGCGCACGACGGCGGTGGGCAGGGATTCAGGGGCTTCCCCGCCGATGGCGGGCCGAAAGCGTGCCGTGCGTGACGCCGTCGTACGCGTTACTAGGGAAGCCGCGACGGCCGCAGGAAACTCGACTCCCCGGCCCGGCCCGGATCCAGCGGCACCGGACTGGCCAGCACGGCAGGGCCCCGGTGCAGGAACCCGCCGGTCAGGGCGCGGCACCGGATGCCGCCGCGGCCCCGCATGGCCGGGTGGGCGCCCGGGGCGAGCATCCCGTCCATCCACGCGCAGGGCTGGGCATGCCTGCCGCCATGGAACTCCACCACGTCCCCGCCGGACTCCAGGGCAAAATCGTGGCCCAGCAGCGGCGCCAGCTGCGCCCCGCGGAGCACCACGTTCCTCCGGGTCAGCAGGGGATCGAACGGCTGCGAGCCCAGCTCGGCGGCGATCGCCTCGAGGGATTCGACGGCGAACAGGGTCACCGCTGCGTCCATGTGGGCGGCCTTGCCGAAGAACCGGTCGCCCACGATGCCTTTCCCGGCCACCACCTCAGCCTGCGCAGCATCTTCGGTCGGAACATCGGCGGCACCGTCCCGGGCACGGCCGAAGTAGGCGTGCGCGGGGGACACCAGCAGGTGCAGGATCTCGACGTCGTACCGGAAGCTTTCAGCCATACCGCCAGCGTATGCCGTTCCCCGCAATCCGGCCGCCCGGTGGAAAGATCAGACCCATGGATACCTCACCAACCGCAGCCCGGGTTCTGCCCGCCAGACACAGGACCGTCCTCTTCTGGGCGTCGGTGGCCTGTGCCGCCGCCCTCATCCTGGTTCCCGCGTGGATGCTTGCCGGCAATCCCGCAGTCCTGGGCGGACACCCCCTGCTGCCGGGCATCCTGCTGGTGGCGGCTGCGGCCGGCGTCGTCTGGGCCATCCTGCTGTGGGTGCGCCGCGATGTTCCGCGGCCCCGCTCCCGTGTCCGGGCCGTCGGCGCCTGGGCGGGCAGGATCGCCGTGCTGGCGCTCGCCGCCGGCCTGGCCTGGCTAAGCCCCTTCGCCTACCAGCCGGGCCAGGCAGCGGAGGCGGGCCCGACGTCGGACCTCGCCGTCACCGAGTCAGCCACCGCCATCACCATGTCACCTGAGGGCAGGACTGCCACCAAGGGGTTGGTTTTCTACCCGGGTGCCCGGGTGGACGCCAAGGCGTACCAGGACATCCTGGCCCCCGCCGTGGGGGCCGGGTACCGGGTGGTCATCCTGAAGGAACCGCTGGGGCTCAGCCTGCTGGACGGAAGCCAGGCCAGGAGCGCCATGGCCGACAACCCGGACATCAGGACCTGGGCGGTGGGCGGCCACTCACTTGGCGGGGTATCAGCATCGTCCTTCGCCCTGGCCAACACCGATGTGAGCGGCCTTGTTCTCTACGCTTCCTACCCGATCGAATCCCTGCGCGGGCGGACCGGCCTGTCCGTCCTGTCCGTCTCCGGCAGCCAGGACGGACTCAGCACCCCCGCCAAGATTCAGGCATCCCGGGACCTCCTCCCCGTGGATACGGAGTTCGCCGCGGTCCAGGGCGGGGTGCACGCGTTCTTTGGCGACTACGGGGCGCAGCCCGGCGACGGCGAACCCGGCATCAGCCGGCAGGCCGCACAGCAGCAGATCGCTGCAGCTACCGTGTCCTTCCTGGGGCAGCTCCAGCGGAGCTAGGTTTCGACAGGCTCAACCACCGAAAGGCTCAACCGCCGGCGGGCGCAACCACCGGCAGGCGCAACCGGCGCCGGGGTCAACCGCCGGCACCGTCCGGATCAAGCTCCGACGTATGCCGCCAGGTGCTGCCCGGTGAGCGTGGCCCGGCCGGCCACCAGATCCGCCGGCGTACCCTCAAAAACGATCGAGCCGCCGTCGTGCCCGGCTCCCGGTCCGATGTCGATGATCCAGTCCGCGTGCGCCATGACCGCCTGGTGGTGCTCGATGACGATGACGGACTTCCCGGAGCCGACCAGCCGGTCCAGCAGGCCAAGGAGCTGTTCGACGTCGGCCAGGTGCAGGCCCACCGTGGGCTCGTCCAGGATGTAGATCTCCCCGGCCTCGGCCATCTGCGAGGCGAGCTTGAGCCGCTGGCGCTCGCCGCCGGACAACGTGGTCAGTGGCTGGCCCAGGGTGATGTAGCCCAGCCCGACGTCGGCAAGCCGCTCCAGGACCTTGTGCGCCGCGGGCGTTTTGGCCTCGCCGTCGGCAAAGTACGCCAGCGCCGCGTCCACGGACAGGTCCAGGACGTCGGCGATATTCTTCCCGCCCAGGGTGTACTCCAGGACGGCGGCCTGGAACCGGCGGCCCTCACATTCCTCGCAGGTGGACTCCACCGTGGCCATGACGCCGAGTTCGGTGAAGATCACGCCGGCGCCATTACAGGTGGGGCAGGCGCCCTCGGAGTTTGAGCTGAACAGCGCGGGCTTGACCCCGTTGGCTTTGGCGAAGGCTTTGCGGATGGGTTCCAGCAGCCCGGTGTAGGTGGCCGGATTGCTGCGCCGGGACCCCTTGATGGCGCCCTGGTCAATGACGATCACCCCGTCACGCTTCGCCAATGAGCCGTGGATCAGCGAGCTCTTGCCGGACCCCGCCACGCCCGTCACCACGCACAGCACCCCCAGCGGCACGTCGACGTCCACGTCGCGCAGGTTGTTGGTGGAGGCGCCGCGCACCTCCAGCGCGCCGCGGGCCGCCCGGACCGAGTCCTTCAGCCGGGACTTGTCACCCAGGTGCCGCCCGGTGATGGTGCCGCTGGCACGCAACCCGTCGACGTCGCCCTCGTAGACGATCTCACCACCGCCGGCACCGGCGCCCGGACCGAGGTCGACGACGTGGTCGGCGATCGCGATCATCTCCGGTTTGTGCTCCACCACCAGGACGGTGTTGCCTTTGTCCCGCAGCTGCAGCAGGAGCGTGTTCATCCGCTCGATGTCGTGCGGGTGCAGGCCGATGCTTGGCTCGTCGAAGACATAGGTGACGTCGGTGAGGGACGAGCCCAGGTGCCGGATCATCTTGGTCCGCTGCGCTTCGCCGCCGGACAGGGTGCCGGCCGGACGGTCCAGTGACAGGTAGCCCAGGCCGATCTCCGCGAAGGAATCCAGGAGGTCCCGCAGCCCGGCCAGCAGCGGGCGCACCGTGGGCTCGTCCAGGCCGCGGATCCACTGCGCGAGGTCGCTGATCTGCATGGTGCACAGGTCCGCGATGTTCTTGCCGTTGATCCGCGAGTCGAGCACCTCCGGCGTGAGGCGCGTGCCGCCGCAGTCCGGGCAGGTGGCGAACGTGACCGCCCGTTCCACGAACCGCTTCACGTGCGGCTGCATGGCCTCCACGTCCTTGGACAGCATGGACTTCTGGATCTTGGGGATGATGCCTTCGAAGGTGAGGTTGACGCCCTCCACCTTGATCTTGGTGGGCTCGGCGTACAACATCGTGTCCAGTTGTTTCGCCGTGAACGTAGCGATCGGTTTGTCCATGGGCAGGCCCATACCCTCGAACAGCCGGCCGTACCAGCCGTCCATGGAGTAGCCGGGGACGGTGAGTGCGCCCTCGGCCAGGGACTTCGAATCGTCGTACAGGGCGGTCCGGTCGATGTCGCTGACGTTGCCCATGCCCTCGCACCTCGGGCACATGCCGCCGAGGTAGGTCACCTGGCGGACCACGTTCTTTTCCACCCGGCCCCCCTTTTCGGTGCTCATGACGCCGCTGGCCTTGCGGGTGGGCACATTGAAGGAGAAGGCGGTGGGCGGCCCGACGTAGGGCTGGCCCAGCCGGCTGAACAGGATCCGCAGCATGGCGTTGGCATCCGTGGCGGTGCCCACGGTGGACCGCGGGTTGGCGCCCATCCGCTCCTGGTCCACGATGATCGCCGTCGTGAGCCCCTCCAGCCGGTCCACATCAGGCCGGGCCAGGCTGGGCATGAAGCCTTGGACGAACGCACTGTAGGTTTCGTTGATCATGCGCTGCGATTCGGCGGCGATGGTGGCGAAGACCAGGGAGCTCTTGCCCGACCCGGATACTCCCGTGAACGCGGTGAGCCGCCGCTTGGGCAGCTCAAGGCTGACGTCCTTGAGGTTGTTTTCCCGTGCGCCCTGGACCCGGATGAGGTCGTGGCTGTCGGCCAGATGCATTCCGGTGTGCGCGGCGTCGGTGCTGGTGTCGGTGCTCAAGGTGTCCCCCTGTGTCCTGGGCGGCACTGCGGGGAGGCTGCGCTGGCTGCCTCCCGCGGCGTCGTCCGTTATATACGTTGCTGGTTATATGCCTAAGGCTGCTGGTTGATGCGGACCGTGTTGCCGGCCGGGTCGCGGAAGGCGCAGTCGCGGATCCCGTAGGGCTGGTCGATGGGTTCCTGCACGACGTCGGCGCCGGTCGCCTCCACCTTGGCGAACGCCGCGTCCACGTCCGGGGAGGAGAGGACGATCGTGGCGTAGGTGCCTTTGGCCATCATTTCGGCGATGGTGCGGCGCTCGTCGTCGGTGATGCCGGGGTCCACCGCCGGCGGATGCAGGACGATGGAGACGTCCTTCTGGCCGGCCGGCCCCACGGTGATCCACCGCATGGTGCCCCGGCCAACGTCGTTGCGGATTTCGAAGCCCAGGGCGTCGCGGTAGAACGCCAGCGAGGCGTCGGGATCGGTGGCGGGAAGGAAGGTTGAGGAAATGTTGATGTCCATGGCAGTCATGCTAGTAACGGCGCAGGGGCGGGCGCTTCTCGATTCCTGACCGGTCTGGTGACCTGCTTCGCCACGCAGGCGGGGATCCCCGCCGTCGAGTTCGCTGCCTCCTGCTTGTAGACGCTGGGCGGCATCCCCACCAGTTCGCTGAAGCGGGTGCTGAAGGTACCCAGCGAGGAACAGCCGACGGCGAAGCACACGTCCGTCACGCTGAGGTCCCCCATGCGGAGAAGCGCCATGGCGCGTTCAATGCGGCGGGTCATGAGGTAGCTGTACGGGGATTCCCCGTAGGCGAGCTTGAACCGGCGGCTGAAGTGGCCCGCGGACATGTGCACGTCCCTGGCGAGGGATTCAACGTCCAGCGGCTGCGCGTACTCCCGGTCCATCCGGTCCTTGACGCGGCGGAGTTGGGTGAGTTCCCGGAGGTAGGGATCGGCGGCTGGACTGCTGGTCACAGCTCCGATCGTGCTACGCCGCGGGGGTCTTGTCCACCCTCTTCGGCGGCGGGGAACCGGGCGTCAAAAGTGCTCCGGGGTGCGGGGTATGATTATGCCGCCGGCCAGCGTATGAGGTCCTCGCCCGAACAGGGCTTGAGGCAACGCAGAGCTGGATGTGAGCGGTCCCGCGGGTCCGGCACGCGGCGAAACCAAACCTTGATTCACCATCTTGAGCCCTGCCCGGATACTGCGCAGGCACCACCTTGGAAGGACGCCATGGAACTGCTGTGGGAAATTGCCGGCTGGGCAGGCGCGGTTGCGATACTCAGTGCGTACCTGGCCGTTTCCATGGGCTGGCTGAAGGCAGGCAAGGGCTTCCAGACGGCCAACCTGTTCGGTTCCGTTGCCTTCATCATTAACGGAACCCTGCACGGGGCCTGGCCGTCCGTCGTCACGAACGTGGCCTGGTTCCTGATCTCCGCGGTGGCGCTGGTCCGGATGCGGCAGGAAGACCCGGCCCCCTCCCTCGAACCGGCGCAGGTCCAGTACCCGGGGGTTCCGGACGGCACCGGCCAGCTCGCTGTGGTGGAAGCCCTTACCGGGTCCCTGCCGGTCATGCCGTCGGTCCATCCCGCCGGGGACGGGCCGCGGCTGGCGCTTTAGGCTCATCGGGGCCAACGCCGCGTACACGATCGTCCATATAACCGCGCGTTTTTGCCATGGCCACCGCCTAGGGCGCCTTCATAGCCTTGGGGGGTGACCAACGAACTTACCCCGCCGGGCAGGATTGTGCTGCCCGATGCGCCGCAGGACCAGCAGGACATCCTGGATGCAGGCGGCGTGGCCTGCTGGAGCGAACCCGTCCTTATCGACACCTACGCCCCAGGGGAGCCGGACCGGTATCCGTTGTTCCTTGACCGGCGGGTGTACCAGGGATCCAGCGGCAAGGTGTACCCCATGCCGTTCATCGACAGCATCGAACCGGACAAGAAGCCCAGGCTGTGGCAGGCCATCCACCTGGAAAACCGGTACGTCCGCCTGATGCTGCTGCCCGAAATCGGCGGCCGCATCCACGTGGGATATGACAAGACCGCAGGCTATGACTTCTTCTACCGGAACAACGTGATCAAGCCCGGGCTGGTGGGACTGGCCGGGCCCTGGATCTCCGGCGGAGTGGAATTCAACTGGCCCCAGCACCACCGGCCCGGCACGTTCCTGCCGGTGGAAACCGCCGTGGAGCCTGCCGGCGACGGCAGCGTCACCGCCTGGCACACGGACCTGGACCCGTTGCAGCGGATGCGCGGAACCCATGGCGTCCGCCTCCGGCCAGGCAGCTCCCTCATCGAGGTGGAGGCCCGGCTCTACAACCGTACGGACGAGCCCCAAACCTTCCTGTGGTGGGCGAACGCCGCCGCCCGCGTGCACGGGAACTACCAGTCCTTCTTCCCCACCGACGTGTCCCACGTGGCGGACCATGCACGCCGCGCCATCACGGCCTTCCCCCGCGCCGACCGGCCCTACTACGGCGTGGACTACCCCGCGCTCGCCGGACAGCATGGAACCCCGGATGCCGACCGGCTCGATTTCTACGCCAACATCCCCGTCCCCACGTCCTACATGGTCACAGACACGGCTGACAGCTTCTTCGGCGGATACGACCACGACGCCAAGGCCGGCTTCGTGCATTGGGCGGACCGCAGCATTGCACCCGGCAAGAAACAGTGGACGTGGGGGAACGGTTCCGTGGGCAAGGCCTGGGACAAGCACCTAACGGACGACGACGGCCCGTACGTCGAGCTGATGGCCGGCGTCTTCACCGACAACCAGCCGGACTTCAGCTACCTCGCTCCTGGCGAGATACGCACCTTCAGCCAGTACTGGTACCCCATCCGGCACATCGGCCCGGCGCACCAGGCGAACCTGGAGGCCGCCGTCGCGCTTTCCCTTGACGACGCCGGCCGGACCGCCACGGTGGGTGTTGCCGGCACGGGCCATACGGAAAATGCCACGGTGGTCCTGGCCCTTCATGGCGAAACCCTCCACACGTGGACCGCCGGACTGTCCCCGGACCGGCCCTTCACCGCCACGGTTCAGCTGCCCGCCCCGGCCGAGGAAACGGACCTGGCCCTCAGCGTCATGGACGGCGCCAGGGAACTCATCTCCTGGACCCCACGGCAGCCAACGGACCGTCCCGCAGAGCCCTGGGCAGCCACCGAACCAGCGCCTCCGCGGGAGATCGAAAGCGCTGACGAGCTCCATGTCACCGCAACCCACCTGGCCCAAAACCGGCACCCCACCAGGAGGCCCCAGCCTTACCTTGAGGAGATGCTCCGCCGGGATCCAGGGGATTCCCGCGCCGCCACCGCCCTTGCTGCCACCCAGTATCGGACCGGGGCCTATGCCGGGGCCCGGAAGCTCCTTGAAACCGGCCTGGACCGGCTGACCGGCCGCAACCTGAACCCTCCCAGCGGGGAGGCAAGCTACCGGCTGGGCCTGGTCCTGGAACGAACGGGCCGGCTCGCTGAGGCCCGTGAACGCTTCGGGAAGGCCGCCTGGGACAGGGCCTGGGCGCACCCTGCCCGCCTCGCCTTGGCCCGGTTGGCCCTCCGGGAAGGTGAGCCGGCCACCGGGCTCCGTCATGCCGATGCCGCGCTGGCCCTGGAATCAACCAGCCCGGAAGCCAGGCATCTCCGGTACCTGGCCCTGGAAAACTTGGGCCGCAGGGCTGACAGCGCCCGGCTGCTGCAGGACATCCTGGCCGCGGATCCACTCGATCCCGTGGCCCTCTCGCTCGCCGGATCCCTTGACGTCGCAGACCCCAAGACCGGCCTGGCCGTCGCCTGCTGGCTGGCCCGCGCAGGCCAGTGGCAGCTCGCCCTGGACCTGACCGAAAGCGCGCCGCCCGCGGGTGCTGACCCGGCCTTCGGCAACCCCGCGCCCATCCGCCACTACTTGCGCGCCGGATGGCTGGAAGAACTGCTGGACCCGCAGGAGGCTGCCGCGCAACGGACAAAGGCGCGGCGGGCGGACACCACCCATGCCTTCCCGTACGGCCTGGACGAGTTCGATGCGCTGCACCGGGCCCTCGAAGCCGACCCGCGTGATCCCGTGGCGCACGCGCTGCTGGGTTGCTGGCTGCTTGACGCGGAACGGACCAAGGATGCGCTGGGCCACCTGCAGAAGGCGTTGATCCACGGGTCCACCGATCCCGTGGTGTGGCGCAATGCTGCGCTGGCCACGGTTAATACCGGTGGCGACCCGGCCGCCGCTGATGCGTATCTTGCCCGGGCCCTGGAACTAAGCCCGGATGACGCGCGGCTCGTCTTCGAACGGTCCGTCCTGTCGGAGCTCCGCGGGCTGCCCGCGGAGGAGCGGCTCGCCGCCATCGAACAGCATGGACCGGCCGTCCTGGCGCGGGACGATCTTGCCGTTCTCTACGCCAACCTGCTGACCGACGTGGGGCGGCCGCAGGAAGCCCTGGTGCTCCTGGGATCCCGAACGTTCCAGCCGTTCGAGGGGGGCGAGGGCCTGGTGCTCGCCGCCTACGACCGGGCAGCGGTGCAGCATGCGCGGACGTTGATGGAGCAGGACCCGACGGCGGCCGCCACCTTGCTGCGCACGGGCATCGAAGCGCCCGCGAACCTGGGCGAAGGCCGGCATCCCCGGGACAGCATGGCTGAACGCTTCGTGGCGCTCGGCGATGCGCTGGAACGTGCCGGGGACGCTCAGGCCGCGGTGGAGGCCTGGACTCGGGCCTGCCGGCAGGCGGGCGCCCTGGCAGTTGAACCCGGCCCGGCCGGCCCGGCCGACTACTGGCGCGGCGTCGCCATGTCCCGCCTGGGCAGGGGTGGCGACGCCGAGGACGTATGGCGCCGGCTGGAGGAACGGGCCGACGAACTCGAAGCCGCCCCCGCCGCGCCCGACTACTTCGCCACATCCCTCCCGGAACTGTTGCTGTTCGCCACCGACACCGCTGCATCCCGCCGCACGGCGGCTGCGTCACTGCGGGACCTGGCCGGGCGGGGCCGCCTGCTGACCCGCAAGCCGCAGCTGGAAGGAACCGGTGCCCCGTGACGGAAGAACCCCGCTACCTCGGGTCCGGCACGGTGCACGTCGACACGCGCTCCCTGACGGGCGCACCGCCGTCGCACCTTCCGCCCCGCCTGGCCATCAGCCTCTGGGACTTCTCCTGGTACACCCGCGCCGAGGCGGGCGGACCCTACGCGGACCTGGACGCCGCCTGCGCACGGGCCGCCGGGCTCGGATACAACGCCGTCCGCATCTGCGCTGCGCCGCTGCTGCTCCATGGCGGGCTGGGGCTGGAGGCGCTCGCGGAGGACCTGGTGATCGAAGGACTGGGAACGGCGCCCGACGGCGGGATATACGGCAGGGGGACCCGCTGGTATGACGTTCCCGGCGGGTACCGGATCAACCTGCGGACCCGGCTCCTGGACCTGTTCGAGGCCGCCGCCCGGCACGGGCTGGTGGTGATCCTGGCCAGCTGGGAGTACCAGCAGTCACCCGCCTTCGCAGAATCGCCGGAATGGTTCGAAGCCATCGACGCCGTCCCGCTGGAAGACCGGTACCGTGCCCTGGCCGACGCCTGGGACCGGCTGATCGGCGAGGTGTCGGATGCCGGGCACCGGGACCGCATCGCCCTGGTGGAACTGCACAACGAGGTGGACTTCTCCATCCTCCCGCCGCTCGCCAACGGCAGTAGTGAGGTGGAGCGGCTGCGCTCGCTGCATCCGGACCTGTTGATCACGGCCAGCTACGGCAAGCCGCCGCACGTTGCCATGCATACCCTGCCGGAGGGCCTGGGCGCGGCGCAGTTCCACGTGTACAGCTACGGCGTGCTGGACGCCCTGCAGCAGCAGATCGACATCCGTTCCGAAGGGAGCGGCGGGTTTCCCAACCGGGCACTGCGGGCTTTGCTGAAGCCTGGCGCACCCTCGGTCGCGGAGTATGGCCGCCTGCCCGAGTGGAAGTACCGCGCCACCGTGGTCACCGGCCAGATGCTCTACGGCTACGACTGGCTCGATCCCGATGCCTGGGACACCTGGCTGTACAACGAATACGGGCCCTACCGGGAAGTGATGCGGCGCGAGATTGAATCGCGGGTGACCGCCATCGCCGCATGGGCCCGCTGGAAGGACGTTCCCGCGGTGGTGGGCGAGGGCTGGATCGGTTACACACCGCTGCTGGGCACCTTCGAGGAGGGGCCGGTGGGGCGCGAGCTCGCCGAACACGGCATCCGCACCGCCCTGGAGCACGGCGTGTGGGGCATGGTGCTGTGCTCCAATGCTGCGCCGCACCACCCCCTGTGGGCCGACGAAGACTGGCAGCGCCGCATGAACCACCTGATCCGTACCGCACCTGTGACCTGAAAGATCCGCCATGCCCTCCCCGAACACGGCCCTTGACCTCCTGACCGCCACCCACCGGCCGCACAGCAATGCCCTGCTGCGGCCGGCCATGAGCAACACCGAGGATCCGCACGGCAGGTGGCGGGTCACCAACCACTACCTGGAGTGTGGCGGACGCCCGGCCATCCCGGTCTCCGGGGAAATCCACTTCAGCCGGCTGCCCAGGAACCGCTGGGAGGACAGGCTCCGCCTGATGAAAGCCGGCGGTATCACCGTCGTGGCCTGCTACGTCTTCTGGATCCACCACGAGCCGGTGGAAGGTGATGCGCGCTTTGACGGCAACCTCGATGTTGCGGCGTTCGTGCGGCTCTGTGCCTCGCTGGACCTGGACGTCGTCCTGCGCATCGGGCCCTGGGCCCACGGCGAGGTCCGCAACGGCGGCTTCCCGGACTGGGTGCAGGCGGCCCGCGTCCGCCACCGCACCAATGATCCCGCCTACCTGGACATGGTGGAGCGCTGGTACAACCGCCTGGGGGCAGAGCTTCACGGCCTGTGCGGTCCGGACGGCAACGTGATCGGCATCCAGCTGGACAACGAGCTCTACGACCAGCCGGCCCATCTTTCCCGGTTGAAGGAGCTGGCCCGGGCGGCCGGGCTCGGCGCCCCCCTCTGGACCGCGACCGCGTGGGGCGGGGCGGACCTGCCCGGGGCCGAGGTGCTGCCGGTCTTCGGCGGTTACGGGGACGGATTCTGGGTGGATGCCGGCGCGCCGTGGGATCCGACGTTCCGCCAGCACTACTTCTTCAGCCACCAGTGGGACGATCCCGGCATCGGGGCCGACCTCCGCGAACACCTGTCCGGAAACGAGGCCGCGCCGCCCCGGTCCACCTCCGACCTTTATCCGGCGGCCACCTGCGAGCTGACCGGCGGCATGGCCACGGCCTATCAACGCCGGCCATGGCCAGCGGGCAAGGACGTGGCGGCCGTGTCCAACAACAAGATCGGCAGCGGCTCCGGCTGGCAGGGCTATTACATGTTCGCCGGCGGGACGAACCCCGCGGCCGGCCTGCAGGAGACCCAGGCGACTGGCTACCCGAACGACCTCCCGGAGTTCGACTACGACTTCCATGCGCCCATCGGTGCATCCGGCAGGCTGGCGCCGGGCTTTGCCCTGCTGCGCCGGCAGCACGCGTTCCTCGCCGCGTTCGGGGACCTCCTGGCGCCGATGCCGTCCACCCTGCCGGACCGGGAGCCGTCCGGCGTGGAGGACTCGGAGACGCTGCGCTGGGCGTTGCGCTCCGACGGGACGTCCGGTTTTGTGTTCCTTACCTGGCACCAGCCGCATATACCGCTTCCGGCATATAGTGGTGCGCAGTTCCGCCTGGGTCTGGCAGATGGGCCTGTGACGGTTCCGGACGTGCCCGTCGACATCCCCGCAGGCACCATCGCCGCCTGGCCGGTGAACCTGGAGATTGGGGGCGTCCGGTTGCTCTGGGCCACCGCGTCCGCGCTGACAGTGCTCGATTCCGGGGGACCGCCGACACTGGTGCTCGCCGCGGAAGCGGGCATCGAACCGCGGCTGTGCCTGCCGGAGGGGACGGTCCTGGAAGGCGAGGCTGCTCCGCTGGGCGGGAATGCCTGGGCTGTCCGCCCCTCCCTGGCTCAGCTGACGGCGACGTGTTCCGGGGGTGCTTTGAAGATCCTGGTCCTCCCCGCTTCCTTGGCGGACCAGGCGTGGGTGCTGGAGACGCCGCGCGGCCGGGAGCTGGTGCTGTCCGCCGAACCGGTGTGGATGGACGCCGTCGGCTTGCTGGCGGGCCGCTCGCTGGGCGCGCCCTCGGTCCGGCGGTATGCACGCGAAACCGGGCGGTTTGAGGCTGTATCTGCCGCAATGCAGTTGAGGGCACCTGCCCGCCGCGACGTTCCCCTGGTGCCGGTCCGCGCTGCGGCCGCCATTCCGGCGTCCTTCGGCTCGCTGGCGGGCCGGGCTGCCGCGCCGGGCCGGGAAGCGATGGCGGAGCTCTCCGCGGAGTACAGGATTGAACTTCCGACGACGGACGCCGCCACCGGCGGTGCGCCCACCGAGCTGGAGGTCACCTGGGCGGGTGACGTTGCCCGGCTGCTCGTGGACGGCCGTGTGGTGGCCGACCGCTTCTGGGACGGATCGGAGTGGGTCATCGACACCGGCGATGCCGGCATCCGCGCCGGCTCGGAGGTCTTGCTCCAGGTCCTGCCGCTTTCCAAAGATGCAGAGGTGGGGCTGCCCGCCGCGGCCCAGCGCCTGCGGGACGCCACGTCTGGGGACTTGCTTGCCGTTGAAAGGGTGCAGCTGGTGTGCTGGTCCGATTGGCGGGAAGACCTGGGCTGAGCCCTCCCGCCGTCGTAGGATGGACGTTTCGTGACGGAGGGGACGCAGGTGGAACGGGCGCATGGATTCCAGAATCAGCGGCTGGTGGTGGTTCCCCGGCCCTTGGTCCTCGAAGCCCTCAACCGTCCCATCACCCGGCGCCTGGTAGTCACCGACGCAGGATTGTTTCCCGCCGCCGCGGACCATGGCCGCTACCGGCCACAGGGTGCGGACGAAACCATCGTCATCCTGTGTGTTGACGGACGCGGGTGGGTGGAAACCGCCGGTGCGCGGACCGACGTCGGCAAGGGGACCGCCGTCGTCCTTCCCGGCGGCACGGGCGAGGCCCACGCGTATGGTGCCGCCGGGGATGATCCATGGACGATCTGGTGGTGCCACGTCCGCGGAACGGATGCGGCGGAGCTGGTTGAGGGAGCCGGGGTCAGGCCCGGCCGGTGCATTGTTCCGGTGGTGGCGGCAGACCGGCTGACGGCGATGCTGGATGAGATCGTCAGCGCCCTGGAGAAGGACCAGTCACCCGCCCGCCTGGTTGCCACTGCGGGAATGGCGTGGAAGCTGCTGGCTACGTTGGCCGTGGACCGCCGGGTTCCGGAGAAGGGGACGCCGCTGCAGCAGGCCATGAATTACCTGGAGGAGCGGGCGGACGGCGCCATCCGGCTGGCTGACCTGGCCGCGCTGGTGGGTGTCTCGTCGTCGCACCTGAGCAAGCTGTTCCGGGAGGCGACCGGCGGGGGAGTGCTGGCACACCACACGTCCCTGAAAATGGCGCGGGCGCGGCACCTGCTGGATACCACGGGCCTGACTATCGCGCAGGTGGGCCGCGAGGTGGGGCTGCAGGACCAGTTCTACTTCTCCCGCCAGTTCCGCAGGCTGCACGGGATCAGCCCCAGCGCGTACCGGGCGGAGCGGAAGGGGTAAGGCTGCCTGCGCCTTGCTGGATCCGGGGACGCCGGAGAAACTAAAGGCATCCAATGGCCCAAGCACCATCAGCACCAAGGAGCGCCCGTGAGCGAACAGAACGTTGCCCCGTCACCTACGCCGGCCAAGGGTGTGGCGCTGATTACCGGAACGTCCACGGGGATAGGCCTTGCCACCGCGGTGGAGGCCGCGCGGGCAAGCTGGACCACCATTGCCACCATGCGCGACCTGCAGCGCGCGGACGCGCTTCGGGCCGCGGCCGATGAGGCCGGAGTATCCCTGGACATTCGTCGGCTTGACGTTACGGACGCGGCGGACATCGACCGTGAGATTGCGTATTGCATTAGTTCCTACGGCCGGCTGGACGTGCTGGTCAACAACGCCGGAAGTGCGGCGGTGGGTACGGTGGAAATGCTGGGTCTAAAAGATTTCCGCAGCGCCATGGAAGTCAACTTCTTTGGCGTGGTGGCCCTGACCCGCGCCGCCCTGCCGCACCTGCGTGAGAGCGGCGGACGCGTCGTTACCATCAGTTCGGTGGGCGGGATAGTGGGCCAGCCCTTCAACGAAGCCTATTGCGCGGCCAAATTTGCCGTTGAAGGATTCCTGGAAAGCCTGCAGCCCGTGGCCAGGACCGTTGGCGTCGGGGTGCACGTCATTGAACCCGGTGCCGTGTCCAGCAATTTCGTGGCGAACGCCCGGATCGATGTCCCGGCCCTGCTGGAAACGGCCGGCTCCTACACCCCTGCCATCACGGCCTACCTGGAACGAACCAGCACACAGTTCGCCAGCAGCAGCGCGCAGCAACCGGCGGATGTCGCGGCGGTGGTGCTGGCCACCATGGAAGGCGCTGAGCCCGCCTTCCGGATCCAGACCTCGTCCTGGGCGCACGACTTCGTGGCCACCAAACTGGCCGACCTGGACGGCAGCCGGGTCACCGGCCTGACCGCGGGCTGGGTGGCTGCCCCACAGGAGTGACCTGTTTCGTTCGCCAGGCCGCCTGCTAGGGCTGTTCGAAGGTTGCCACTATCCGGGCCCGCGCTATTGCGTGGGTAAAGAGGTTGAAGCCGAGGTTGGCAGGACTGGCATCGGCCGGGATGTCCAGGTGTTCGACGTCAACGGCGTGAACGACGACGTGATAGTGGTGCACGCCGTGGCCGGGTGGGGGAGCAGCCCCCACAAAACCGCGCATGCCGGCGTCGTTGGCCAACTGCACGGCGCCGGCTGGCAGCCCGGAATCTGCCGCACCCGAGGGCAAGGACGTGGTGGATACCGGAAGATTAAACGCCGCCCAGTGCCAGAACCCGCTGCCGGTGGGAGCGTCGGGGTCGAATATGGTGACCGCGAAGCTGCGGGTTTCCGGAGGGAATCCTTCCCAGGCGAGCTGGGGGGACTGGTCTTTGCCCCCCTCTATTCCCATTTTGCCGCTCGCTTGCGCAACCGGAAGCTTCTCGCCGTCGGAAATGTCTGTGCTGGACAGCGTGAACTCGGGAAGTTGAGGCAGGCGGGAATAGGGGTCCTGTTCGAGATTCATGTGTCTCCTGTCGCACTCATTCAGTGGTGTTTCATCAGTATGCTTAGGGCCCTGCGATAGGGCAAGCTGTGGCTCATTTGATGTTCAGTGTTCCCTGCATGTTGGAGTGGTAGGTGCAGTGGTAGGTGTAGGTGCCCGGCTTTGCCGGGGCGGTGAAGGTAGTGCTGGTCCCGGCTTTGACGACTGCGTCGAAGGATCCGTCGTCTGCGGTTACGGTGTGGGCCACGTTGTCCATGTTCATCACTGTCACCGTCGATCCTGCCGGGACACTGTCCGCGCCGGTGTATGCGAATGATTTGATGTGGATCGTCCTCTCGGCCGCCGTCCCGGCGGAGCCGCTTGAGGTGCCAGTGGCCTCTCCCATTGACGACGGTGTTGCCGAAGCCACTGGGGAGGAGCCCATGTTCATGCCTGGATCCATGGAGGCGCTGGCGGATCCGGCCGCTGTTGACGACGCCGGCGATGAACTTGTGCCGCTGGCGGTTCCGCACGCGCTGGCCCCAATGATCGTCGCTGCGCCTATCAGGGTCAGGGTGAGGCGTTGGCTGGTCTTGATGGTCTTCATGGAGTTGGCCTTCGGGATCGGCATCGGAAAGCCCTGGGACCGAGGCCGACCGTGAACGGGCGGGCGGTGCAGGCATCAGGATGCGGGGTGGCTGGAGGTGAGGTGTGCGTATACGACGGTGTTGTCCAGGTATTCCCTCGTAGCGGGGTTGTAGCCGCCGCATGTGATGAGCCGGACTTCGGGGCGGTCCGCGTTTTGGTAGACCTCGATCGTGGGGAACGTGGCTTTGCGGTAGACATCGACCTTGTCCACGGTGAACACGGCAGCTGTGTGGTCTGCGCGGGTGATGGTGATGTCCTGGCCTGGGGTGACTTCGTGAAGCCGGTAGAACAGCCCGACATCGCTGTTGGTGGCGTTCACGTGGCCAAGGATTATCGCGGACCCCGTTTGGCCGGGGGTGGGTGAGTCCTGGTACCAGCCCCCGGGAGAACCCGGTTCACCGGACGGGGTCTGGATTTCGCCGTTCGCTTGCTTGCCCAGTGGAATCAGGCCTGCATCGACCCCGATGGAGGGGACTTGGACCCGGACCGGGACGGAGGCCGGCAGGGCGGCGTCCGGCGGCGCGGGAAGCATGGTCGGGTCGGTCGCTGCCGGATCCACAGCCGCCTGCGACGCAGGGGGCGCCTGAATCGTTGGGTCGGGAGATGGTGCTGCAGCCGTCACCCTGCTGGTTGGAGAAGGGTTGGGTGGTTCGGCGTGCAGGCCCAGGCCGATGGCGGTGATGCCGCCGGCCAGGAGCATGGCGGCCGCCGCAGACGCGACAAGGCGTCCGCGGCGGCTGCTCGTTTCAGATCCCATCAGAGCCCTGAAATTCCCTTTGCTTCTCGGCCCTTAGGCTGCCATCTTGCGGCGCAGCGCGTAGGCTCCGCCGGCTGCCAGGACGAGGCCGCCACCGGCGGCGAGGAGTCCCAGATCCGGGCCGGCCGGGGCCGGGGTGGTGATGCCAGTGCCGGGGGCTCCGGCGGGCATTGCCTTCAGCGTCCCGCAAAGGGCCGGCGAGGTAGCGGCCAGCGGCAGGGACGGGACCAGATCGCTGGGTTCTTTTTGCGCGGCGGCGGGCAGGGTTGCCGGATCCAAGCCATGGACGACGACGACGGCGGTCCCGGCCTTGAGCGAATCAGCCGTCTTTGCGTCCAGAGTGAAGGTTCGGTTATAGGTGTAGGAGGCACCCATCCCGGCGACCTTCAGGTCGGTTCCGGCAGCAGGGCTGGTGTCACCGCTGGTAGACAGGGTCGTGCCGATCCCGCCGTAGAAGGGGGCGCCCTCGGTGGTACTGATGACGCCGTCCTTGCTGGTATCAGCTGACATGTCCGGGCAGGTTCCCTTGGCACCGATATGGATGTGCTGGACGTGCGGGTAGGGGCTGCCGTTGAACATCGCAGCGAGGCCGGAAACCTTCTCGGTCACGGTGGCCTGGTCGCCGTTGACGGTGATCATGACGGTTCCAGAGGCATTGCTGCCGTTGATAGCTGCGAGGTTTGCCTGGTACATCGTGTTGTCTGCGGCGAGGGCCGGGCTGGTGGAGAGCGCGAGGGCGCCCAGGGCCAGGACCGGGGCAATCAGGAAAGCGGATTTCTTCATGACGAGTTTCCTCCGTTGACAGTGAACGCTCCCCTGATGGGCACGCCCATGACTGTGACTTCAGCAATTCGTTGTGGCCTGGATCACGGATTGGTCACTGCCGGGAAACGCCTCGTCCCAACCAGGCGGGCTTGGAGTTCCTGCCGGGGGAATCTGGTGCTATTCGGACCAGCAGGCAAGGACTGTAGTCGCCACCTGGTAGGCGAACGCGTCGCGCGTGACTTGGTTTGGTCCAACTGTTTCCGGGAGGGCTGCCGCGTCCACGGTTAACACGAAGTTGTCCTTCGCGAAGACGGCGGAGGCGGGCGTTTGGAATGCCGGGAATCCGAGGTTGGCCAATCCTTCGATCGGTGCGGACGCCGGTGTGGTCTGCTGCAGGTCCTGAAAGTCGGCTCGGGCGGTATCCGGGTCCGCGGCTTCTTTGACCGAGAGGACGAGGGGCCCGGCGGGAAGCGCGTAGGTGCAGGTGTAGAGCTTGTCCGCCCAGGAGGCTGTGGTAGCAGGAGCAGCGGGGAGAGCCAGGATCCGGCTGATGCTGCCCCGCGTCTCGTCGCCGCAGACCATCAATGCAGCCCCCGACGGCCCACCAGCGTCCGTAGCGGGAATATCGGACGGCGCTGCTGCTGGTGGGGAGCTTGCAACAGCTGGGGCCGCTGCCGACGTGCCTGGAACATACGCGGGGTTACCAGGACCCGCGCCGCATCCTGCCAAAGCGAACATCGATACGGCCGCTACTACCGTCATCACAAGACGGCGTGAGGGCGATGCTGGCGCTTGGGTTAATCGTTGCGGCACGAGTACACCCCTCCAAAAGGTCTTGGCCGATATGGTATCGCCCTCTCTACTAATGATTCGTGCCCGCTGCCCCCGCGGACGGGTCCAGGGCCGATGGCTGCAAGCGGCCATCCTTCGCGGGGGGAGTCTCGAATCATTGGTATGAACTATTACAGCCCGGCGGCTCAGGAACGCGTCAAAGACGCCGCTTATGATGCGCTGGAGAAAGTCCTGACCGGCATGTTCGAACCACTGAGCAAGCAAGCTCTTACCCAACGGTGGAACCAGGCAGTTGAAGCCATGGCCAAGCACCTTGAAGCAGCGGACGACGGGTCCGAATAGTTGCACGAGTTGGGCATCCCGCATTCCCGGGGCAACCACTGAGCCCGGCTTGTGACGCCATGGGCAGTCCTAGATGTCGGCGATGGCCGGAGCGTTGCGAAAGTGGCCTACGGCGATCAGGACCGCCCCGGCAGTGGCCCAGCCGGCCAGTACGAGCCATGGGAACGCGGTGGCAGCGTCGGGGAAGTAGGAGAGGTCGCGCAGGAGCGTCCCGGAGGCGCCGGGGACCAGCCATTGGCCGACATCACCCCACGGTGCGGGGAGGAACTCCTTGGGTTGGGTCAGTGAGGAAAGCGGGTTGCCGATGAAGAGGGTGATGATCGCGCCAACCGCGATGCCCGGCTGCCCGATGAGTGCATTGAGGCCCACGATGATGGCGGCCGTTGCAACGATTCCCAGTCCGATCGCGCCCGCATTCGTCCAGTAGCTGCCTTGGAGGGTGTGGAACCACGCCTGCAACGGCGAGTCCGGTGCCGCGCGCGTCGTCAGGTGAGAGTGGTACGACGTCGGTCACAGTTACCTGAGGGACCGTGACCGGTGTGCCTTGCTGGGCCTGCCCCGTTTGGCCGCCCTGAGCTTTCGTTGCCGTCTGGGTGAGGGCCTCCTGAAGCTTGGCGATGGCCTGGCTAGCCGACCGCGACGGGGACAGGATGCCCTTCGAGTGCTTTCTGAACGCGCTTCTCCGCGGCTCTCCAGACCCCGCATTACGGTCCCTCCAGCAATAAGGGCGCCCGGAATGACCCTAGGCCAGACCCGCGGCCGCAGGGGGATCCGCCCGGCGGTCCCGGCCACCTTGTCCGGCGGCGCCAGCAATCCGCATCCGCTGGGCCTCGATCTCCTTCTCGCCCTCATGCTCGGCGTCGTAGAGCTTGGCATTCCCGACCTGGAGCTCGAGCATTAGGGCATCCAACTTTACGTGGAGGGCCGCCGTGTCACGGTTCTGGGTGTTCAGAATGATGATGAAGACCACACGGAAGGTGACAATCGTCGCTGCCGGTATTGATCGCCAGCTGCCAGGTGTCGGAGAAGCCAAGGAGAGGGCCGGTGAAGGGCCAGATGATCAGGACGACTACCGCACCGACGAACACCCACGCGTGGCCGAGGACCGCCGCCGTCGGGTTGTGGACCGGATAAGATATCCGGGCGTTCCCGCCCCGCATGCTGAACCATTCCGTCACGCTTTCCCTTGCGGAGTGCCGGCCCGGCAGGAGTGGGAAGGCCGGTCTTCCGGTTACCTTCAGTGTGGCACCAACGCCGGCGGATAGACGCCTACAGTCGTTCCGCGCAACAGCCCGGACCTGACCGCGGCGCGGAACGACAACAGCTTAGGAACCCGACTGGTCGTAGGCGCGCTTGGCAGCGGCCTGGGCGTCAGCAAGCGCCATGCCCGGATCCTTGGTCCCCAGCAGGGCCGAGGCGATGGCGTTGTTCAGTTCCGTTTTGATGGTCTGACCCGCAGGGGAGGCACCCAGGGTCTTGCCGGCAGGGAGGACGTCGTAGTACGTCTTGATTGTTTCGTCGAAGCCGGGATTGCCGCTCGGCTTGACGAAGGCGTCCCTGATCAGCTTGTCGGCCGACGGGGAACCGGTGAACAGCCCGGTGTTAATGCCGCCCTGCGTCGAGGCGATTTTCTGTGCACGAGCCTCCCCGGCGGCCTTCCATGCGTCGTCGGTGACCAGGGATGTCATCCACGCGCAGGCGGCGTTGGGATTCTTGGCGTTCGCAGGAATGACGAAGGACGTTCCTCCTGCCACGGTGAACGGTTTGCCGTCCTTGTCCTTAAAAGGAACGGCGGACAAGTCCAGGGACTGCGAATAGGGGGCCAGAACGTTGACGTACCACTGGGCGTCAACCTGGGCGCCCACCTGGTTCTTGACGAACTGGTTCTGCTTACCGAACGTGTCGAAGGAATCGGAGAAGCTCTTGGCCTTGGCATAGCCGCCCTGTGCGTCGTAGATCTGCTTCAGGAAACTGAGCGCCGCTGCGTTCGCCGGGTCGTCCAGGACGGGGGCTCCCTTGTCGTCCACCAGCCGTCCGCCCTGGCCGAGGATCCACAGTTCGGCCTGCCCGGCGGCCACCGGGTCGAAGCCGAGCGTTGAGGGGTTACCGCCGTCGGCCTTCGACGCTTTTCCGACGGCGTCCAGCAGCCTCGTCTTGTTTGAGGTGTCGATGTCCGCAGCCGTTACGCCGGCGCCCTGGAGAACCTTCTGGTTCAGAATGATGGCTGCCGGCTGATAGAACTGCGGCACTGCCCAGACCTTGTCCTGATAGGTCACCTGCTGGGTGACGGCCGGGTAGAACTGCTTTGCCGGGTCCATGCCTTGGGCCTTGAAGCAGCCGTCCAGCGGCTTGATCAGCCCCTCGGCAGCGTACGTCGCGACGAAGGCGCGGTCCATCTGGACGACGTCGGGTACCTCGCCGCTGGCCGCGCGGGTAGTGAATTTCTGCGCATCGAAGGGCGTCTGATCCATCGTGATCTTCACGTTCGAGAGCTGGGACGATGCGTATCCCATGCGTGCCTTGCCGACGTCGTCGGCGTTATCGAAGGCCCATGCCGTCATCGTCCCCGAGGCGTCCTTGGAAAAGTCTGCGCTTGCGGCGGGGGCACTGCTGCCACCGCCGCCACAGGCCGTCATGCCTGTAACCGCCAGAGCCAGAACCGCGGTGTATGCCGTCTTCCGGAAATGCATCATTGCATCCTCCTAATCGTCAGTGGTGGTGGTCGCTGCCGCGAGACCCTCGGCTAAAAGCGATTCGAGTGCAACACTGTAAGCAAGCTTCCTATTTCGAAAGCTAGCCCACGCCGCGGTGTGACGCAAGGGACCGGCCCCGATGCCGGCGCGCCGCGGGGCAGAGACCGCCGTGGAGCCACGGGAGAAAGGGTGTTGCCACATGACAGCCAAATCAGCCGCGCAAATCCGGCGCCCCGGGGGCGAACCCCGGAGGGCCCGGGCGCCCCGGGTGAAATACAACCGCAGGGAGGCCTTGGCGGGCTATCTGTTCATCTCGCCGTGGATCGTGGGCTTCCTGGTCTTCATGCTCGGTGCGATGGCTTACAGCCTGGTTATCTCTTTCAGCCGCTACAACCTGGCGACGAACGTGGCCAAGCCCGCCGGTGTGACCAACTACCAGCTCCTGTTTCAGGATCCGAAAGTCGCCTCCTCGCTGGCCAACACGCTCTTCTACGCGGTTATGGCCGTTCCCCTGGAGATCTGTGTCGCGCTGGGGCTTGCCCTGCTCCTAAACCGCGTGGGCCGGGGGGCCGGGATCTTTCGGACCATCTACTACCTGCCGAAGATGACACCATCGGTGGCGACCGCGGCGGTTTTCCTGCTGCTGCTCAACGGCAACACGGGGGCCATTAACCAGGCGTTGGCGTTCTTCGGCATCTCCGGTCCGCAGTGGTTGATCGACCCGGCGTGGGTAAAGCCGTCGATCGTGCTGATGACGCTGTGGGGGGTCAGCGGCACCATGGTCATCTTTCTGGCCGCACTCAAAAATGTGCCGCGGGAACTCTATGAGGTCGCGGCCCTGGATGGCGCCGGCCCGGTGCGGAAATTTTTCTCCATCACCGTCCCGATGATTTCGGGGGCCATCTTCTTCAACGTGATCGTCCTGACAATTGCGGCGCTCCAGGTCTTCGACCAGGCGTATCTGCTCTTCTGGCGTGACCAGACCAGCGCCTCGCCGGAGGCCTCGCTGTTCTACGGCATTTACCTGTTCCAGCAGGCCTTCCGGGAATTCAATTTCGGGTTCGCCTCTGCCATGGCCTGGGTGCTGTTCGTGCTGATCCTGCTGATCAGCCTGGTGCAGGTCCGGGTGGGAAACCGGTTCGTCTACTACGACGGGGAGAAGCGCTGATGGCCACCACCAATACCGACACCGGCGCGACACCGGCGTCCAGCACGCTGCTGGCGGAAGCTGACCGTTCCGCCACTGCCACGTCTGCCCCGCGCCGTCGTGTCCGGCGTCCCCGCACCACGGCGGGCAAGGTGGTGCTCGGCGTCGTCCTGACGGTGATCAGTGCCGTGTTCCTATATCCCCTCGTGTGGCTCATTGCCGCCAGCCTCAAGCCCCGTGGGGAGGTTTTCGACAACGCCCTGATCCCCGCGACGTTTTCCCCGCAGAACTACGTCGAAGTCTGGGATCAGCTCCCGCTGGTGAACTGGGTGACCAACAGCTTCCTGATCGCGGTGCTGGCCGCCACGCTGGTGACGCTCTCCAGTTCCCTGGTCGCGTTCGGGTTCGCTTATTTCCGTTTCCCGGGCCGGAACATCCTTTTCGGGCTTGTGCTGGCGACGATGATGTTGCCGGGCGCCGTCACCATGGTGCCGCAGTACCTCATCTGGAAAAACCTGGGCGTCCTGGGAACCTGGATACCGCTCTTCGGGATGAACCTGTTTGGCTCGGCGTTCTACATCTTCCTGCAACGGCAGTTCTTCCTGGGACTGCCACGGGAGCTCTTCGAGGCCGCGCGAATCGACGGAGCCAGCTACTTCGGGTTGTTCCGCAGGATCGCCCTGCCGCTGTCTGTGCCTTCGCTTGTAGTGATCTTCATCTTCGAATTCCAGGCAAGCTGGAACAACCTGCAGTCCGCGCTCATTTACCTCAACGCCGGGTCCGTTGAGGGATTCACGGCACCGCTGGGCATCGCCTACGCCATGACTAAGTACAGCCCCACCAACGGCGGCCAAGGGGACTACCAATACGTCATGGTCGCGACGCTCCTGATCACGCTCCCCATGCTCATCCTTTTTGCCTTCGGACAGCGCCACTTTATCGAAGGGGTCGCCACCGAAGGCAGGAAGGGGTAACCGGAGCGCTCTTGAGGGTCCTAGGGGAGCGGATGCCTGCATATTGACCTTCACAGAACGGGGGAACACGATGGATGGATCGGGCCGGCGCCCAGGTACCCATCGTTTCGCGCCGTCCCAGCAACCACGTTTGGAAACAGCTGATACCCGCATCCGGTGAACGCCTTTGGCTTCTACTCGTCCCTCTAAAGCGCCGGTAACGGACGCTACGTAAAGCTGAAGCTACCTCGCCGCCAGCAGCCAAGAGCGGGAAACAGCATCTACCGCTTCCCATATTTGCGGTGGACGGCCTGCTTGCTCACGCCCAGGCACAGGGCGATGGCTTCCCAGGAGAGGCCGGCCTGCCGGGCTTTCCGGACCAAGGACGCTTCCGCGCGCCCGACTTCCTTTTGCAGCTGGGCGACTGCCTGCAGTGCTTCAGCCGGTCCTTTCCCGTCCATGGATGCAACCAAAGTTTTCATCTGCTCCACCTCCATGCGTCAACATTAGTTGACGCATGGAGGTTGGGTCAACATGTGTTGACGACATGCGGCGAGCCGACGTCGGCTCGTGAAAGCTGCCCGCACCCGAGAGCGGATGATCACTTCTACCGGATGCCAGGGAACATCTTGCGCCGGCAAGGTGTCCCACGAGAAACTCGAGGAACGCATGCTGAATTGATGAAAATTTGGACGGCGGGATCTACCAGGGAAAGCGAAGGCAACGATGCCTCGTGCCCCTCTGGCGGCAACGGTGCCGCCTCAAGATCCCGCAGACGAAAGGATCGCAATGGCAGGAATGTTCGAACTATTTATCGACGCAGAATCAGCGTTCAGGTTCCGGCTGACAGCACCCGACGGAACCGTTATGGCAGTGTCCAAGCCCTTCGCTACCAAGACCGACGCCGTTGCCGGCATCGCCGCTGTACGCGAATACGCCGGCATGGGACTGATCGCCGACCACGCCACAACAGCCGCCAATGCGGCACCGCCCGCCACCTTGAATGATCCCGGCAGTCGCGCTGACCCTTCTCCGCGAATGCCAAAGATCGACTTCCACGCCCGTGCCCGGGCTGTCCGCCGGGCCGTCTCCGGCCCCCGCTGGGCCGGGGCAGTCCACAACCTTTCCTGAACGGCCTGGGAAGAGGGTTTCGCCCCATGGAGCAGCCAAATGCTCCTAACACGAACCCTTACGTCTTCGTCATCCTGTACCGCTCGATCTGCCGCAGCCGCCGCAGGAGGCTGTCGCGCCGGGGGTGCGGGACGGCGTCGGCCGGTTCTGCGGTGAGGTCGATGTGCTTGGTGCCGTACTGCCACAGCAGGAGGTCATCCATCAGCCGGTCGGGGCCGGGGGAGTAGCGGTGGTCCAGGGCCTTGCGGACCTCGGTGATGCGGTTGGCGCTGAGCAGGCCCGCCAGTTGCACGGTCTGGTTGAGGCCGTGGGCGGCCAGGAGTTCCGCGGCCCAGCCCCAGTCGTCGTCCACTTTCCGGTCAACGTGCGGGAGCAGGGTCCGCCAGACGTCGCGGATCCGGTTCGGGGTGAGGGCTGCCGCGCCTTCCCCGTCCATGTCCCAGAAGCTGCGGACTTCCTCGTACCGTTCATGCAGGTCCGCGAAAGCCGTCTCCACGGTCTCCAGCATGGCGGCGGTGGCCGTGAATTGCCGGTCGAAGTGCGGTGTCCACGCGCGCGGATCCTCGGCCTTGAATCTGATGTCATGCTCAATCTCGCTCCACGCATGGGCGAAGATGGTACGGATCTGGCACTCGAAGAAGTAGCTGCCGTTGGGCACGGCGTCCGGATTGAAGACCTGCTGGTACTCCTTGACGGCCTCGTTCTGGATGGTCCGCAGGATCAGGTGCCGGCTGGAGTATCCATAGGTGCCGGATTCGATGGAGCCGATGTCCTTCTCCCGGTCGCCACGGCAGTCGAAGAGTTGCCGCTGGCGCTTGATGATGTTGGCCACCACGGCGTTCTCCGCCGGGAGCTTGGTGATCACCCGGATGCCCACCATGTCATTGAGCGTCCGGAACGGGTCCGGGAACTTGAGCAGCCGCGGGCCGCCGTGCTCCAGCGGCTCTTCGGTCCGCGAGATCTTTTCCTTGAAAGACTCCACCGTCTTGGTGCGGCCGCTGACGAACAGCGGAGTCACCTCGGTACCCTTGAGCATGTCACGAAGGGTGAGGAGGACGTCCCGGGTGATGAGCTTCAGGGCAGGGCGGACGCGCTCATAGATCTCCACATTGTGCTGTACCGACTCACGCTGCGACGCGTCCAGACTCTCCCAGTTACTCGGCATAATCCCAGCTTACGGCCGGGGTCCGACAGGAACCCGCCGGCGCCGCTACGTTTCGCCTGCCGACGTGGAGCCGCGCACCACCAGGGAACTTTCCAGGACGAGTTCCTCCTGCTCCAACGCCCGCCCTTCCATCAGCCGGCGCAGCTGTTCACCAGCCTTCAGCCCCAGGCTTGCCGCCGGCAGGTGCACGCTGGTCAGGCCCGGGCTGCTGGTCGCCGAATACGGCAGGTCATCGAACCCCGCCACGGCCAGCTCCGCGGGAATGCGCACCCCGGCCACGCGGGCTTCCTGCAGCACCCCGTACGCATGGGTGTCCGTGGCGCAGACGACGGCGGTCACCCCCGCGCGCTGCCAGTCCGGCCACGCGTCGGCGAAGACAGCCGCCGCGGCACCCACATCGATGGTGGTGGCGGGCATTTGGTCCGGATCCACGGTCATGCCCAGTGAGGCGGCTTCGGCCAGGAAGGCCTCCCGGCGGATGGAGAACGTGGCGGTTCCGGTAACGCTGTCCAGGTAGGCCACGCGTCGGTGGCCCGCCCCGGCAAGGTGCGCGGCCAGCTCCCGCGCACCTTGGGCGACGTCAAGGTTCACGGCCGGCGCAAACGACTCCAGGCCGGGAGCGTCCAGCAGGACCAGGGGGCCGGCCACGGAAAGGTCCGCCAGGAACCCGGCATTCGGGGCATCAACCAAAAGGCCTGCCGGCCGCAGCGACATCAGCTTCCGGACGTCCGCAGCCTTGGGAAATTCACCTGAGTCCGTGACCGAGAGGAGCAGCTGGTAATTGGGCCCCAGCGATTCCCGGACCCCGCTGATCACCTTGGCGAAGAATGGGTTGGAGATATCCGGTGCCACCAGGATCACGATCGAACTGACGCCCTTGGCCAGCGAACTGCCGATGCCATCCACCACGTAGCCAAGCTCGGCAATGGCTTCCTGCACCCGGGAAATGTTGTCCTCGGAGACCCGGCCGGCCGTCTTGCCGTTGGCCACCAGCGACACCGTGGCAACCGAAACACCGGCCCGCGCGGCCACCATGGCCGCCGTTACCCTCCGGGGCCGCGCCCGCTGCTGCACTCGTTCCCCGGAATCCATACCTCGATCGTAGTGCGACCCGGTGCCGGCAGCTGATCGGGCCGCCCACCACGGACGCGCCGCCGCGGTACGGCGGCATTCCCGCTACAGAGTCCTTGCCACCAACGCAGCCTGCAGGCGGGATTCCACCTGCAGCTTTGCCAATACGTTTGAAACGTGGGTCTTGACCGTTGCTTCCGAGATGGACAGGTGGCGTGCGATGCGGGCATTGCTGAGGCCATCGCCCAGGCAGTCCAGCACCTCCCGTTCCCGGGCGGTCAGCTCACCGGCCGGCGCTGCCGGGGTGGGTGCCGCCGCTGCTCCATTGATGGCCGCAGACACCAACCGGCCGGCCACTTCGGGCGCGATCACAGTCCCGCCGTCGTGGACGCGGCCCAGCGCATGGAGTATTTCTGCGGGTTCAGCGGTCTTCAACAGGAAGCCGGCGGCGCCGGCGGACAGCATGCCAAAAAGATAGGAATCGTGGTCAAAAGTGGTCAAAGCCAAGACTTTCGACAACCCGGCAGAGACTATTTCGGCAGTAGCCGACACTCCATCCCTCACCGGCATCCGCACGTCCATCAGGACGATGTCCGGCCGCAGGGTCCGGGCCATGGCGACGGCGGTGGCACCGTCACCTGCCTCGCCGACCACATCGAACCCGGGTGCCCCGTGGAGCACCATCCTGATCCCCACACGGATGGCGGCATGGTCGTCCGCGAGCAATACCGAGATTCGTCCGCTCATGGTGCCTCGTTCTCCACCGTGCCCGTGCCGTTTGTCGGAAGGAACGCCTCTACTCTCCAGCCGTGGCCTTCAGGGCCGGCGATCGCATACCCGCCCAGCTGCTCAGCCCGGGCCCTCATGCTGGGCAGTCCCGTCCCTGTTCCGGCCGTGTTTCCCTGCGGTTCCTCGGTGCCGCCATCGTCAGCAACCCTCAGCCGGATGCCGGAAGGAACTTCCTCAAGGCTGGCCCGGACGCTGGCTCCCGCGGCATGCCGCCCGGCGTTGACCAGTGATTCGGCAATCAACCGGTGGATGGCAGCCTGCGTGCCGCCGGGAAGGTCCTCGCCTCCGCCGGGGAGGGCGTTGTTCCATTCGAGGTCCATCCCGGCAGCGCGATGGCCGGCAATGACGGCGTCCAAATCCCCGACATCGCCGGCCAGGGCCCGCGGCTCCCCGGCGTTCAACATCCGGATCATGGCGTTCAGGTCGCGCAGCCCTGCTACGCTTTCGCGGCGCACATGGGCCAGGACCTCCCGGTCCAAGGCCGGGTCCGCGGTGTTCAGCGCAGCAGCCGACTGCAACGCGATCGCGGACAGCCTGGACGAAAGGACGTCGTGAAGCTCACGCGCCATCTCCTGCCGCGCGCCGGCGAGCTCAAGTTCGTGCTCACGGGCAGCCAGCCGTGCCTGGTCGCGTGCCGCGCCTCGGATTGCAGCGGCACGCGCCCCCTCGCTGACGGCCAGTTCCCTGGCCTTGCGGACATTCCCTGCCCATTCGGCCGGCAGCAGCAGCACCATGGCACCGGCGAGCAGCGCTACAACGCCATCGGCGAAGGACCCACCTGCCAGCCATGCCGCCGCCCCTCCGGCCGCGCACAGGACAAGGACCGCCACCTCCGCCGTCTTGGCCGCTTTCGCGGTGCCGAACAACACCAGTGAGAAGACGGCTTCGAACAGCAGGAAGAACCCGCCGGCCGCCCCCGCCAGCAGGAGCGCCACCGCTGCGAGGAGGGAAACCGGAACCATCACCCGGGTGGTGCTCCGGCGCAGCACCACGACGGCGGATCCGGCCAGCGCCAGCGCGGGCCACCATGGCTCCAGCGAAGGGACTGCCGGGGCGCCGGTAGCGGTAATGCCCAGTGAGTGCAGCAGCCAGGTGAGCCCCGCGTAAGCCAGGGCCAGGACCACGTCCTCACGGCGGATGGTGCCCGGTGTTGAATGCATGGTCCCATCCTGCCGCAGAGGGGAGCGCCGGCCTGTCTCAAGCGCGGTTTCTGCGACTAAAGGATGAGTCCGCCCTCCCTCCGATGCCCGACGCGCCAGGAGGCAGGTTGGCGCAGACTCTTCCTGTGACTGCAGAACTCCTGGCCCAGTTGGCCATCCTCGCCCTGATCGACAGCACCAGCATCGGCACGCTGGTGATTCCCGTGTGGCTGCTCCTGCGCCGGGACTCCGGGGGGCGGGCAGCCGTCACCGGAAAGGCGGCGGCCTACCTCGCAGCCATCGGGCTCTTCTACTTCCTGCTCGGACTTGGCCTGCTGACAGGTGTGGCCGGGGCCGCCGGGGCGTGGGGTGCGGACCTCGGGGCCCTCGGCGGGTTGCCTGCCGTGCAGTGGGGAATGCTGGTGGCGGGCGGCGGCTTGCTGGCGTGGGCCGTATTGGGAGGAAGGCCCGGGCGCGGGGTTTCCACGCCGACGGAGCCGCCCTTTCCAAGCAGGATGACCGGTTCCCCGGACACTGCACGCCTCCAGGGCCGCGGCGCCCGTGCCGAGCGGTCCAGCGGGGTGGCCGCTGCGCAGGAGCCCGGGCCATCACCGGTCGAGGCCCGGTGGCAGCGGAGGATTGGCCGTGCAGTGGGGACCCCCGGCGGACTGCTGGGCCTGGCGCTGCTCGCGGGATTGCTCGAGGTGCCCACCATGCTGCCGTATATCGGCGCAATTGGGCTGCTGACGACCTCCAGTGCTGGCTGGGCCCTTTCCGCTGCCCTCCTTGGCGCCTACTGCCTGGTGATGCTGCTGCCTGCCGGGCTCCTGGTGGCCGGCAGGCTTGCCCTTGGCAGCGTGCTGGATGCCCCGCTGGCGCGCCTTGGCGCGTGGCTGTCGCGGGTGGCCGGGGAGGCGGTGCTGTGGGTGGCAGGCATTGTGGGGTTCCTGATGCTCCGGGCCGCGCTGGCGGCACTTTTCCCGGATGCGGCCTGGAATCCCTTCGGTTAGGCAGCCGCTGGTCCAGTCAGCAGGCGCAAGGCATCAAGCGTTTGACGTGGGCAAACGCCGCCGCCACGTTAAGCGCTTGACGTGGACCACAAAACGGTGCCATGATCACTCCCGGAATACTGGACCCCTGCCTCCCCGGCAGGCCCCAATGACGTGGAGAACCATCGTGGAACCAAACCCGCAAGAGAGTCAGCACCAGCCCCGGAAGATCATCCTGGACTGCGACCCCGGCCACGACGACGCCGTAGCCCTGCTGCTCGCGCACGGCAACCCGAACATCGAACTGCTGGCCGTCACCACGGTGGTGGGCAACCAGACCCTCGAAAAAGTCACCCGCAACGCCCTGGCCGTAGGCACCATCGCCGGCATCACCGGAGTCCCCTTCGCCGCCGGCTGCCCGCGGCCCCTGGTCCGCAGCATCGAAACCGCCCCGGACATCCACGGCGAGTCCGGCATGGACGGCCCCGCCCTGCCCGAGTCCACCATCGAGCTGGACCCGCGCCACGCCGTGGACCTCATCATCGACACCGTCATGGCCCACGAACCCGGCACCGTCACCCTGGTCCCCACTGCCGGCCTGACCAACATCGCCCTGGCCGCCCGCAAGGAACCGCGCATCGTGGAACGGGTCAAGGAAGTGGTCCTGATGGGCGGCGGCTACCACGTGGGCAACTGGAGCGCCGTGGCCGAGTTCAACATCATCATCGACCCCGAGGCAGCCAACATCGTCTTCAACGAGAAGTGGCCCGTGGTGATGGTGGGCCTGGACCTCACCCACCAAGCGCTCGCCACCCCGGACGTCGTGGCGAAAATCGCCGCCATCGGCACCACCCCGGCGAAGTTCGTCACCGAACTGATGGACTTCTTCGCCCACACCTACAAGGACGCCCAGGGCTTCGACTATCCGCCCGTCCACGACCCCTGTGCCGTGGCCTACGTGATCGATCCCAGCATCGTCAGCACCCGCAAGGTGCCGGTCAACATCGAACTGCAGGGCACCCTCACCCTCGGCATGACCGTGGCCGACTTCCGCGCCCCCGCTCCCGCCGACTGCCACACCAGCGTGGCCGTGGACCTGGACCACGCGCGGTTCTGGGACCTCGTCACCGACGCGCTGGTCCGCATCGGCGAGCCCGGCGCCCGTGACCTTAAGGACAACGGCACCGCGTCCGACGTCGAACCCGGCCGCAGTGCCCACCTCACCGCCGTAGGGGTCAAGTAAATGACCGCCACGACCACCGAAACCACCACCGGCCGCGGCAATACCGCAGCCCTCATGACCGCCCTGCTGGCCGCCTGCGTGGCGTTCCAGCTCAACGCCTCCATGCTCAGCCCCGCCCTGGTGACCATGGGCGAGGAACTCAAGACCGACCAGGCCGTCATCGGCCTCTCCCAGACCTGGTTCTTCACAGCCGCCGCCCTGTTCTCCCTGTTCCTGCCCCGCCTCAGCGACATTGTGGGACGCAAGAAGGTCCTGGTGGGCATGATGGTGCTGATGGCCGCGGGCTCCGTCATCGCCGCGCTCGCCCCGGACGTCACCTGGCTCTTCGTGGGCCGCATCATCCAGGGCGTCAGCGGACCCACCGTCCCGCTCTGCCTGATCATGTTGCGCTCCGCCGTGAGCAACCCGCGCAAATACGGCACGCTCATGGGCCTCATCACCGCCGTCAACGGCGGCGTGGCCGGCGTCGACTCCTTCGTGGGCGGCTACTTCGCCGAGCACTTCGGCTTCCGCAGCATCTTCTGGCTGATGGTGGTCCTGGCCGCTGCCGCCACCGCCCTCGTCCTGGTCCTTGCCAGGGAGAGCAAGCCTGCCGCCGGCACCACCATGGACTGGCGCGGCGTCTTCTTCATCGTCGTGGCTGTGGGCGCCCTGCTGACCGCCCTGAACGAAGGCTCCAAGCTGGTGGCCGGCTTCTCGGCCGCCACGCTGATCCTGAGCCTGGCGCTGGTCCTCGTCTCCGCCGTCGCCTTCTTCGCCTTCTGGCGCACCGAACAGCGGGCCGCCCAGCCGATGGTGGAAACCGTGCACCTGCGCCAGCGCGCCACCTGGGCACCCCTGCTCACCACCACCCTGACCATGACCGGCATCTTCGCCGTCATCAACGGCATCGTCCCGGCCTACGTCCAGGCCGCGGCGCCCGGCTTCAGCATCGGCCCCACCGAAATGTCGCTGATCATCCTCACCCCGTACGCCCTGCTCGGCTGGCTGGTGGGTCCGCTCAGCGGGCGGCTGGCCCCCGTCCTCGGGTACACCAAGGTGCTGCGGATCGGGCTCCTCGGCAGCATCGCAGCACTGGCCGTCATCGCCTTCTTCGGCCTGGGCAGCCTGCCGATGATGATTGCCGGCACCGTCTTGCTGGGCATCATGTACGCCGGTACCGTCAACATCATGCTCAACGGACTCGGCGTTGTCCTCTCGCCCGCCGGCAACCCCGGCTTCCTGCCCGGCATGAATGCCGGCGCCTTCAACCTGGGTGCGGGCCTGAGCTTCCTCATCCTGCCCGCGGTCCTGGTGGCCACGCAGGCGCTCGGCGATGCGAAGGCCTCCTACCTGACCGTCGTGCTTGTCGGGCTGGCCCTCACCGTGGCGGCGTTCGCCGCCTCGCTGTTGATCCCCAAGCCGGTTGAGGCCGAGGTGGCCCCGTGAGTGGCGAGGCGCAGAACACCGGCCGGATCGTCGTCGTCGGCTCCCTGAATGCAGATCTGACCATCTACTGCGAACGCCTGCCGCAGCCCGGCGAGACCGTGCACGGCAACGGATTCGCCGTGAACCCGGGCGGCAAGAGCGCCAACCAGGCCGTGGCCGCGGGCCGGCTCGGCGGACACGTCAGCCTGGTGGGGGCCGTGGGGGATGACGCCAACGGCAACATGCTCCAGGCCTCGGTTGCCGGTGCAGGGGTGGACGTAGGGCACGTGCGGACCTCCAGCGAACCCACCGGTGTCGCGGTGATCGCCGTGGACGCCCACGGCGAGAACAACATCATCATCTCCGCAGGAGCCAACGGCACGCTGTCCCCCGCCGACGTCGCCGGCGCCGCGGACGTCCTGGACGGTGCCGCCGTCGTCAGCCTCTGCCTGGAGGTGGCCATGCCCACCGTGCTGGCCGCCGCGCAGGCAGGGCACGACGCCGGCGCAACGGTTCTGCTGAATCTCTCGCCGTACGCGCACATTCCGGCGGAGCTGGCGGAACTGACAGACGTCCTGCTGGTGAACGCCCACGAGGCGGCGCTGTTCCTTGGCCCCGGGGCTTCGGTCCCGGGCGCGGAGGCCCACGCGGCGCAATGGGATACGGTCCGGGAGCGGTTTGCCGGGCGGGGGATCCGGCAGGTCCTCGTCACCCTCGGCGCGCACGGGTCCGTGGTGCTGGATTCGGAGGCGGCTCCCGGCGCCCAGGTGACCTTCGTGGCGCCCACGCGCGTGGACGCCGTGGACACCACCGGGGCCGGCGACGCCTTCACGGGAGCGGTTGCCGTCCGGCTGGCCGCCGGAGACGCCCTCGCCGAAGCTGCCGCCTTCGCCTCTGTGGCGGCCGCCCTGGCCACCACCCGGAAAGGCACCCAGTCGGCGTATCCGGAGACGGCCGACGTCGAACGCCGCCTCCGCGCGTCCTGACGCCGCCGGCGGGATCAGCCGGGGGTTACGCCCGGGCCTTGGTCTGGACGGAGGTCCGCTCGACGGCGGGGCAGTGGATCTTCGCTGCCCCGCCGACGGCTGGGTCGAGGCCCAGGAGCATCCGGACACCCGCAGCGCCCAACTCGTAGTGCGGCAGGGCAACCGTGGACAGCGGCGGGCGCAGGTGGGCGGCAATCACTTCCTGGTTGTCGAACCCCACCACCGCCATGTCCTCCGGGATGGCCAGGCCGTGTTCCCGCAGGCCGTCGTAGAGGCCCATGGCCATCCGGTCGTTGTAGCAGAACACAGCGGTGACATCCCGCGTGAGCAGTTCCGCCGTGGCCCGGTAGCCGCCTTCCTGGTCCGGGTAGGACTCCATCACCAGAGCCGAATCGAACGGGACACCGGCCTCCTCAAGGGCCTGCCGGTATCCGGCCAGCCGCCCATCCTTGGCCGGCGCCGGAATGGTTGCATTGATGAACGCAATGCGCCGGTGGTCGTTCCGCAGCAGGATCTCCGTGGCAGACCGGCCACCCTGGACCTCGTCCGGGACGACGGCCCGGGCGCCCGGCTCATCGGAAAAGCAGTTCACCAGGACAAAGTCGGCTTCGCGCAACGGGGCCGGAATATCGGTGGCCCGGTGGAACCAGGTGGAGTAGAGGATGCCGCGGACCTTGTATTCGAGCATCATGCTGATGGCGTCCTGCTCCAGCTCGCCATTGCCCTCGGTATTGGCGATGAGCAGCGCATACCCGTGCTTCCACGCCTCGTCCTGCGCCCCGTGGATGATCTGGCCGGCAAAGGGCGTGGTGGCCACGCCGTCGGCCACCAGCCCGATGAACTTGGAGGTGCCGCTGACCAGGGTCTTTGCCATCGCGTTGGGCCGGTAGCCCAAGGTGCGGAGGGCCTCCTTAACGCGCCGCCGGGTTTCCTCGGCTATGCGGGCGTCCTTCTTCTTGTTGACCACCAGCGATACCGTGGCGGTGGAAACACCGGCCGCTTCCGCGACCTCGCGGAGGGTCACGGGGTGGGCCCGCTCCGGCGCGTGCGGCGGATCCTGCGGCACGCCGCCGGCCGCGCCCGCACCATTCTCCATTGAACTCATCTGCCCTCCTTCAGGAGTATATCCAGCAGCAGGTGCCGTCATCCCTTGGTCGCTCCGCTCTCGAGCCCCTGGATCATGGCCTTGTTGAGCACCAGGAACACCAGCAGGAGCGGGGTGATGGTCACGCACACGGCCGCAAAGGTTGCCGTCCAGTCCACCTTGCCCATGGCGCCGATGTAGTTCTGCAGGCCCAGGGGGATGGTCTTGAGGTCCTCGGAGAGCACGAACGTGTTGGCGAAAATGAAGTCGTTCCAGATGAAGATGCTGTTTACCAGGACCACGGTGACCACCGTGTTCACTGACAGTGGCAGCGTGATCAGGCCGAAGATCCGGTACGGTCCCGCACCGTCCAGGGACGCCGCCTCATATGTCTCCTTGGGAATATATTCGTAGAACGAGGAGAACAGATAGACGGACATGGGCAGGGAGAAACCGGCCAGCGGGATGATCATCGACTGGTACGTATCCAGCAGGTTCACCTGCGAGTAGTCGATGAACAGCGGAACCAGGGCGATCTGCACCGGGACGATGATGCCGATGAGGAACAGCCCGCGGACCAGCTTGCTGAGCCGGAACCCCAGCACCTGGATGGCATAGGCGGCCATCATCCCCAGCAGGACGATGAGCACGTTGGCGCCCATGGTCACCACGAAGCTGTTCAGGATGTTCCGGCCCAGGTCGCCGGTTTCGAAGGCCCGGGCGTAGTTCTCCCACGTCAGCGAACTCGGCAACGCGAAGGGGTCGCCGGTGGCGAAGTCGTGTTCGCTGCGCAGGCTGGTCAGGAACAGCCATGCCAGCGGATACACCTGCACGATCACGATGAGCATGATCAGCACCCGGGAGAGTGTGCGGAACAGGTCCGGCCGGCGCTTGCGGCGCTTCACGGCGGGCGTGGGAGGTACGACGGCGGGCGGCTGGGCGGGCGGGGCTGCCTGGGTGATCATGCGTCTGCCTTTCGCTTCAGCAGGAACAGGATGAGGCCGACGGCGGCGAGGCACTCGATGACGATAAACACCGAGATGGTGCTCGCATAGCCAAAGTCCGTGCTGGTGAACGCCGTCTTGTACATATAGGTGGTGAGCAGTTCGGAGGACTGCCCCGGACCGCCGTTGGTCATCAGGTAGGGGATGTCGAACCCCCGCAGGCCGTACGTGGTGGCCATGATGGTGGTGGTGATCCACACCGGGCGGATGTACGGGAACCGGATCTTGCTGAACAGGGTCCAGCGGGACGCGCCGTCCAGGACGGCCGCTTCCTCCAGTTCCTTGGGCACCGCGAGCAGTGCCGCGTAGATGATCAGCATGTACAACCCGGTGAACCGCCAGCCTTCCGGTGCGGACACGGCCGCCAGGACCGTGTTCACATCCGAAAGCCACGGCCGTTCCAGGCTGCCCAGTCCGATCCAGTGGAGCAGCTGGTTCAGCAGCCCCACTGGTTCCAACGAGTAGATCCGGACGAAGAGGAAGGCAATGGCCACCGTGGAAATCACGGCCGGCAGCAGGTAGAGGGTCTTGATGAGCTCCCGTCCGCGGCGGAGGGAGGTAAGGAGGCTCGCGACCGCCAGGGCACCGCCGAGCTGCAGCACCAGGCAGATGACGAGGTAGATCAGCGCGTTCAGGAACGCCCGCCAGAAGATGTCATCGCCGACGAACATCCGGATGTAGTTCGCCAGGCCGACGAATTCCATCTCGCTGATGCCGTTCCACGAGAAGAAGCTCAGGAACAGGGACTGCAGGATGGGGAAGAGGACCGCAGCGCCATAGAGCAGCAGCGGCGGGAGCAGGAAGACCAGGACCGATGTCCGTGACCTGTTGGGCAGCATGGCGGACCTTTACTTGAAGAACTTGGGGGCGTTCTGGGCGATGGTGCTGTCCAGGGTTTCCGTGAACTGCTGGGGAGTGACCTCGCCCTGGACCAGCAGGACCAGTTCCTGCTGGAGCCGGCCGTTGGTGGTGGGGTCCAGCTGGGTGTCCCACGGCATGGCCTGCTTGGACCCGAGGTCCTTTGCCTGGTCCAGGGCCTTTTGGAACAGCGGCGTGGCGTTGGCGGGGACGGTGGTCTGGACGTCGGTGGTGGGCGACAGTGCGCCGGTGGCCGCGTATTGGGCGGGGTACTTCTTCAGGGCGAACTTCAGGAAGTCGCTGACCAGGGGATCGTAGGTCTTGGCGTTGACGGCCATGCCAATGCCCGACGGCGAGACGAACTCGTTCGCAGCCGTCACCGATCCTGCGGTGGTGGGCAGGGTGAAGAAGTCGACGTCGTTGCGGACGGCGGGGTTGAGCTTGTCGGTGGCCAGGCTGGGCAGCTCCCAGGTTCCGATGTTGTACATGGCGGCCTGGCCGGAGGTGAACTGGTTCTGTGCGTCGGAGTAGCCCTGGGCGGAGAAGCCGTCCTGGAAGCACTTGGCCTTGCCCAGTTCGGCCATCCAGTTGACGGTCTTCTGCCCGGCGGCATCGCTGAACTTTGCATCGCCCTTTTTCAGTTTCTGCACAAAGTCGGGGCCGGCTTCGCGGAACGGCTGGTAGGCGACGTACCGCTCCAGCGGCCATTGGTCCTGGCCGTCGATGGCAATGGGGGTGATTCCCTTGCTGCGCAGGGCGGTGCACATGGCGGGGATATCGTCCAGGGACTTGGGTACGGCCACGCCGGCCTTGGCCAGCAGTGCCTTGTTGTACCACATAAACTCCAGCTCGAACTGGAACGGAATCATGTAAAGAGAGCCGTCGTCAAAGCGCTGGTAGTCCAGTGCCCCGGGGCGGTAGTTGCCGTAGATGTCCAGGGATTTCAGCAGCTTCTCGGCGTCGAGCATCTTGCCCTGTTTGGCCAGCTGCTGGGCGAACGGGGTGGCATCGGTGTCGAAAAGTTCGGGAAGCTTGTTGGCCGCGGCCAGGGTCTCAAGCTTCTGGATGTAGGAGGGCCGGTCAGGGGTGGTGATCAGGTTCAGCTTGAAGCCGGGGTGGTCCGCGGCGTATTCGTCGGCCAGCTTCTTCATGATGTTGATGACGGCGCCATCTGCCGGGCGGGAGAGGAGCCAGGAGATTTCATGGGGCTTGATCTCGCCGGTGGGGCTGACGTCGGAGGAATTCGTGGAACTGCCGCCGCCACAGGCGGTCAGTGCCAGGGCGGTGGCGGCTGCGACGGCGGCAGCGCGGAGCAGGTTTTTCATTTGGGGCAATCTCCCTTGATTGAACGGATCGTTGGAACGGGTCGGATGGAATGGAGGATGGGTATTCAGTTGTCGGTGCGCTTGCGGACTTCGAGATCTGTGACAGTGACCGAACCTTCGCCGGCGAACACGCCCAGTGCACCGGTGGGGAGGTCGTAGATGCGGGTACTCAGGGCCACCTGCCGGTCCACGACGGCGACGCACAGATCGCCGTCCACCACCACTTCCAGCGTGTGGCGTCCGGGTGCGAGGTCGCACGGGCGTTCAAGTTCTATGGCGTACGGGACGTCGCCCGAGACGTGCCATTGGGCGTCGCCGGTGACGGCTCGTGGCCAGCGGTCGAACACCAGGCGGCCGCGTTTCGGTTCGAGGCGGAGGACGTAGGAGTGGTCGCCGTCCGCGGTCGACCGCAGCAGCAGCCCGCATTCCGTGGTGCCGGGGCCGATGTCCAGCACCGCTTTGGCGTAGAACTGCGTGGGCATCGGATTCGCAGACATGGCGGCAGCGTAGCCGTCCGGGACGTCCAGCCGGAGCGGCAGCCCGCTTCCAAGCTCAAGCGGGACGTCGTCCCAGAAGCTGTCCACCAGTTCGTCGGCGAACCCGAACGCCAACGTCCCGTCGGCGTTTTGGCGGGCCTCCAGCACGGCCATGGTGCCCGCCCACTGCCAGGCGCCGTCGTCGGAATTTCCTTCCTTGCTGGCGATCCAGCCGAAGAAGAACCGCCTGCCGTCCCGCTCCGCCGTTTTTGCAGCGTAGAAGGCGCGCCCGTCGATGCTGTCCCGGGCCGGAACGGTCCACGGGCCGTCGGGGCTCGTGGCCATCCGGTACCGGGTGGTGAAGGTTTCGGAGAACTCCGAGTAGACCATGTACCACCAGCCGCCCCACTGGAACACGTCGGGGCACTCATGGGTGATGTACCGGCGGGGATCCCAGAAGGGTTCGGCGTGGGACCAGGTCGTCAGGTCGGTGGAGACGCACTGCGCGATCACGCCCCGGCGGCGTTCCGGTCCGGTGGAGTGCCTGGCGGCAAGGAGCATCCGCCACACGCCGGCCGCCTCATCGCGGAAGACGAAGGGGTCCCGCCAGTCTGCGGAATCGTACCCGTCCGGGGCGCCGAAGGTGAGTTCGGGGTGCTTGGTCCAGGTGGCCATCCCGTCGGTGCTGGTGGCATGCATGACCAGTTGCAGGGGCAGTCCGCCGGGGCCGAGGTTGGCCGGGTTCTGGCCCGTGTAGAAGAGGTGGTGGACGCCGGACTCGTCGGCGACGATGCTGCCGGTATAGCAGTTGAAGTCCAGGTCGTTTGCGGTGCCGTGGGGGAGGGCCACGCCATGGTCCTGGAACTGCGTGAGGTCTTTGGTGGTCACCAGGTTCCACGCCGTACCGGGCTTCGGATCGGCGCGCACTTCATGAAGATAGAAGAGCCAGAACTCGCCATCCTTCTGGAAGGGGATAAGGTCTCCAACCCACGCATCGGCGGGCTGGAAGAAGACTGGGTAGCTCATCAGCGGTGATGTCCGTTCTGCTAAAGCGTTTGATCACCTAGAAGCTAGCGTGAAAGAAGGCGCTGATCAAGCGTTTTAGCAAAAATACTTTCCGAGGTGCCCACGGCCCCATTTATGACGTGGGCCACTTCGCTGAAACGCTTGACCACTCCGCCGCCGCTGGGTAACTTGTCCTGCTAAAGCGCTTAAGCACTGCGGTGACCGTGCGGACCAACGAGTGTTCCCCACGGAGCGCCCGGCGGCGGAGCCGCCGCCCCCGCGAGAGGAAGTCAATGATGACGCATGCCATGTCCCGCCGCCACATCCTGCAAGGCACCGGAGCAGGAGCGTTCGCCCTCCTGGCGGCCGGAGCCATCTCCGCCCCACCCGCGCACGCCCGGGATTCCCTGCGCGCGGTCTTCCACATGACCCCGCCATCGGGATGGCTGTGCGACCCCCAGCGGCCGGTATTCGTCAACGGGGCCCACCACCTGTACTACCTGCATTCCACGCAAAACAACGGGCAGGGCGGGTGGGACCATGCCAGCACCACCGACGCCGTGGCCTTCACCCATCACGGCGTGGCGCTGCCGCTGCAGCCCGATTTTCCCGTGTGGTCCGGATCCGCAGTGGTGGACACCGCCAACACCGCAGGCTTCGGCGCCGGAGCGATCGTCGTGCTCGCCACGCAGCCCACGGACGGCATCAGGAAATACCAGGAGCAATACCTCTACTGGTCCACCGACGGCGGTTACACGTTCACGGCCCTCGCGGACCCGGTGATCGTCAACACGGACGGCCGGGCGGCCACCACACAGGCAGAGATCGACAACGCGGAATGGTTCCGGGACCCCAAGATCCACTGGGACGCTGCCCGCAACGAATGGGTGTGCGTGATCGGCCGCGCCCGGTACGCCGCCTTCTACACATCCGTGAACCTGCGGGACTGGCAGCTGAAACGCAACTTCGACTACCCCAACCACGCGCTGGGCGGCATCGAGTGTCCGGATCTGTTCCAGATGAAGGCCGACGACGGCACCTGGCATTGGGTGCTGGGCGCCAGCATGGACGCCTACAGCATCGGGCTGCCCATGACGTACGCCTACTGGACCGGAACCTGGGACGGTAACCAGTTCCTTGCCGACGACGTGGACAATCCGCAATGGCTGGACTGGGGCTGGGACTGGTATGCGGCGGTGACCTGGCCGGTGCCGAATGCGCCGGAGACGCGCCGGTACGCCGTCGCCTGGATGAACAACTGGAAATATGCGGCCCGGGATGTTCCCACAGACGCCACCGACGGGTACAACGGCCAAAACTCGATCGTCCGCGAAATTCGCCTGGTGCGCCAGGGCGGAGGCTGGTACAGCCTGTTGAGCAGCCCGGTTCCCGCGCTGGCAGGCTACGCCACCTCCACCACGGTGCTCCCGGACCGGACGGTGGAGGGCAGCGTCGTCCTGCCCTGGAATGGCAGGGCCTATGAGCTGGAGCTGGACATCTCCTGGAGCGCCGCGGCAAATGTGGGCGTGTCCGTCGGCCGCTCCGCGGACGGTGCCCGCCACACAAATATCGGCAAATACGGTGCTGAGCTCTACGTCGACCGCGCACCCTCGGACCTTGCCGGCTACTCACTGGTGCCGTATACCCGTGCCGCGGCCCCCATTGACGCCGCCGCCAGGTCCGTGCACCTGCGCATCTTCGTGGACACCCAGAGCGTGGAGGTGTTCGTGAACGCCGGGCACACGGTTTTGTCGCAGCAGGTGCAGTTCACCGGCGGCGATACCGGCATCTCGTTCTACAGTGACGGGGGACCGGCCGTCTTTTCCGGAATCACCATCCGTGCCTTCTGAACGGTCTAGCTGAGCGCTTCCAGGGTGGTGCCGGTGCAGTCCGCGAGCTGCGCCAGCAAAGCATCCTGGAAACGGGGGTCGCCGGCTGCCGGATGCGGGGTTTGCCGCTCCTGGTGAAACCAGTAGCCGCCGCTGGCCAAGGCCTCCGCATCATCGCTGGTGGCCAGCCACTCCTGGGTGCGGTGGCCCAGTTCCAGGCTGTCAGGCGCCGACCGGCCACCCATCCGGGTGGGCACCCAGCCGGGGTCGACGGCGTTGCTGGCGACGTGTGGCACCAGCCGGGCCAGCGCCAAGGTCAGCGCAGTGACCTGGAGCTTGGTGGTGGAGTAGGAGGCCGTCGTCGTCCGCCCTTCCCAGTCCAGGCCGCCTAGGCCGGCGTCCCCGCCCCGGTGCATGCCGCTGCTCAGGTAGACCAGGCGGCGCGGACCGGGCATGAGGGCCGTCAGCAGGTAAGGGGCAACCACGTTGACGGGCAGCAGCGCCGGGCCGCTGAGTACGCCGGCGTTGTGGATGACGGCGTCGATGTCGCCGATTCCGTTGGCGTCCGCCGCCAGTTGCCTGACGTCCGCCAGGACGGCCAGGTCTCCGACGACGCTCTGCGCCCCGCGGTCCAGCAGGTGCTGTACTGCGGGGAGCCGCCGGGAGGACCGCGCATGCACGATCACCTCGTGGCCGTCCCGGAGCAGCGTCTCCGCCGTCGCCAGGCCCAGCCCGTCAGTGGAGCCGGTGATGAAGATGCGTGCCACGGTCAGCCTTTCCTTCGATGGTGGGAGGCGTGACGGCCCAGGCGTCACGCCAGGGCCGTCACATCCGAGAACATCCGGTCAACGGCGCGGGGGGCAAAGATGTCGCGCATCACCAGTGTGGTGAGTCCGTGGCAGGCCGCCAGGTCTTCCGGGTGGCCTGCTTCCACCACCATGCCTTCGGCGATCCGGTCAACGACGTCGGCGAGGACCCGGCGGCCCACCCGCTCCACGAACGTTGCCAGGGAACCCAACTGCCCGCCGAGTACCAGCCGGTCCGGGTTCAGCGTGGTGACGGTGGCGGCAAGTGCCTGCCCCAGGACGTCCGCAGCCGAGTCGAGGGCGTTCAGCACCTCGGCGTTTCCGGCCATCGCTGCATCGCGTACCTGGCCCGCCGTCGAAAAGTCCAGATGACCGAGCTGGTCCTGGATGGCGCGGCCGGAACTGTAGGCTGCGAGGCAGCCGCGGCGCCCGCACCGGCACAGCGGCCCGTCCGGTGTCATCCGGATGTGGCCGATGTCGCCGGCCGACCCGTGGGCGCCCCGGAGGATTGATCCCTCCACCACGATGCCGCAGCCGATGCCCGTCCCGACCTTCACGTAGACAACCGTTTCGGTGTCGCTGTTCCGTTCGCCCAGGGCGGCGGCGCGCGCGTCATTTTCGATGACAAGGGGCAGATCCCATGCCGCTTTCACGGCCGACACCACCGAGTCCGGGGCCCAGCCTGGGATGGTGGTTGGGTGTTTCACGAATCCGGTGACTGCCTCCACCGGCGCGGGGAGGCTGACGCCGATGCCCAGGAGGGTCTCACCCGCGCCTTGCGCCAGCAGCGCGCGTCCGTCCTGGATCAACGGATCCAGGACGGACGCGGCGGGCTCACTGATGTCGAGCCCCCTGGTCACGGAGCGCAATTGCCTGCCGGTGGTGTCGGCAATGCTTACGGTGCCGTGGGTCTGGCCGAGCGTGATGGCCAGGACCACCCGGCCCCGGTCTTCGAAGCGGATCTTCCGCGAAGGGCGTCCGCCGGTTGAATCCAGCGGTTCTGCTTCATAGATGTAGCCCCGGCGGGTGAGGGTATCCAACCGTTCATACAACGTGGCCCGTGACATCCCCGTGGTGGAAAGGAGCTGCTGGCGGGACAATCCGTCCGCGGCGCGGATCAGCTCCAGCAGGTGTCCGTGCGACGTCGCTCCACCCAAGCTGGCAGGCACTCTTTCAACGGTCACGCGGCCCCCTTCTCCCGGTCCACAAGCCTACTTGCCCGACGCGTCCTCCCGCGCGGTTCCCATCCACTCCAAGGCTGCTGCCGCTGTCCATGCCTGGGCGAGGCTCCCCAGCGGTTCGCCGGTGAAGGGCTCGTAGTACTCGCCGAACTGCAGGTCGGAGAGTTGCTGAAGTGATGCGGACCGGAGCTCCGCGAAGAGCCCCGTGGCACCGTCACGGGCGCTGGCCCAGCCCAGGAGCAGGTTCAGGAAGGGCCATACCGGTCCACGCCAATAGGTCCGCGGCCGGAACGCGTCGCTGGTTGGCGAGGTCGAAGGGGGCAGCGGAAACCGGAGCTCCGGGAAGCCCATCCAGCGCGGTCCGCGCAGGAGGTCGCGCTGGGCCGCGAGGAGGGCAGGATCGCCGCCGGCGACGAGGGGGGCGAAGCCGGAAACCGTCTCAGTGCCGATCCACTCCTTGGCGAGCACGTCATAGTCCCTGGCCAGCCCGGTTTCCGGGTCCACCGTGGACGCCACCCCCGCACGGAACCGCGCCGCCATTCCCTGGAGCTCCAAGGCATCCTGTTCGCGTCCGAGTTCCATGGCCAGTCCGGCGAGGACCTCGCTGGACGCCGCCATGATGGCGGAGAAGAAGACGTCCCGGACCCGGAAATCGACCACGTCCTGCACTGCGGCGTCATCGAATTTAACCTCTGCCATCTGCTGCACCAGCCAGAGGTACTTGGTGTACTCGGCGTCGTCGGGCCGTTCGCTGGCGTCCGCGACGTGCAGGACGTCCCGGCGGGTATAGGCCGGAACGGCCCCCGGCGCGATCCTTGAGTAGGGGCCGTCCCAGCGGGGTGAATTATCGAAGCCCGATTCCCAGCCGTGGTGGATTTCGACCAGGCCCACACCGTCCGGGTCGCGGACCGTGGCCAGCCACCGGTGCCACGCCAGCCAACCGTCAAAGGACTCGGCCAGGAACTCCTCGGCCGCTTCCTGGTCGGCGCCGCCGTTTTCCCGCCCGCGGTCAACGATGTGGCGCAGGGCGATGGCGTGCACGGGCGGTTGGCAGATGCCGCTGCTGCGGATTCCTGCGGGCAGTGCTGCAGCGTCTGCTGTTCCCCACCGGTCGAAGCCCGGGAAGTAGCCGGTGTCATTGTCGCTGAAGACGATGTGCGGAATCATCCCCGTGGACCACTGCGCGCCCAGCAGGCTGCGCAGTTCCGTGACGGCGCGGGGGACGTTGGTGCGGGCAAGCCCGATGGCAACGAATGCCGCGTCCCAGCTCCACATATGGGGGTACAGGTTGGGGGCCGCGCTGGTCATGGTGCCCAGGTCGTTGATCTTCAGGACGTCGATGGCGGCTGAGCGCAGTTCTTCACTGGACAGGGAGCGGGTCGGGTTCATTTGGCCTCCAGTGCCATTGATGTTTCGCGGTCATAGACGCGCATAGTGTTCGGGGCGAAGCCCAGCCAGATGGTGTGCCGGGGAGCCGTCTTGAAAGTGGGCGGTGCCTGGACCTTGAGGCTGTGGCCGTCCACATCCACCGTGAGCAGGACGGTGGATCCCATCGGTTCGACGACGAGGACCGTGGCCGCCACGTCGCCTGAAGAGCGCTGGTTGCTGACTGTCACGTTCTCCGCCCGGACGCCCAGGAGAACGTCCTTGCCCGCAAAAGAGCGCAGGATGGACGGCGCCATGAGCTGCTGTTCACCCAGGACCAGCGTGCCGCCGTCGTGGCTGACCGCGGCATCCAGGAAGTTCATGGGCGGGGACCCGATGAAGCCGCCCACGAACTGGTCGGCAGGCGCGTCGTAGACGTCCAGCGGATCTCCCAGCTGGACGATGCGGCCCTTGCGCATGACGGCCACCTGGTCGCCGAGGGACAACGCCTCGCTTTGGTCGTGGGTGACGTAGACCGTTGTGGTGCCGAGGTCCTGAACGATCTTCTTCAGCTCGGACCGGAAGGTCAGGCGCAGCAGGGCGTCGAGGTTGGACAGCGGTTCATCCATCAGCAGCACATCGGCATCCATCACGATGGCCCGTGCCACGGCCACCCGCTGCCGTTGTCCGCCGGAGAGGTTGGCCGGAAGCCGGTCCAGGTATGGACCCAGCTGGAGAAGGTCGGCGGCCCACTGGACCTTCCGCTCAATCTCGTCGGCCGGCACCTTCGCCATCCGCAGCCCGAAGCCGATGTTGTAGCGGACCTTGCGGTGCGGAAACACAGCGTAGGACTGGAACACCATGGAGAGGTTGCGCTTGTTTGGCGGCAGGTAGGTGACGTCACGGCCGCCGATGGAGATCGAGCCGGAGTCCGGAAGTTCGAGTCCGGCGATCATCCGCAGCAACGTGGTCTTCCCGCAGCCGGACGGTCCCAGCAGGACGGTGAACTCGCCGTCGCGGATGGACAGGGACACGTCGTCCGTGGCGCGCTCGGATCCGCCCGGATACGTCTTAACAAGGTTGGAGATCTGGATATCAGCCACAATCGGCTCCTTTGGGGAAAGTGGTGGCAGGCCGGCGCGGCCTAACGGATGGTTGAGCCCCACATGTTGGTGAGGTAGCGGCGCATCAGCGCGATAAAGATGATGGACGGAATGACCAGGGCAAAACCGCCCGCAAACCGGTACGCCAGCGGGGAGTCGGACAATGAGCTGAGGACCTGGGCGGGGAGGGTGCGGTGGTCAAGGGTGAGGATCGACGCACCCAGCACTTCGTTCCAGGACATGACGAAGGTAAAGATCGACGCCGCGGCGAGGCCCGGCAGTGCCATGGGCAGCACCACCCGCCCGAATGCGCCGAGCGGTGAGCAGCCAAAAAGGCGTGCCGCTTCCTCGACATCGATGGGAACGCTGAGGAAAACGCTGGCGGAGATCAGGATTGTGGTGGGCAGCGCCAGTGCGGTGTGCAGGAGGATCACTGCATAGGTCGTGTCGTAAATGTCCACCGTGAGGAAGAGCCTGGCGAGCGGGACGGACAGCACCACGATCGGCAGGGCACGGGTGAACAGCAGGAAGAGTTGGTAGGGATCCTTGCCTCGGAAGCTGAAGCGGGCCAGCGCGTATCCCGCGGGTACGCCGATCAGCGCCGCCAGGACCAGCGTTCCGGCCCCGACGATCAGCGAGTTCCCCAGTGCCCCGAAAATGCCCGTCGCCCCCAGGAAGCCGTTGAGCGTTTCCACGGAGAGGTTGGTGGGAAGGAGCGAGAGCGGAAAATCGTTGAGCGACGCCCTGGTGGAAAGCGCTGCGAGGGAGATCAGGTAGATGGGAATCAGCATGAACAGCGAGACGGCGATGCATGCCGCCTGCAGCAGGAACCGGTTCCGCTTCTGCCGGGCGATGGGTATGGTGTCCACTGTGGGGCTCATCGGAGTCCTCCCTGGTTCTTGTCGCGGAGCGCCCGCAGGTAAAAGATCGACGTGGCCATCGAGACGACGAGGATGACCAGGGCCAGTGCGGCAGCCACGTTGGGGTTCTGCAGCCCGGTGTACCAGCGGTACGTTTCGCCCACCACCAGGGGGAAATTCTGGCCGGTTAGCGCCTGCGCCACGGCGAACGTCTGGAAAGCGAGGATGGTCCGGAGGATCAAGGCCACCTGGAGGCTGGGTTTCAGCAGCGGCAGGGTCACGTGCCGCAGGCGCTGCCAGAACGTGGCACCAAATACCTGCGCGGCCTCGTCGTAGTCCTTGGGGATGCCTTGGAGCCCGGCGACGACGATGATCAGCACCAGGGAGGTTGCCCGCCAGAGTTCGGCGATGAGGACGCAGATGAACATGCTGGTCTGGTTGTCGTAGGCGAGCCACGAAGTGCCCTGCAGGCCCATCCATGAGAGCACCGAGTTCAGGTATCCGCGGTCGTTGAAGATCGCAAGCCAAACCAAACCGGCCGCCAGGTCGCTGAGGGCCAGGGGAATGGCCCAGATGAAGAAGTGGACCTTGTGCAGCCGCGGATTGCTCCGCAGCATCAGGGCCATGGCGATCGCAAGCGCGAACTGCAGGGGGATCATCACAACGATCAGGAGCAGCGTGTTGCGGACTGCCGGCCAAAAGTACGGGTCCTGCACCATGCGGCTGACAAACTCGAGGGTGAAGCCCTGGTCATCCTTGAAGGCCTGCAGGACGCCCTGGATAACGGGCCAGCCCAGGAGCAGGGCCATGAAGATGACGGACGGGGCAATCAGCAGGACCGCGGGCGGTATCCTGCGCCGCCGCGGTGGAGCAACTGTTGCGGCTGCTGTGGGGGGTGCCTCTACGGCCATTACGCTACCTCGCATTTCATCGAGATCGGATCGGGCGCCCAGCAAGGAACATTCAGGCCCTTCAGGATGGTGTTCAGCTGGGTTGCCTGCGTATCGAGGACCTGCTGGATGGGCCGGGTTTCCAGGCAAATCTGCTGGAAGCAGTTCTTGAAGATCTGTGAAACTTCCCCTTCCTTGGCGCCCAGCCCTACCGGCGGAAGTGCCAGCAACGCCCCGGCGGATCGCTGTTGCCGGCGTACCGCTGCGGCCTCCAGCGCGATGGCACCGGTCAGGTCCGAGGGAAGTTCGGTCTGGACCACAGGGAAGAACGCGTTGCTGCGCAGGGTCTCGATCTGGGAGGCCGGCTCGGTCAGGGCCCGGATGGCCTTCTCGGCAAGATCGCGGTCCTTGCCGTTCCTGGGCAATGCCATACCCGCGATGATCAGCATGTATCCACGCCCCTTCGGCCCACGGGGCGCCGGGACCATCAGCCAGTCGTCGGGTTTGTCTGCCGGCGCGTTGACCAGGCGTGCAACGTGGTCCCAGGCGACCAGGATTTCGCCGCGGGCCAGGGGTTCCTGCATGTAGTCGTAGTTGGTGGAGGCCGGGGCCATGGCGGACCACAGTTCCTGCATATAGGACCACGCGGCCACCGCATCCTGGTTGCGGAACGTGGTGATTTGGCCGCCGGTAAAGCTGGGCAGCAGGAACCCCTGGTAGAAGCGGTGGTGCAGGCCTTTGGGGCCGGCGGGCATCCCGAATACCGGCCTGCCGGCACCCTGTTTGGCGGCTTTGGCCCAGGCCAGGTAGCCCTCGTAGGTCAGGTCGTTGACGTCCACGCCGGCGGGCAGCCACTCCAGGGCCTTCTTGTTCACGGCCACCACGTAGGTGGCTTGCATCCAGGGGACATAGCGCGAGGTGGCGCCGCCCACCTTGGTGAGGTCAAGCATTTCCTTGGTGAACCCGCGCCCGGCCAGGTCCCGGAGGAGGGCGTCGACATCCTCGAGGGAGTCGGCGAGCGGGGCCAGTTCACCGTGCAGGCCGCCCAGAAGGGAGGTTTTCACGTTCCCGGCGGCCGCCTGGGTGCTCACCGTTGAGGAGAAAACGCCGGGGTCCACGGAGTTGTAGGCCATGGGCACCTTGGCGAACTTCTTGAGGACCGCTTCGTACCGTTGCTTTTCTTCCACCGGGGTGAACTGGGTGGACAGGAACCCTACGGTTCCCTGGCCTGCGGCCGCGCCGCTGGTGTCGAACCCCGCGCAGGATGCCAGGAACGGCGCTGACATGGCCGTTCCCAATCCGGCCAGGAGGAGGCTTCTGCGGGAAACGGCACTGCGCCGGGGGTGGAATGTGGTGTCTGTCATTGACTGCTCCCATCGGATGTGCGCCACTGCACAAACTTTCGTTTAAGCATTAGACATAAGTGGCGCAGTGTCAACCCTCCGTGGGGAGCGTGCGGCCCCCGGAGTTAACGGAAAGAGCCCGGTGCCGCCGTGCGGCACCGGGCTCTGGATCGCGCGGATTAGTGGCGGATGCCGCCGTCGTGCGTCCTGACTGCGGCGGTTCCGTTCACCGGCCCGGCTGCGGGGTCTGCCCCCGTTGCCGCGAACAGGCGTGCCTTCCGCGTTGCGGGGCCGAAGATGGCCAGGGCGACGGCGCCGAAGAGCCAGGTGCCGGCGATGAAGAAGAAGACGCTCTGGTAGCCGCTGCCGTTATAGAGGGCAGCGATGATCAGCGGACCGGCGGCATTGGAAAGCCGGCCCAGTCCGTAGGACACGCCGGTGCCCATGGAGCGTCCGTTGGTGTCGAATAGTTCGGGCGAGTAGGCGTAGGCAAGTGCCGTGTAGCCGCGCTCGAACAGGTTGACCAGGAAGCCGAACAGGACGATCAGCACCGGGTTGAACGTGAGGCCGTAGAGGAGGCCGCATACGGCGATGATGGTGCCAAAGACCACCAGGCACCACTTTCGCTCGAAGCGGTCCGTGACCAGGGACGCGAGGTAGGAGCCGAGGGGTGCGCCGACCGTGGTCAGTGCCACGTAGAAGATGGAGTTTTCAACGCTGAAGCCTTCCTTGGCCAGCAGCGTGGGTGCCCAGCTGGAGTAGCCGAAGAAGCCGATGGTCTGGGTGACCCAGAGGACGGTGAGGAGGAGGGTGGGTGCCAGGTATTTCTTCTGCAGCAGCAGCGTCAGGGGTGCCTTGGCGGCGGCGGGAGTTTCGACCGGGGCGGCGGGCGCGGGGAGGGCTCCCTTCTCCGCGCTGACGGTGGCCTCGATTTCCTTGAGGATGGCGTCTGCTTTGGCGTAGTCGCCCTTGTTTTCATACCAGCGCGGGGATTCCTTGAGCCGCCGCGTGAACAGGATGAAGAGGATGCCCAGTGCGCCCCATACGTAGACCAGCCGCCAGGTCCAGTCCGCCAGGGGGACCACCAGGCTGGCGATGAGGTTGGTGGCCGGTGTCCCGCAGATGCCGATGACGATCGCGTATGCCTGGTACTTGCCGCGCTTGGCCGCGGGGAACAGTTCGTTGACGTAGATGACCGCCACCACGGTCATGGCGGAGAGCCCGGCCGAGGTGAGGATCCGGAAGAGGCCCAGCGACACGATGTCCCAGGAGAACGCGGCTACCAGCGAGAAGGACGCGTACCAGAGGGTGGTGATGACCAGGGCATTCTTGCGGCCCCAGCGGTCTGCCATCCAGCTGGCGATGAGTGAGCCGAAGAACATGCCAACGAAGGAAGCGGACGTCACGTATGCCACCTCGTTGACGCTGACACCCCACAGCTTGATCAGTTTGGGCACGGTGGTGGCGAAGCTGTTGATGTCGGCGAACTCGAAGAAGTAGGCGAACGAGACGGCCACCAGGGCGATCTTATGGAATTTGGAAATTGGCAACCGGTCGAGGCGGTTGGCGGCGTTGGAATGCATCATTGAAATCCTTGGGCAAGAGGGAGGCAGGCTAGGCGTTTTCGCCGGGCCAGTAGAGGTTCATGGGGTTGGTGACGAGGAGTTTGTGCTGGAGGTCCGGGGTGGTGGCCACGTGCGGAATGTAGTCCACCAGGAGTCCGTCGTCCGGCATGTGGTGCGTGAGGTTCGGGTGTGGCCAGTCGGTTCCCCACAGGACACGGTCCGGAAATGCCTCGACGACGGTGCGGCCGAACGCCATAACGTCGCGGTACGGGGCGGGCTCCCCGTCCAGCGCGGGCGGACCGGAGATGCTGAGCCGTTCCGGGCAGCTGACCTTGACCCAGACGTCATTGTTCTCCACGAAGCGCAGGAACCTGCCGAACTCCGGCCCGGTCGCCGGTTTGGCCACGTCGGGGCGCCCCATGTGGTCCACCACCAGCGGCGTGGGCAGCGAACCGAAGAAACCTTCCAGCCCTTCTAGGTCCTGGCCTTCGAAGTAGATGACCACGTGCCAGCCCAGCGGGGCGATCCTGCGGGCGATTGCGGCCAGTTCCTCTTGCGGTGCCGCGTTGACCAGCCGCTTCAGGAAGTTGAACCGGACACCACGCACCCCTGCGGCGTCCAGCCGTTCCAGCTCGGCGTCGCTGATGTCCGGGCGGACGGTGGCCACTCCGCGGGCGCGGCCCTTGGAGGCTCGGACGGCGTCCACCATGGCGCTGTTGTCGGCGCCGTGGCAGGTGGCCTGCACGATCACGTTGCGGCTGACGCCCAGGTGGTCCCGCAGGGCGAACAATTGGTCCTTGCCGGCGTCGCAGGGCGTGTACTTCCGCTCCGGCGCGAACGGAAACTCGTTCCCGGGCCCGAAGACGTGGCAGTGCGCGTCCACTGTGCCCGCCGGAAGCGTGAAGCGTGGCGTGGAGGGGTTGCTGTACCAGCCGAGCCAGCCGGGTGACTTGGTGAAGGTGCTGTCCATGGGGTTCCTTTGGCCGGCAGGTGAATGGGCGGCAGTCCCGCGTGCGTCAGTGGACATAGCGCAGGCCTGCCTCTTCGAGGGGTCCGCGCATGTTGTAAATGTCGAGTCCGAGTTCTCCGTTGGCAAAACGGAGGCGTTTCGCCTCTTCGTTGTCTTCGCGCTTCCGCGCAGCCTCCGCGACGTCCGCGGCGCGCGCGGCGGGGACGACGACGACGCCGTCGACGTCCGCGACCACTACGTCGCCCGGGTTGACCAGGGCGTTGGCACAGATAACGGGGATGTTGACGGATCCGAGGGTGGCTTTGACGGTGCCTTTGGAGTTGATGGCGCGGCTGAAGACCGGGAAGTCCATCTCCTCCAGCGCGGCGACGTCGCGGCAGCCGCCGTCGATGATCAATCCGCGTGCGCCGCGGGCTTTGAGTGAGGTGGCGAGCAGGTCGCCGAAGAAGCCGTCTTCGCTTTCGGTGGTGCACGCGGCCACCACGACGTCCCCGGGCTGGACCTGTTCGGCGGCGACGTGCATCATCCAGTTGTCTCCGGGCTGGAGCAGCACGGTGACGGCGGTGCCGCACATGGCGGCGCCGGGGTAGACGGGGCGAAGGTAGGGGCGCATGAGGCCCAGCCGGCCCATGGCTTCGTGGATGGTGCTGACGCCGAAGGCGGAGAGGGCTTTGACGTCCTGTTCCGCTGCGCGGGTGATGGTGGTGTGGACCACGCCGAGTTCCTGCATGTTCGGGCTCCTGGGATGGCTAGCGGCCCTGCTGCTTGAGCAGGGCGTTGAGGCGGGGGTAGACGGTGCGGGCGTTCTGTTCGTGGACGGCGGCCAGGTCGGCTTCGTTCAGCCCGGCGGCGTCGAGGTAGCGGGCAGTGTCGTCGAAATTGTGGCCGGTGCAGGGGTCGATGTCCCGGACGGCGCCGATCATTTCGGAGGCGAACAGGATGTTCCTGGTGGGGATGACGTCCAGGAGCAGATCGACCCCGGGCTGGTGGTAGACGCAGGTATCGAAGAAGACGTTGCGCAGCAGGTGTTCTTCGAGGGCCGGTTTGCCCAGTGCCATGGCCAGGCCCCGGAAGCGTCCCCAGTGGTACGGGACGGCACCGCCGCCGTGCGGGATGACGAGTCTTAGGGTGGGGAAGTCGGTGAACAGGTCGCCCTGGATGAGTTGCATGACGGCGGTGGTATCGGCGTTGAGGTAGTGCGCGCCCGTGGTGTGGAAGGCTGGATTGACGCTCGTGCTGACATGGACCATGGCGGGGATGTCGAATTCGACCATTTTTTCGTAGATCGGGTACCAGTACCGGTCCGTCAGCGGCGGAGCGGTCCAGTGCCCGCCGGAAGGGTCGGGGTTCAGGTTCAAGGCCACGGCTCCGTATTCCTCAACGCAGCGTGTGAGTTCCGGGATGGATGTGGCCGGATCCACGCCGGGGGACTGGGGAAGCATCGCGGCCGGGACGAACCGGTCCGGGAAGAGCCGGCTGACCCGGTAGCAGAGCTCATTGCAGATCGACGCCCACTCGGCCGAGGTCTCGAAGGAACCGATGTGGTGTGCCATGAAGGAAGCCCGCGGCGAGAAGACGGTGAGGTCGATCCCGCGTTCGTCCATGAGCCGCAGCTGGTTCGCTTCGATGCTCTCCCGGAGTTCGTCGTCGGAAATTCTCAAATCTGCCGGGGACGGCGCCAAGGCGGGATCCTGCAGTGCGGCGACCTGCCGGTCCCGCCACTGCCCCAGGGCGGCCGGCGCCGTGGTGTAGTGGCCGTGGATGTCGATAATCACAGTGTGTGCTCCTGGAATGAGGGATGGGCGGGGACCATGACGGCGCCCGCCATGAGAAGCCGGGCCGTGCGGATCAGCGCGGATTTGACCACTTTGGTGGGGTCGTGGGCGTCCAGGCCGAGCTCGACGGTGAATTCACCGCTGGGGTGTTCAACTGCGACCGTGGGCGCGGTTCCCTCTGGCAGTACGGCGACGTCGTGCGCCACAGTCCCTTTGAGGATTGCGGCGGTGGCGGCCGTGACCGCGGCGAGCACGCCGATGGATTCATGGCAGACGTGCGGGATGAAGCTGCGGGTATTGACCGCACCGCCGGAGGCCGGCGCTGAGACCAGGGTCATTTTGGGGTAGTTCTTGCCCGTCACGTCGCCGAGGCCCATGAGTTTTCCGCATGCCAGCCGCAGGTCCTCAAGGCGGCCCTTGAGTTCGGTGTCCTTGTTAAGGTCGACGACGGACTCCCGCCCCGTGCGGCCCAGGTCACCGGCGTTGATGATCACCAGCGGTTGGCCATTGTCGATGCAGGTCACCTCCACCGCCCCCACCCCGGCGATATCCACGGTGTCGCGGAGGTTGCCGGTGGGCAGCAGTGAGTCGCAGACCGAGCCCGCCGTGTCCAGGAAGTTGATGGTCACTGGCGCGGCCGTGCCGGGAACACCGTCGATCCGGGCGTCTCCGGCGTATTCGACGTACCGTCCTGCCGGCCCCATGGGCGTCCGGACTGTAATCTCGGCGACCATGCCGGTGTTCACGGTGAGGACCCGCGCCGTGGTGGTGTCGCCGTCGGGAGTTAGAAGTCCTGACTCAATCGCGAACGGGAGCGCGGCCGCCAGCATGTTACCGCAGTTGGGCGTGGTATCCACCTGGCTGCTGTCCGGCTGGAGTTGAGCAAACAGGAACTCAAGGTCCACCCCATCCCGATCACAGATCGAGACAATACCGGCTTTGCTGGTTAATGGGTGGGCGCCGCCCAGTCCGTCGATTTGTCGCGGATCCGGCGAGCCCATGGCAGCAAGCAGGACCGCGTCCCGGGTGGCTGTGTCGGCCGGGAGGTCGGTGGCACGGAAGAACGGGCCCTTCGACGTCCCGCCGCGCATAAGCCAACAGGGTACGGGGGTTTGGCCCCCGTCTGGCTGTCCGACGTGAGCATGCTTGGTATGCGGCGCCACTGGGTCCACACGGCCTGCGCTCGCCGTCAAGGGCATGCCCTCATCCATGGTCTGTCCTTCGGTGATGTGGGAGGGCGCCCTCGGTTGCGACGCCGTCGCCTCAAGTGAACCAAGTTACATTCAAGATTGTCAACAATTTCTTATACATTTATGTTGACGATCCGCTTTGCCGTGGATGTCCCTGGAAGGAGGGGCAAGTAGGCTGGTACAAAGTTGTTGACAATATTGCTTGCCTTGGACAGGCGCACGGAGGTGGCGAAGCATGGAAACCCTGGGAGGTACCACGGCCCGGCCGTCCCTTACGGTTGCCGAACTGGTGGATATGCTGAGGTCTGCCATCGTGGGCGGAGACCTGGTGCCAAACCAGCGCTTAGTGGAGGCGGACCTGGCCGCCGAATATGGAGCCAGCCGGGGAAATATTCGGGCGGCGTTGGCAGAACTGACGGTCGAAGGCTTGGTGGAGCGGGTCCAGAACCGCGGCGCCCGCGTGCGCGCTGTTTCCGTGGAAGAGGCGGTTGAGATCACCGAGGTCCGTGCCGCCCTCGAGGCGCTCTGCGCACGGAAGGCGGCCGAACGGATCACGGACGATGAAGCCGTCGAGCTTCAGGAGCTTGCCGGGCGGATGAAGGACGCCGTGGAACGCGGCGACCGGGACTCCTATTCGGAGTGCAACCAGATCCTGCATGCCAGGGTCATCGACATCAGCGCACAGCAAACGGCCGCAGCTACCATCCACCGGCTCCGCGGCCAGGCTGTTCGCTTCCAGTTCCGGCTCGCCCGGCAGCCTGGCCGGCCGGCAGTTTCGCTGCCCCAGCACCTCGCGATCATCGATGCCGTCTGCGCGCACAATCCGGATGCGGCCGCTGATGCGATGCGGGTGCACTTGGAAAGCGTCGCTGACGTCATCCGCTCAACGCACACCTAGGACGCGCCACCCCGCACAACGTGCGGTCCCGCCACGAGTGCTGAGGACCCGGCACACATGGTTACCCGGGAGTAAGTTACCTTGGGCAGCAACTGATTCGAGGATGTGAGGGGTTTATGGACAGTCACGCGGCAGCTGTTCGGCCAGCCTTTTCGGCCATGAAGGTACTTGAGCTGGCGCGGTGCGCGATTCTCGTCCTGAGGCGGGAAGACGGGATTATCGTCTCGGCAAATCCGTCCGCGGAAAAACTGTTCGGGCGCGGCCCGGGAGAGCTTGACGAAGTACCTGTCACGTCCCTGCTTCCTGAGTGGAAGATGCAAACAACCACGGGTGTCGCCGGGGCCGCAAATGAACCCGCAGGCGACCCCGACGTTTTCCATACGCGTGGACAGTGGGTAGGGGGCCACAGCTTTACGGTTGAAGTCGGCTTCGGCGGATCGAGCCGGGACCCGTACGTGGTGCTCACCATTCGTGAGCTGCGGGACCATGAGGGTGGAACGGCAGAGCTGCAGAATCTCGTCTCGCTGCTAAACGCGACGCTTGAGTCTACTGCTGACGGGCTCTTGGTCGTTGGAGTGGATGGCCGGATCACCGGCATCAACGCAAATTTTGCGTCTATGTGGAGGATTCCGCGCACCATGTTGGCGACCCACGACGATCAAGCAGTGATTGATCTGGTGGTAGAACAGCTGGAGGAACCGGACGCCTTCCTGGCCAAGGTCCGGGAGCTTTATGACCAGCCGCAGGCCGAGAGCCTGGATGTTTTGGAGTTCAAGGACGGCAGGGTTTTCGAGCGTTTTTCCCGCCCCCAGATGATTGGGGATCGAATCGTCGGGAGGGTATGGAGCTTCCGGGACGTTACTGCGAAGCGGCAGGCTGAGGTCAAGGCCGATCAAGCCATGCGCGACCTTGCCAAAAGGGCAGATGACCTGCGGAGGCTCGCGTTTACCGATCCGCTGACTGGCTTGGGGAACCGGGCGCTGTTCAATGAGGAATTGCGAAGGGCATGCAGCTCCGGCGGTCCGCAGCATGCGGCGTTGCTGCTGTTGGACCTGGATGATTTCAAAGAGGTCAACGATGTCTATGGGCACCAGTCCGGAGACCGGATGCTCATCGAGCTCGCCCGACGTATCCGTGGCGTTATCCGTAACGACGACATTGTCGCCAGGATAGGGGGCGACGAGTTTGTCGTGATCATCCCAGACGGCTGCGACGCGGACAGTATCGCGGAGAGGCTCGTAGATCTGTCCCGTCGACCCATAGATGTGGGGGGTGTCCAGATCACGCCGAGCCTGAGTATCGGGATAGCACGGTCCGGTACTGACTGTCCTGGCCGGGATAGCGGCGAGGACCTCTTGCGGCGGGCCGATATCGCCATGTATGCGGCAAAAGCCGCGGGCAAGAGCCGTTTCGTGAGTTTCCAGCCAGAAATGATGAGCAAGCTCATCGAGCGCGCTGCACTGCAGGAGAACCTCCGAAAAGCACTTGCCACGGGCGCCGTTGTCCCCTTTTATCAGGTGGTGGTGGCGCGCAGCGGGGAAGTGGTCCAGCTGGAGGCGCTGGCCCGGTGGCAGCATGAGGGCAAGCTGCGATTGCCCTCCGACTTCATCTCCCATGCCGAAAGCACGGGCCTCATCCGGGACCTCGGTGCGGCGATGCTAACCAAGGCCTGCACGGACATGTCCGGATGGCTGGCGGAAGATGCCGGGCGCAGCATTGCAATCAACGTTTCGGGGCTGGAAATCCGTGACACGGAGTATGCGGGATCGGTGCTGCGGATTTTGCAGACCGCCGGGGTTGATCCGGGACAACTGGTTCTTGAGGTCACCGAGAGTGTGTTTCTCGGTGAGGAGACCGAAGTCATCACGCAGTTGGCGGAGCTTCGCCGCCGGGGCGTTAGGATTTCCGTGGACGATTTTGGTACGGGTTATTCATCCTTTGGCCGTCTGCACGAGCTGCCTGTGGACGCCGTTAAGCTGGACAAGTCCTTTACCCGGCTCATCACCGGCGGTGCCTACCACTCGCCAATCATGGTCTCCATGGTGGACATGGCGCACAACCTTGGCATGGCGGTTACCGCCGAAGGGATCGAAACCAACGAGCAGGCCGATTACCTGAATCGAATTGGGTGCGACTACCGGCAAGGGTATCTCTACGGCCGCCCCCAGGCACTCCGTGATGTCCAGGCGGCCCTTCCATACCTGACCAAGAAGGGCCGCAGGCGTCCGCCTGGCTAACGGCTCCGGGGGACCGGACCGGGTCGTGCAGCGGCGCCGAGCGGTTCGTTGTCCCGACCGCCCGGCGCCACAGCTGTAACCATTCATCCTTCCCGGCCGGATTGGGTCCACTGTAATTCCTGGACTCCCGGCGTCTTCTCAGGTGCGTAGACGATTCACGCCATGACCGGGATTAGACCCTTTTCCGACGCAGGACCAGGGTGAGGAGACCGCCGAAGGCCAGGAACAGCAGGCCCACCAGCAACAAGCCGGTGTTCACCCCCGTGTTGGCCAGGACCGTCGGGGCTGCAGCATAGTTGGCCTGCATCGGAGCCGCTGCGGCGCGGATGTCAGCAGCGCCGGCCCCCGGCTGGGCCGCCGGAACCTCGGTGGACGGAGTGGTGACTGTCGGGGTGGTGATGGTCGGCGGGGTAACTACCGGAGGGTTCACGACCGGAGGAGTAACCACCGGGGGGTTCACCACCGGCGGGGTCACAACTGGCGGCGTGACAACCGGGGGGTTCACTACTGTGGCCGTTGAATTACCGATCACGCCCACAGAGGTGGCGCCAAGGGAGACCGGAAGAGTGATCGGCGCGACCACTTGCGTTCCGGAGAGGACCCCGTCGGTTCCGCCGGTGGTAATGGGTCCAGCGGGTGCCGTCGTGGTGCCCGCGGTGCTGGAGCCCTCAACACTGGCGACGGAATCCCCGACCAGGCCCACGGACGTGGCCCCGAGGTTGATCGGCGCTGTTACAGGCGCCACTACCTGGGTTCCGGATGCGATGCTGTCACTACCGGTGGTGGTCGCCGCGGGCGCCGGGGCTGCCGGTGCCGCGCCCGAAGTGGCGGGGTTTTGGGTGCTTGCTGCCGAGTCGCCAACAGCGCCCACGGACGTGCCCCCGAGGTTGATCGGCGCAGTTACAGGCGCCACTACCTGGGTTCCGGACGCGATGCCGTCGCCGCCGTTTGTGGATGCGGGTGCCGGAGCGGGGGCTGCCGGTGCCGTGCCCGAAGTGGCGGGGTTCTGGGTGCTTGCTGCCGAGTCGCCAACAGCGCCCACCGAGGTTGCCCCCAGGGTGATGGGAACGGTGATCGGCGCCACTACCTGGGTTCCGGATGCGATCCCGTCGCCGCCGTTAGTGGATGCGGCGGGTGCCGGAGCGGGTGCTGCCGGTGCTCCGGCATTCTGTGTGCTCGCTGCGGAGTCGCCAACAAGTCCCAGCGAAGTGGCTCCGAGGTTGACCGGGATGTTGATCGGGGCCACCACCTGAGTGCCTGAAAGTAGCCCGTCATTTCCCGAGGTTGTGGTGTCTGCTGCGTTGGCGGCGACACCGCCGAAGGCCAGCAGTCCGCCGGCAAATGCGGTGCCGAGCAGGCACCTGCGAATGTTGCGATGCATCATTTTAAGTTCTCCTGAAAAGTTGAATTGGGCATACTTCTTGGGCCCGGAAATGGCTCAGTTTCCGCACGTGAGTGCGCGGAGGGGCCTCAACTAATCAGGGGAAGATCCGGGGTCGAAGGACACCGGTGCCGGGGCTGCGAGCAGGCGGCCCTCGATGGCGGCGGTACCCGCCGCAGGAACGTAGAATTGGTGGGCGTTGAGCCATGCGGGGACGGCCGGGCCGTTGCCCCCGGAGGAGCTGCTTCCGCCGGTAGTGGCACCCGGCACGCCCGGCAGGGAATCAGAAGGTTCATGGATTGGTGCGTGGTCCGGGCCGGCTTCGGCAAGTGCCGGGGCGTTTGCCACCGAATTCATTCGGGTGTCACAGGCCTGGCCGGTTCCGGGCAGGGCGTCTCCGAGAATCATCGCGGCTCGACCCGGCGCGGTGCCGGCGGCATCGGCGTTTGCGACCGTGACAGACGCATCCGCTTCGTGGCCTGCCTGCGGAAGGCCGGTCACGGAAGGAACGGGGGTCGACGCCGGATCAGAGGTGAGAGTGTCGATGGCGTCGGTGACCACGGGGGGAACCGGGCCGGAGTCAGCCGGGTTAACGCCGGGAAGGGGAACGGCGTCGATGACAGGTTCGACAACAGGCTCAAGGGGCTCAAGAACAGCGCCGGCAATTGGGGCCACGGTTCCCACCGCACGGTCCAGCACGGTATCGACAGTGCCGGCAACCGGGTCCACCACCGTGCCCACCGTCCCGGCAGGCACTACCCGGTTGACGACGGGAACGGCCTGCACCACCTGGTCGGCAAGTCCGGTGACGTCTTTCACCGCCGGGCCCAGGGATGGCGCGGGGATCAACGCCGGAACACTCGCGACAGGCGCATTGTCCGGACCGCCCTTGAGGGTGGCCTCCACCGGTTCCAAGGCACCTTTGGCTTGATGCGCAACGGTGGTGGTGACGGAGCGAAGGGATGATCCGACCGATCCGAGCATGGAATGCCGGGAGTCCGAATCGTCCGCACCGGTATCAGCAGAAGCGCCTCCGGCGGACAACGCTACCCAGGCGGCAGTAGCGGCGAGGGCAAGCAGGAGGGGGCGGAGAAAAGCCCACGGATTATGATGTGACTTCACTCAGAACGCCTCCCCCCAGAGATTGCTCTTACAAGCAGCACCAAGCATAGGCACAGGTCTTAGGCCAAGTCCAGCAAATAGAAAAACTAAGCAAGAGGGAACTTTCGCTTATGCCGGATCGTTTGCAGCTGTCGCCGGCGCGGCTTCCGCCCACGCCCGGTCCCTGTAGTCTCTGGCATATGGTGCAGCGGCTGAAGTACTCCTACGGCGCGGACCCCAGCCAATGGGGCGAGCTCTTCCTGCCAGATCCTCCCGCGGCCGGGCAGCTTCGGGGGGTAGTGGTGGTGATCCATGGCGGCTACTGGCGCTCAACATACGGGGCAGAACTTGGGGAGCCGCTTGCCGTAGATCTTGCCGAACATGGGATGGCCGCCTGGAACCTGGAGTACCGCCGCGCCGGCAACGGCGGCGGCTGGCCTGCCACCTTCCAGGATGTCCTGGCCGGGATCGACAAACTCGCTGAACTGGCAGGGCAGCACTCGCTTGACCTCGGCAAAGTGGTGGCCGTGGGCCATTCTGCCGGCGGACATCTTGCCGTCTGGGCGGCGGGCCGCGGGCACCTGGCCGGGCCGGGTCCGGGCGCGGAGCTCGCAGACCCCGGCCGCGTCCGCCTCGCCGGGGTGGTCAGCCAATCCGGCGTCCTGAACCTGGCCGAGGCCGAACGCCTGAACCTCAGCAACGGTGCGGTGACCAACCTGCTTGGCGGATCGTCGTCGAAATTTCCCCGACGCTACCGCTGCGCCGACCCCATGGCCGCCCTGCCGCTGGATGTGCCGGTCTACGCGGTGCATGCAGAGGCGGACGACGACGTGCCGCTGGCCATGTCGGCGCTGTACGTGGACGCAAGCGGGGCCGGAGGCGTGCCGGCGCACCTGGTCATGGTGCCCGGTGACCACTTCGACCTGATCAATCCCAAGTCCCCGGCGTATGCGGTATGCCGCGAACTGGCGGCCCGGCTGCTGGGCTGACATGAACTGCTGAGCCGGCCCGCTTTCTGGCAGAGTATGACCATGCTCACAGTTATTGGCGAAGGCCTTGTCGACGTCGTCCAGCGTGCCTCGGGAATCGAGGCGCACGTCGGCGGCAGCCCCCTCAACGTCGCGGTCGGCCTGGCCCGGCTGGACCATCCGGTGCAGTTCATCGGCCGCTACGGCCGGGACGCCTACGGCGATTCTGTGGCTGCGCACCTTCGCGCCAGTTCCGTGATGCTGCCGCTGCCTCCGGATGAGTTGCCTACCAGCGTTGCCACCGCATTGATTGACGACGACGGCGCCGCCACCTACACGTTCGACCTCGCCTGGGAGCTGCCCGGCCTCGTGGACCGGCTCGGCTTCATGCTGCAGGGCACCACGCTTCTGCACACCGGCTCCATTGCCACCATGCTGGCGCCGGGCGCCGCCGAGGTGCTGGCCGCCGTCGAGCATGCCCACCCGTCCGCCACCATCAGCTTCGATCCCAACTGCCGCCCCAGCATCATCACCGATGTGGACTACGCGCGCCGGCAGGCGGAGAAGTTCGTCAGCTTGGCGGACGTGGTCAAGGCCTCGGACGAGGACCTGGAATGGCTCTACCCCGGCCAGGATGTGCTGGACTCCGCGCGCGCCTGGCTGGCGCTTGGCGGGGAGGAGGGCCCTGCCCTGGTGGTGGTCACCCGCGGCGCGGACGGGCCCTGGGGTATCTGCCGCGCCGGCGAAACGTCAGTGCCCGCGCCCAAAGTGGAGGTGGCGGACACCGTGGGCGCCGGCGACTCGTTCATGGCCGCGCTCCTCTCCGGCCTGGTTGACCGGGAGCTGGACGGCGCGCAGAACCGCGAGGAACTGCGCGGCCTGCCCGCCGAAGGGCTGGCCGAACTCCTGGCGCACTCGGCCCGCGCGGCTGCCGTCACGGTGTCGCGCCCGGGCGCCAACCCGCCCACCCGAACCGAGCTGAACGCGGTGGGCGGGTAGCCGCTATCCTTCGTGGTTGTAGTACGGCCACGGCAGGAAGCGGCGCTCACCGCGCCGGTCCGGCCCTTCCAGGGTGACTTTCCCCGTCGCGGCCCACTCAACGCCGCGGGGGAACATCCGGATGAACTCAATCCGCCGGAAAGTGTCGATATCGTGCCCGATGGTGATGGTGAAGCTGCGGCCCTCGCCGTAGTTGTTGATCCAGGCCAACGGTTGCTGCGTGTTAATGCCCGGAAGGCCGCTTGGTCCTTCCGGCGGAATGGCCACGGGATAGTGGGACATCGGCCACATGGGTGCGTGCTCGTAGGATTCCAGGTCGTCGAATACTGAGAGAAGCACTTCTGCTCCTTCGTAGAGGTGGACGCCGGTCAGGATGTCGTCTCCGGTCACTGTCCAGGTCCCGCTGATGCCTTCGGTGATGGGGTGGCGGGGCTCGGTGGTCTGCAGCAAGGCTTCTCCCCACGGGCGCGGGCGGAGTCCGGTGGGCACGCTGAGCTTCGCGCCACGCATGATGTTGTACTCCTCGGGGTAGCCCCAGTCGTCCTCCTGCACGGCAGAGCCATGGAACCAAACGATGCCCTTGCCGTCCTGGTGCACGAACTTCAGCAACGCGGCGTCGGTCTCCGGGCCGAATCCCACTGCCTTGTCGTGGTAGCCGTCGCGGCCCTCGAATACCACCAGGACAACGTCGTACTTGTCGATGATGTTCGACCCCAGCCCCCGAGGGTCCTCCACCACCCTGATTCGGAACCGGCCGGTGTCCTCAAGGACGGTGGTGAGCCATTGGTTGTGCTGGCGGAAGCTGCGGACCTCGTTGTCGTGCTCCCGGGTCATATGCCCGGAAAGGATGAGGGCATTCAACATCTCGGTCATGGCATCAACGCCTCGATTCTTGGAAAGTGGGAAAGTTAGGATGGAAGTATACATACTTTAGTAGAAAAGCAACATAATGCTGATATGCTCGATGAGAACCTAGAGAGAGTGAGCAACGATGCTTCTCGAAAGAGACCTCATCCAGTCGGCCGGCTTCCGCAATATCACCGAAGGCGGCCGCGTCACGGGCTTCCAGTTCCGGCTCCGGATGCCCTCCTACCGGGGTATGGCCGCGTCCCTCGTCGACGGCGTCGCGGTGCGTGTCGGCGGCCTGGTGGATGTTGAACCGCACGTCCCGCTGTGGAGTTTTGGTGGCCGCACGTTCACCCTGCAGCAGCTATGGGACAGCGACGGCGTTCGCTGGCCGCTGGAGGAAGCGGCGGTAGTCACCGTGCCGTTCGACGGCGGCCTGCCGCAGGGAGTGCACGACCTTACGGTCGAACTGCGCCTCCGGATGTCCTACATTCCGGTGGAGCACCAGCCCACCATCCACCGGGTCAGCCGAAAGGTCACGCTGGCCCCCGAAGGCGGCGAGGGTACGTTCCGCTACGGCGTATCCCTTTACAGCTACATGGGCGACTACGGAACGGTCCTGGACCTGGAAACCGCCCTGGCCCACGTTGCCGATGTCGGCGCCACCGGGGTGGAGATTCTCGGCGAGGCGCATGTCCCCGGCTATCCGGAACCCTCGCCGGCCTGGATCGACACCTGGTTCAACCTGCTGGAAAAGTACTCCCTCGAGCCCACCAACTACGGGTCCTGGATCGACACCCGGCTGCGCCCGGGCCGGTCCATGACCGCTGCGGAAGGGGCGGAAGCGCTCCAGCGCGACCTGAAACTTGCCGGCATGCTGGGCTTCAGCTTTGTCCGGCCCAAGATCGGCGTTATCTCCGGTGACCTTGTACCGGACCCCATCTGGACCGAATCCGTGGAGCGCTCGCTGGACCTGGCGCATGAGTTGGACGTGGTCATCTGCCCCGAGATCCACTCACCAACACCCATCAAACATCCCGTGGTGGATGACTACATTGGCTTGATCGAGCGCACCGGCACCAAGAACTTCGGCCTGCTCATCGATACCGGCATCTTCCAGGACCGCCCCATTCCGCTGCGTGAAGGCGAGGCCCGGGAGGCGCGCCCCGCGTTCCTGGACGGGATCGGCGTGGACCCCGCAGACCTGAAAGGCATAGCACCATACGTGGTGTTCATCCAGGCGAAATTCCACGACATCAACGAACAGCTGGAAGACCAGCAGATTCCGTGGCGCCCGGTGCTTCAAGCCCTCAAGGACTCCGGCTACACCGGCTTCCTCTCCAGCGAGTACGAGGGCGACCGGACTCCGTGGCGGGCCATCGAGCAGGTGCGGCGCCAGCACGCCCTGATCCGGCGCATCACCTCCGACCTCGTCTGACCTATTCCTGCTCCCAGTAAAGAGACACCCATGCCGAACGGACTCCTTGACCAATCCAGCCTCCGGGCCCACCCGGAGGGCCTTGCCCTCTCCCTGACCCTGCCGTGGTACCGGAGCCTCTGGCTCTCCTCGGTCACCAGCCTCGCGCTCACCATCGACGGCGAGGAAATACCGGCCGGGGACTTGTCCCTGGAACTCGGTGGCATCCGCTACGCACTCCCGGACCTGGCCGCACACAGCGAAACCCTCTGGTACCTCCAGGACCACCCCCTCCTCATCGCCAAAAGGGCCACTGCCGCCACCTTGGGCAGCCGTCATACGGTCCAGCTCATCGGTGAGCTGAGGCTGCCGTACATGCAGATTGCCCCGGGCCCGGATGGCGGTCCGGGCATGTACGTCCCCAACTATGTGAACCAGACGCTGGAATTGAGCGTCACGGACAGGCCGGCACCCGCACCTGCATTGGCGACGGCGGATACACCGCCTCCGCCCGCGGCTGCCGGGGACCCCTTCTCGCTGGGCCTCACGCTCTACTCGGCAAGCGCCGAATTCAGGGCCGGCTGGTACGACTTCGACGGCCTGCTCAATCGCGTTGCAGAGCTGGGAATCGGGCCGGGCATCGAAATTGTGGCATCCCAGGTGCTGCCCTCCTACCCGCGCGTCACGGATGATTTCGCCCGGTCGTGGCACGCTTCCTTCGACAAATACGGCTTCACCGCCAGCTCCTTTGGAGCCAACCTGGACATGGGCCGGCGGCGCGACCGTGACATGACCCCGGATGAGGAGTACGAGTTCACGGAGACTCTTTTCCACGGAGCCAAAAAACTTGGCTTCCCGCTGGTCCGGATCCAGAGCGCCAAACCGGACCTCCTGCGCCGCCTGCTGCCCTTGGCCGAAAAATTGGAACTCCAGCTCGCGTACGAGATCCATGCCCCACTCGGGCCGAACTCGCCGGAAATCATGAAGGTCCGGGACGTGTACGCGGAGTTCGATTCGCCGCTGTTGGGCTTTGTCGCCGATTTTTCCTCGACTATGCACAGCATGTCGCCCACGCTCCTCCGGGCCGTCCGCCGTGCCGGGCTCGATAACGAAGCAGTGGAGAAGCTGCAGGCCATCTGGGCCACCGACGCGCCGATGCGGGCGCGCCAGGAGGAGTTCATTGGATACCTGAAAGGCCGGGCCTTCGATCCTGCCCGGCTTGGCTCCTTCGCCCATCTTGCCTTCAACATGCACGGCCATGTCAGTCCGCGGGAGTGGGCGGACATTATGCCCCAGATCCTGCACGTCCACGCCAAGTTCTACGACATCGACGACGACGGCAACGAGCCCGCAATCGACTATCCGGAGCTGGTGCGCGTCTTCGTCGAAGCCGGCTACCGCGGCTACTGGTCAAGTGAATGGGAGGGGCATGCGTTCGCCGAACTGGGGGAGGTGGACCCCTTGCTGCTGGTGCGCAGGCAGCATGACCTGATTCGGAAGAGCATGCGTTCCGTTCCGGCTTGAAAACTAAGCATGCTTTCTATTACTTTGGTGTCAGCTCCTCCGCCGGCCCCCCAACAGGCGGAGTGGCTGCCGCGAAGGCCCCGTTTTACAACAACATGTACAGCGGGGCTTTTCGTTTTCCGCGCTTGCGCAGCAGGCGTCTTGGAACCAAACAGCAGAGGGAGTGTGCAATGGCTCAGGGCGATATCGAGACGTACTACGAAGACGGCCAGTGGAAGAACAAGCGCGAAGGCGCTGACCGCGCGTTTGGTGCGGGCTACGGCACCAAGGAAGAAGGGGTGGCCGCCGGCCGCGACGCCGCGAAAACAGACAAGGTGGAACACGTCATCAAAAACCAGGACGGCCAGATCGGGGAGAAGTACAGCTACGGCAACGATCCCCGGAACGTCCCGGGCTGATTGGTTCACCTTCCCGGACGCCGCGGCGCCCGGGAAGGCAAGGAGGGCCGGCTCATGGATTTGAGCCGGCCCTCCTGTGTTTTCCCCGTGCGGCGACGCCGGTATGCGATGCTGGGCCGGTGGACGATCCCGGCATGGAAGGCTTGGCCACCGCACGCGCGGATGGCCTGTGGTTCGAGCGCGCTAATAACAAGGCGCGCCGGCCATGACGGTGAACGAGATGGTCCGAGACGCAGTCCTTGCCGGAACCGGGCTGCCCATTCCAGGTCCGGACGGACATGTCGAAGTTCCGGCTGCCTCGGAACGCTTGCAGAACCTTGTTGAACTGGCCCGCACGGTCTGTGGCCAGCCGGTGACAGCCATCAACATCATCACCGAAGACCTCCAGTACCAGGCAGCCACCGCGGGCTTGGAACCGTATCTGTGCACCAGGGAAGACTCGATGTGCGCGGTGGGGTTCCTTAGCGGTGAGCCCACCGTCCTCGAGGACGCTTCCCTGGACCCCCGGTACCGCGAAAACCCCTACGTGGACGGCCGGCGGGGCAGTGTCAGGTTCTATGCCTCCATTCCGCTGGTGACCGACGACGGGTTTGTCCTTGGCACCCTTTGTGCCGGCGCCCGGGAAACCGGCCGGCTCAGCGGCGAACAACTCCGCGGCCTTGAAATCCTCGCCGCCCAAATCGTCGACGTCCTGCAATTGGAACACCGCGCACGCCGCCTGGCTGATGCGCTGGCCGAAGCCGAGCGGAGCAACACCCTCCTGGCGGAGTTTGCCGGCAGGATCAGCCACGACCTCCGCAACCCGCTGACCTCGATCCTCGGATTCGTGGAACTGGGCGAGATGGACGCAGAAGCAGGCGACGACGCCCGGCTTCCGGAGTACCTGGGCATTGTCGGCCGGACCGGGCGGCGCATGCTGGCGATGGTCGAGGACGTCCTGGCCTTCGCCACCATCGGCGGTGACCTGCAGCCCGCCGCGGTTTCCCTGGCGGACCTCGTGGGGGACGTCATCGCGGACCTGGCCACCGCCGTGGAGGAGTCGGGAGCGTCCGTGGACTCGGGGGAGCTGCTGTTTACCGCGGACCCGGTCCAGACCCGGGTTCTCCTGCAAAACCTCATCCACAACGCCCTGGCCTACAGCCGGCCTGGCGTCCCGCCGGTCGTCCACATCACCGGCCACCGTGGCGACGACGGTGCGGTCCTGCGCGTCATCGACAACGGCAAGGGCATCGCCTCCGCCGACCGCGAACGCGTGCTCGATCCGCTGGTGCGCCTTGACCGCCAGGGTGACCCGCCCGGATCCGGCCTGGGCCTGGCAACCTGTGCCCGGATTGCCGCTGCGGCCGGTGGCCGACTTGACCTCGGTCCCGCCCCCGAGACCGGGACCATCGTCACCATTCACCTGGGGCCGGGCAGCTAAGCAGCCGCCACGCGCCCTCCGGGGCGTGGCACCGAAGGGCAGCCCACACAACGCGTGCTGGACCGGCCGCGCCATCACTGCTCTCTATGTGATCCTTCTGCGAACCTTCGTGAAACTTATGTCTGTCATCTGCAATACTTATGTGCTTTTTCTACACATCTCCCGCATACTTGTGAGTGACCGGGGTCACGACCCCGGATTCCTCGACAACGAAGTCTGAAAGGCTGGACATGACACAGCACCGTCGCCCCGCGGGATTGAAGGTGGTCGGCGCCCTCGCCGTTCCCACCATTGCGGCCCTCGCCCTCTCTGGCTGCTCCACCTCCGCCAGCAGCACCTCTTCTTCCGGTGGATCGCAGGAATTTTCCCTCTCTTTCGCCACTTCCAACACCATCGAGAGCCCCTTCCAGACGCTGGCGGAGGACTACATGAAGTCCCACTCGAACGTGAAGATCACGTTCAACCCGCAGCCCAATGATTCTTACGACCAGACCCTGCGGACCCAACTCCAGGCCGGTAACGCCTCGGATGTCGTGGTCACGACGCCGGGTTCCGGGCAGGGACGCAGTATCCTTCCCCTCGCACAGGCAGGCTTCCTGGAGCCGCTGGATGATGCCGCCAAAAAACTGGTTCCCTCCGGCAGCGACGCCCTCTTCGGCGCGGACAGCAAGGTCTACGGCCAAGCCATGGAGATCACTGTCGTAGGCCTGGTGGCCAACGAAACGGCCGCTAAGGCCTCCGGCATCACCGACTTCCCCGCAGACTTCGCCGCCATGGAGAAGCAGTGCAAGAACCTTCAGTCTTCCGGCAAGTCCTTCTTCGCCTTGGCCGGCGCGGCCGCCCCGAACACCGGGCTGATGGCCATGTCCCTTGCTGCCAGCCGGGTCTATGCAGGCGATCCTGACTGGAATGCCAAGCGGACCTCGAACCAGGTAACGTTTGCCGGCTCGGACGGGTGGAAGTCTGCCCTCGACGCCGTGAAGAAGCTCAATGATGCGGGCTGCTTCCAGCAAGGTGCCGCCGGCGCGGGATTTGATGCCATTACCCAAGGCCTTGCCAGCGGAACTTCCGTCGCCGGCTTCATCCCCGCCCCAAGCTGGAAGCAGCTGAAGACCGCAGCAGCCGGTTCGGAATTCGATGTCCGCGCCCTCCCGGCCGAGCAGGCCTCCGACAAGGCCTACACGTTCGCCAGCGCCAACTACGCGTTCTCCATCAATGCCGCCTCCAAGAACAAGGACGCTGCCAAAGCATTCCTCGACTGGGCGGCCGAGCCGGAACAGACCAAGGCCTTTGCCGAGATTGACGGCGCCCTTCCTGTCAGCGGACTGGACAGCTATGACTTCAACGGCAGTGCCTACAAGAACGTAGCCGACCTGATCAAGGGCGGAAAGTATGGGCCCCTGCCCAACAGCCAGTGGCCCAACTCGTCCGTCTACGACGCCCTGGCCACCGGCGTCCAGGGGTTGATCACCGGGCAGAAGACCACTGACCAGGTCCTGCAGGCCATGGATGCCGCCTGGGGACAGTAAGTCTTCCACTCCACTACCGTTCCAACGACTCAACGGGACAAGCAAGGAATTATCATGACTGCGACGATGCAACCCAAGAGCGAAGCAGCAGAAGCACCCCGGCGAGGCAAGCGCGCCCCGGGGACGGGCCGGCCTGCCCGTCCCCGGGGCCGCTCCCTGGAATTTGGACACTGGTGGTGGGCGCTCCCCGGGATCGCCCTCGTTATCGCCATCCACTACGTGGCGACCGGTATCGGCGGGTTCTTCGCCTTTACCAACTGGACGGGAATCGGTTCCTTCAAGATCACCGGTTTGAACAACTTCGAGGCAATCTTCAAGGACCCCACCAAGGTTGGCGCCCTCTCCAACACACTGTTCCTCGCGTTCGGATCGGTACTGCTGGGCAACATCGCCGGGCTGATCATTGCGCTGGGACTCAACCGTGTGGTGAAGACGCGCTACATCCTCCGCACGCTGTTCTTCATGCCGGTGGTCCTCAGCCCCCTCGCCACCGCCTACATCTGGAAGTACATCTTCGATTTCAACGGTCCCATCAACGTCCTGCTGAAGGCGGTGAGCCTCGGTGAACTGGCAAAGCCCTGGCTCGCAGACCCCCAGTGGGCCATCTGGACAGTCCTGGTGGTCCTGGTGTGGTCCTCCACCGGGTTCGCCATGGTGATCTTCATGGCCGGACTCACCGGTGTTGCGGTGGAGGTGGAAGAAGCCGCGGCTATCGACGGCGCCAACTTGTGGCAGCGCTTCCGGAACGTCACCCTGCCGGCCATCCGTCCCGCCGTCGCAATCGCCACCACGCTGGGCATTGTCCAGGGCCTCCGGGTCTTCGACCCCATCATGGCGCTTACCGGCGGCGGCCCGGCAGGGGCCACGGAAACGCTGGCCACCCAGGTGTACAAGCAGGCATTCGCGCTGGGCAACTTCGGCGGCGGCGCTGCCCTGGCCCTGGTGCTCGCCTTCATCATCCTGATCTTCGCCGTGATCCAGCAGCGTCTGACGCGATCGAATCCTGAGGACTAACCCATGTTCCGCTACACGAAATTCACCCTGATCCGCGAAATCGGGCTGTGGGCCCTGGCCCTGGTCTTCCTCGCCCCGTTCTACTTCCTGGTGACCACGGCGCTGAAGCCGGACGTCGAAATGTACACCACCTCCGCCCTGGCCCTGCCCGGCAATCCGGACTTTGGCAACTTCGTCAAGGTCCTCACGGCAACCGGCAATTCCAACGTCATGGCCGGACTGGTCAACAGCCTCATCATCACCACCGGGAGCATCCTCGGGTTGATCGCACTGGGCTCCATTACCGGCTACGTCATTTCCCGCAGCACCCGCAGGTGGAGCAAGGCGGCGTACTACCTCTTCCTGGTAGCCATCATCCTTCCGGGCCAGCTCGGCGCGGTACCGCTGTACATGGGCGCCCGCGGACTGGGGCTCACCGGATCGGCCTGGGGCCTGATCATCCTGTATACCGGGATGCTGCTTCCGCTCTCGATCTTCCTGTACTCAAACTTCTTCCGGGGCCTCGGGACGGACTACGAGGAAGCCGCCACGATCGACGGCGCCAGCAAGACCCAAGTCTTCTCCAAGGTGGTGTTTCCCATGATGGCCCCGGCTACCGGAACAGTCACCATCTTCGCGGGACTGATCGTGTGGAACGATTTCTTCACCTCGCTGATCTTCCTCGGCGGATCCGCCAACCAGACGCTCCCGGTAGCCATGTACTACTTCATCGGGTCGCTGGTCTCGAAGTGGAATTCCATCTTCGCGATCGTCATCGTGTCCATGATTCCCATCCTGGCGTTGTTCCTGTTCGCGCAAAAGCGCTTCATCCAGGGCTTCTCCGGCGGACTCAAAGGCTGACCCGCATGGCCGGCAACCGCGAAGCGTTTGAACGCTTCGTGGAGATCTTCTACACCCAAAAACGGGTGCGGGAAGCCTTCGAGTTCCTTGTTGCCGATGAGTACAAGCAACACAATCCCACCATCCCGGACGGTCCGGAGGCCGCCATCCGGATGCTCACGCCTAAGTTCGACGGTTCACCGGACTCGCGCTTCGAGGTCCAGCGGATCCTCGTTGACGGAGACCTGGCCATGGTGCACGTCCGGGCATCAGGACCCGGGCGTCCCGACGCCGCCGTCGCAGATATCTACCGCTTCAAAGCCGGGCGCATCGTGGAGCACTGGGATGTGCTCCAGCCCGTCCCGGACCACCCGGTGCACGACCACCCCATGTTTTAGCCACCCCCTTTCCAAGAATCCAGGAGACAGCCATGTTCCAGCTCGCACCCAATATCGACCTTTTGTTTTCCGAAGCAGGCGACAGCGCCGCAGACCGCGTACGCGCGGCGGCCGCGGCAGGCTTCGATGCCGTGGAAATGTGGGGTCCCACCGGCAAGGACATCCCGGCTCTCAAGGCGGCACTTGAGGAAACCGGTGTCCAGCTCACCGCCCAGCTAGCCGAGCCCCGGATGCAGTTCATGATTCCGCCGAAAAACCACGAGCCCTTCTACGAGGGCCTCGATGCCGGCGTAAAGGTGGCACAGGAACTGGGCTGCCCGCGGATCGTCGTAGGCAGCGGCACCGGCTTCGGCGGACGCAAGCGGCAGGACCAGCTCGATGAACTCATTGAGATCTTCACCAAGGGCGTTGCGCACATCGAAGGCTCCGGGATCACCCTTGTCCTGGAGCCGGTCAACATCCGGGTGGACCACCCCGGGGCGTTGCTGGACCGGACCTCCGAGGCCGTGTATGTCGCCAGGGGAGTGGACTCGCCCAACTTCGGCGTCCTCTACGATCTCTACCACTCAACAGTGGAAGGGGAGGACGTGGCGGCGGAGCTCGCCAACGCGGGCCGGCTGGTCAAGTACGTCCAGATTGCCGACGCACCGGGCCGCGGCGAACCGGGGTCGGGTTCCATCGACTGGGCCGCCAGGCTCACCGATCTGCAGGACAGCGGCTACGCCGGCCCCATCGGGCTTGAGTACTACCCCACGATTGAGTCCGCCAAGTCTGTCCGGCGCATCCAGGAACTGGCGGCAGGACGGTGAGCAGCAGCCGCTACCCCGCCACCGTCGATGTAGCCATCGTGGGCAGCGGGCCCACCGCATCCGCGTACGCCCGCATCCTCAGTGAGCGGGCCCCCGGCGCCAGCATCGCCATGTTCGAGGTGGGACCCACGGTCAGTTCTCCACCGGGCGCCCACGTCAAGAACATCGAGGATGAGGCCCGCCGTGCAGCCGCCCAGCGGGCTTCGGAAGGCCCCGGCCCCGGGGCTGAAACGGTCAATTCCCCCGGCGCCGTGAAGAGCGGCGAACGGCGCGCCCGTCCCGGAACGTATCTGCTGCAGGACGGCTACGCCTTCCCGGGCGAGGACGGCATGCCCGTCGCGGCAATGTCCAGCAACGTGGGCGGCATGGCCGCCCACTGGACCGCCGCCTGCCCGCGCCCCGGCGGAAAGGAACGCATCGGGTTCCTGCCGGACTTGGACCAGCTGCTGGACGAAGCCGACCGCCTCCTCGGCGTCACCACTTCTGCCTTTGAAGCGGCACCGTTCTCCGGCCTCGTCCACGATCGGCTCGCGGCCGCCGTCGACGACGGCCGCAGCCCGGCCTTCCGCGTCCAGCCCATGCCCCTCGCTGTGCACCGGCGAGCCGATGGCCGCCTCGTATGGTCCGGATCCGACGTCGTGATGGGTCCTGCCACCCGGGATAACCAGCGGTTCGACCTGTTCGACGAGTCCCTGGTCCGGCGGGTCCTGGTTGAGGGCGGCCGCGCCGCCGGTGTCGAGGTGGAAGACCGCCGCGGTGGCGGCACGCACCGGATTGCCGCGCGCTATGTTGTGGTGGGCGGTGACGCGCTGCGCACCCCCCAACTGCTGTGGGCTTCCGGGATCCGGCCCGAGGCCTTGGGCCGTTACCTCAATGACCAGGCCCAGGTGGTGTTCGCCACCCGGCTGCGCGGCGTCGGTGCCGAGGAGGGGCGGTCCAGTGCGGACGGAACCCTCAGTGAGCAAAGCGGAGTGACGTGGGTGCCGTACACGGATGAGATGCCGTTCCATGGCCAGATCATGCAGCTGGATGCTTCACCCATCCCCCTTGCCGACGACGACCCGGTCGTTCCCGGATCGATTGTGGGGCTGGGGCTGTTCTGCGCCAAGGACCTCCAGCGGGACGACAGGGTCGCCTTCGACGACGCCGCCGTGGACAGCTATGGGATGCCTGCTCTGCGCATCCACTACAGCCTGACCGACAAGGACCGGGAGGTGCTTGAGCGGGCCAAGGAGGAGATTGTGCGGCTCGGCAGGGCCGTGGGAGAACCGATCGATGAGCGGCCGTTCGTCCTCCCGCCGGGTGCCTCGCTGCACTACCAGGGCACTACGCGGATGGGGCAGTACGACGACGGCGGAAGCGTGTGTTCTCCGGACAGTGAGGTCTGGCAGGTCCCCGGCCTCTTCGTGGCCGGCAATGGCGTGATTCCCACCGCCACGGCGTGCAACCCCACCCTGACATCGGTGGCGCTCGCGGTCCGCGGCGCAGCGAAAATCGCGGCGGAACTCGCCGATGCTTTACTTATGTCTGATTCAGACAATAGAATGACTAAATAATGAATAAGCGCACGTTGCCGCTATTCCGATGCCGACAAGGCATGCCGCAGACAAGGAGGTCTCGATGATCGCCGACCGCATAATCGAGCAAGGAACACTTACCAGCCAGGACGGCCGCGCCGCCGTCGAGGTCCGCATTCCCTGGTACCGGGCCCTCCCCGGTTCATGCATCGCCGGGGCCGCCCTCACCATTGACGGTGTTGCCGCACCGGAGGAATCGCTGCGCTGGACCATGAACAACCGCACGTTCAGCTTCGGGGAGCTCGTGGACCAGACCGGCGAATGGTGGTTCCCGCTGGACTCCGCCGTGCTGTCCGGGGACCTTCCCGTCGATCCTTCCAAGGCTGGGCACGAGGTGCGGGTGGACCTGAAGCTCTACATTCCGTACATCATCACCGACCACGGCGTGCTGCACATCGAAGAGCACGACACCAAGACCATGAAGGTGGCACAACGATGACCAGCCTTGGCACGCCCATCCAGGGCGTCACCCTCTACAGCTTCACCCGCGCCTTCCACGGCCGGCAATACGATCTCGACGGCCTGATCCGCAAAGTGGCGGCCGAGGGCTTTGGACCCGGGCTCGAAGTCATTGGCTTCTCCAGCCTGCGCGGCTTCCCCGACCACGTCGATGACAATTTCGTGGGGCAGTTCCGGGACCTTGTGGCGGAGGTGGACCTGGTGCCCACCTCGCTCGCCGTCAACGTTGACACCGGAATCCGCCGCGACCGGCTCATGAACCACGATGAACTGGTCGAATACATGCGCAAGCAGATCGAAGTGGCAGCCAGGCTCGGCTTCCCGATCGCCCGGGTTCAAATCTCCCTGACACCCGATGCCATGGAGAGCCTCCTTCCCGTCGCAGAAAAGTACGGCGTCACACTGGCGCTGGAGGTCCACGCCGACCAGCACGGGGCACACGAACGCGTCCTTGCGCTGCGCGACCGCTACGAGAAGCTCGACTCCCCGCTCCTGGGGTTCACCGCAGACTGGGGCGCCACCGTCACCGGCTTCGCCCCTTCGCTGTTGGAGGCCTACCGCCGCCGCGGAGCATCCGAGGACCTGCTCCAGCAGGTGGTGGACCTGTGGAACGGTTTCTACGCGGAAGGACCGCCCAACACGCAGAAAGTCCACGGCGAGCGGTTCGGCGCCTTTATCGGCCTGGCCGCACGCAACGGCCGCCCGGACCTGGGCATCGACTTTGCCATCAATGGAACCGGCCTGTTCGGCCCCGCGCCGCTGGACACCTGGCTGGAAATCATGCCGTGGGTCCGGCACGTCCACGGAAAGTTCTTCGGCATCGACGAGAACGGCGAAGAGCCGTCCGTGCCTGTGCGCGGCCTTGTCCGCCAGTTGGTGGAGAACGGCTATTCCGGTGCGATTTCCAGCGAATACGAAGGCTGGCACTGGAACAACTGGCAGGACCCGTTCGACATCATCCGCGGCGAGCAGGCCGTCCAGCGCTCCGCCGCTGCCGACGCCGGCTCAGCCATGGTCACCGACGCCGCCGAAGCGCGACGCATCCTCAACAGCCACCTCACCCAGCCCGTCCGCGGCTGACACCGAAGGGATCACAGAACATGTCAGAAGGAATCGCAGGCTCCGGCATCGAGCTTGGCATCACCCTTTACTCACTCACCTCCGAATTCGCTGCCGGGCTGTACACCCCCGAGACCCTGATCAAGGCCGTCGCCGACGAAGGCCTGGGCCCCGGCGTCGAATTCAACATCGCGCAAATGCTGCGCACCTATCCCGACGTGGATGACGACTTCGTGAAACTGTGGCGCGACAGCATGGACCGCTACGGCCTCACCCCGAGCGCCGTCGGCACGAACCTGGACATGGGCCGGCGCAAGGACCGGGACATGACGCCGGACGAGGAATTCGACTTCTTCGCCAGGCAACTCAAAACCGCCAACACGCTCGGCTTCAACAAGATCGTGATCCGGTCCGCCGGCAAGGAACTGCTGCGGCGGCTTCTTCCCCTGGCCGAAAAGTACGACCAGAAGCTGGGCTACGAGATCCACGCCCCCCAGGGCCCCAACGATCCGAAGATCCTGCAGATCCGGGAGATGTACGCCGAACTGGACAGCGACCGTCTGGGTTTCACCGCCGACTTCAGCTCCACCATGCACAGCCTCTCTCCCACCCTGTTCCGCACGCTGACCCAGATGGGCCTGCCGCAGGAACACTTCGCCGTCATGCAGGACATCTGGCGCAAGCCCCTGCCCATGCAGGAACGCAACCAGGAATTTGAGGACTACCTGCGGGAGAACAACTTCGATCCGGCGCAGCTCGGTCCCTTCACCCGGCTCGCCTTCAACATGCACGGCCTGGTTCCACCGGAGGAATGGCTGGACATCATGCCGCAGATGTTCCACGTCCACGCCAAGTTCTATGACATCGACGGGGACGGCAACGAGCCCGCCATGGACATTCCGAGGATTGTGCGCCAGTTCGTCAAGGGCGGCTACCAGGGCTTCCTGTCCAGCGAGTGGGAGGGCCACGCGTTTGCCGACCTGGGCGAATCCGACCCCATCGAGCTCGTCAAGAAGCAGCACGCCCTCATGCGCAAGGCCATCGAAGAATCAGTGGTTCCCGCCTAAGGAGAATTCAATGCCTGCGATCGACACCGACCTCACTGCCGAGGTGGACCGGCTCCGCGCCGACCTTGGCGAAGCGCTCCGGTTGGCGCGCCGGGCCAACGACCGGGGGGACATCGAGAACCTGTTCAACCGCTACATGTACCTCCACAATGCGTTTGAGGATGAGCAAATCATCCCGCTCTGGGTCAAGCCGGGCACCCCGGGGGTACGTGCCCGGTACACGAACGCCGGGCAGTACACCGACTACGACAGCGTGATCCGGTACCACCAGGGCCGCCCCAAACCCGTAGGCAAGCTGATCCTGCACTACACCACCACTCCGGTCATCGAAGTGGCGGCCGACGGCAAGACCGCCAAGGGCGTCTGGATCATGACCGGCAACGAGTCCGGCCTGACCGACCCGGACGTGGCCAAGGAGAGCCCCGACTACATGTACTCGCCGGGCGAAGTCCAGGGCAAGAAAGTCTGGGCCCACTGGGTCTGGTGCAAATACGCGGTGGACTTCCTGCGCCAGGACGGCGAATGGAAGATCTGGAAGTTCCGCTGCTACGAGTTGCTGCGGGCACCCTTCGAGGAAAACTGGATCAGCTTCGCCGAGAAGAACCAGCACGCTTTCGCCCTGGACCTCATGTACTTCGGTGACGACGGAAAGCCCGTCTTCATGCCGCCCGCGGACCAGCCGGTCCCGAGCGAGTACCACCCCTACAGTCCGTCCGCCCGGCAGACGCTGGAACCGCAGCCGCCGGCACCCCACCAGACTTTCGTCGAGACCTTTGAGTAAGGACTAATCATGGCAACCCATAACTCCCTTTTCCAGGACGCCGACGTCCGCCGGCACCCGGAAGGCATCTCCGTAGCCGTCCAGCTCCCGTGGTACCGGAGTCTCTGGCTGTCCGCCGTGGACGACGTCGCGGCAACCGTCAACGGCGTGGAAATCTCCAAGGAATCCCTCCGCTTCGAACTGCAGGGCCGTTCCTACTCCATCGCGGAGCTTCCGGAGCAGTGGGACACCCTGTGGTTCGTGGCTGACAAGCCGGACATCATCATCCCGCTGGACCGTGTTCCCGACGCAGGCGAGGAAATCGACGTCGAGGTCATCCTGACCCTCCGCCTCCTCTACATGCAGATCGCTCCAATGCGGTACGTGGGGAACCGGGTGGCCGTGGACCGAAAGGTTGTGCTGGCATGACAACCCTGCGCGTGGCCATGATCGGGTACGGGTTCATGGGCGCTGCGCATTCCCAGGGCTGGCGCACGGCTCCGCGGGTGTTCGACCTTCCCGCCGAGCCGGACATGGCGGTCATTGTCGGCCGGAACGCCCAGGCGGTGAATGAGGCGGCGCGGAAGTGGGGGTGGGCTGAGGCGGCCACCGACTGGCGCGACGTGATCGCGCGGGAAGACATCGACGTCGTCGACATTGTCACCCCAGGGGACTCCCACGCCGAGATCGCCATTGCGGCCCTGGAGGCGGGAAAGCACGTCCTGTGCGAGAAGCCGCTGGCCAACACCGTGGCCGAAGCCGAAGCAATGGCCGAAGCTGCGGAAAGGGCCGCCGCACGCGGCCTTCGTGCGATGGTGGGGTTCACCTACCGCCGCGTCCCCGCGGTAACCCTCATGCGCAATCTCATTGCCGAAGGTGCGGTGGGAACAGTCCGCCAGGTCCGGGCCTCCTACCGGCAGGACTGGCTGGTTGACCCGGACATGCCGCTCGCCTGGCGCCTGCAGAAGGAACACGCCGGATCCGGTGCGCTGGGCGACATCGGAGCCCACGCCATCGACCTCGCCCAGTTCGTCACCGGCCTCACCCTCCGCACGGTCTCCGGCGTGATCGAGACCATCGTGAAGGAACGGCCGCTGCTCGAATCGGGCGCGGGGCTGTCCGGAACCGCGGGTGCGGGATTCGGCAAGGTCACGGTGGATGACATCGCCATTTTCACCGGCCGCTTCGAATCCGGCGCCCTGGCCTCCTTCGAGGCATCCAGGTTCGCGACCGGCAGGAAAAACGCCCTGCACATTGAGGTTTCCGGGGACAAGGGGGCCCTCGCCTTCGACCTCGAAGACCTCAACAGCGTCCAGTTCTACGACCGGACCGCTTCCCCAGACCGCCAAGGGTTCCGGAAGATCCTGGTCACCGAGCCGGAGCACCCGTACCTGTCCGGGTGGTGGCCCGCCGGCCACATGCTCGGCTACGAGCACGGGTTCTCGCACCAGGTGAAGGATCTGGTGGAGGGCATCGCCAACGGCGCCCACCCGCAACCGACCTTCGCCGAAGGGCTGCAGGTGCAGCAGGTGCTGGAGGCCGTTGAACGCAGTTCTGACAATGATTCCGCCTGGACACGGGTCGCCGCCGGCGTGCCCGCCCCGGCAGCATAGGGAGGAGACATCCGTGGCACGACCGATCACTTTGTTCACCGGCCAGTGGGCCGACCTGCCCTTCGAAGAAGTGGCCCGCCTCGCCGGCGAGTGGGGCTATGACGGCCTGGAGATCGCCTGCTGGGGCGACCATCTGGATCCGTGGCGCTGGGATGATGATGCCTATGTTCAGGGCAAGCTGGACATCCTCGAACGCAACGGCCTGAAGGTATGGACCATTTCAAACCATCTCAAGGGCCAGGCAGTGTGCGACGACCCGATCGACGAACGGCACCGGGGCATCCTGCCGGACGTGGTGTGGGGCGACGGCGACCCTGAGGGCGTCCGCCGGCGCGCCGCCGAGGAGTTGAAGAACACCGCGCGGCTGGCCGCGAAGCTTGGCGTGAAGACGGTGACGGGCTTTACGGGATCGTCCATCTGGAAGTACGTTGCCATGTTCCCGCCGGCCACGGAGAAGATGGTCGACGCCGGCTACCAGGACTTTGCCGACCGGTGGAACCCGATCCTGGACGTCTTTGACGAGGTGGGAGTCCGGTTTGCCCACGAGGTGCACCCGTCCGAGATTGCCTACGACTACTGGACCACCCGGCGCACCCTGGAGGCGATCGGGCACAGGGAAGCCTTCGGGTTGAACTGGGACCCGAGCCACATGGTCTGGCAAGACATTGATCCCGTGGGATTCCTGTGGGACTTCCAGGACCGCATTTACCACGTGCACTGCAAGGACACGAAGAAGCGGCTGGTCAACGGACGCAACGGCAGGCTGTCGTCCCACCTGCCGTGGGCCGACCCGCGCCGGGGCTGGGATTTTATTTCCACCGGCCACGGCGATGTGCCCTGGGAGGACGCGTTCCGGATGCTCAATTCGATCGGCTACCGCGGACCGCTCTCAGTGGAATGGGAGGACGCAGGCATGGACCGGCTGGACGGCGCTCCCGAAGCGCTTGAGTTTGTCCGCAGGCTTTCCGGCTACGAGCCATCTGCGGCCGCCTTCGACGCCGCCTTCAGTACCAAATAGCACCGCCAACACAACGGCCGGCCCGGAATCTTCCGGGCCGGCCGTTGTGTTTTGTTCGGAGGCTCAACCACCCGTGGAAAGGGCTGCCTCCGCCAGGGCCAGGTGCCGCTGCGTCATCTCGGTGGGATCGTCCTGCAGCCACTCGTGGCCGCCCCACTCGCTGGTCAGCGTGCCGGTGAAGCTGCTCCGGCTGAGCAGGGCGGCAAGGTCCCGCAGCGGCTGCGAAACCCGCCCGCCGTCGTCGTGCAGGTCCCAGAACTTCAGGTGGAAGGCCCCCACCAGGGGCATGATGGCCTGCAGGTCTCCTGCTTGGCTGCGGCCGAAACGGATCAACAGGTTCATGTAGAGGGTGTGGATCCGCGGCGGCACCTCCCCCGACCGGAGCAGGGCCGTGACGGCGTCGAGGGTGGCGGGATCCAGCCAGTCGTGTTCCAGGCGTGCCAGGAGGTCCGCGGGAATGCCGCCTTGGCGAAGTTCCCCGAGGTAGGTGGGGGGAAGGGCGGGCATGAGCATGCTGATGTCCACGAGCACCCGCACGTGGTCATCCGCCAGCGTGGCGATCGCCTCCAGTGCAGGGTCGACGCCGGGGCTCCCCGGGGCCTGCTGCCCTTGGATTTCCTCATACAACACCAGGTCCAGCCGGTGCAGCAGCGGTTGCAGCAGGGTGAGCAGTTCCGGCCCTGCCTGGCCGATCGGCAGGCGCACTCCGTAGGCTCCCACCCGGTGCGCAGCGTGCAGTTGGGGCACCAGGAAGTCCAGCCGCTCCTTCTGGGACCGTCTGGTGCCGGGGGCGGTGAAGTCGTCCAGGCTCGCCCCGACAATGCTGATGCGGGCCCCTTTCGCCGCCAGGGACTCCCGGAGGGCGTCCACCTCATCGGCCTGCGGAGCGGGAAAGGACCGCCATACGAGCCCCGGTTCGAGCTCCACCGTCCGCACCGAGTCCGCAATGCCGGAAACGATGTCCCTGGCCGTGCGCCGGGCGGCCACGATGTCGGGCACCCAGTTGAATGAGCTGGCGCAGAGGGTCCAGCCGCCGGGAATTTCGTTAGCCATGGCTCCCTTTCCTTTAATGCACTTAACTGACAAACTTATGTCAGTTTCAGGATAAAGGAAGGGTGTTGGATTGGAAACCGCTTTACGTGACGATGCGCTGACCGCCGTTCCCGCTGGTTTCGAGCTCCGGCTCGGTTTGCCGTGGATCCGTTCGATGCCGCTCTCCAGTGTGGCCGGCCTGGCTGTGGAGGTGGATGGAGTGCCGGTGGCGGCGGACCGGGTGTCGGTGGTGCTGGGTGCCAGGCGCGTGCCTGCCGAGGCCTTGCGGGCCGAGCCCGGCTGGTGGTTCATCCAGGACAGGCTTGTCCTGGCGGTCCCGCAGGAAATCTCCGCCGGCGCCCACACCGTCGCTGTCGATTTCACCCTGATGGTGCCTTACCTTCAGGCACCATCAGGGTCTGCGCTGGTACTCCCGTTCCGCGTTGAGGCCCGGCTGGCTGTACGTCCTGCCGTGGTGCCGGGCGTTTCCCGCGACGTGGCGTGAGCGGCGCTGCCGGACGGGAATGCCAGGTCAGGCCGGCACTGCCGTGCGTTCGGGGGATGGCCGGCCTTCGGCAAACCAGCGCGGGAAGGTGACGTCGAACAACTGCTCGCGCGCAAGCTCGGCTCCGCCGCGCAACGGTTCGCGCTCGTCGTTCACGGACAACGTGATGGTGAGGTCGCGGGTGGCGAGGGGCAGTGACAGCTCATACACGCGTTGGCGTACCTCGGCCAGGAACACCTCGCCTGCGGAGGCAATGGCACCGCCGATGACAATGACTCCCGGGTTGAACATGTTGACCAGGGCTGAAATGGTCTCGCCGGCTACATGGGCGGACTTCTGGACGAGTGAGATGGCGAGCGAATCACCGGCCTGTGCCGCGAGCGTGATGTCCTCCAGCGTCAGTGCCCGCTCTTTTGCCCGGCCGGCCAGGGAAGTGGTGACGCCTTCCTTGATGGCCTGCTCTGCGTCCCGCACCAGGGCCCATCCGCCGGCCACGGCTTCGAGGCATCCGACCTTGCCGCAGCGGCACTGCTCGTTGGAGTCGGAAACCCGGACGTGGCCGATGTCCCCGGCAGCGCCGTTGGCACCACGGTGGATCCGGCCCTTGGACAGCAGGCCGGAGCCGACCCCCGAGCCGATCTTGCAGTAGATCAGGTCCGTGAGCATGTCGCGACGGCGGGCCCGCTCACCAAGCGCCAGCAGGTTGGAGTCGTTATCCACCCATACCGGCGCGTTGAAGCGTTCCTCGAAGGGCGTCCGGACGTCGAAGCCGTTCCAACCGGGCATGATCGGCGGAGCCACGGGCTGTCCTGTGGCGAAGTCCACCGGTCCCGGGAGGCCAACCACGACGCCCCATACCGGCACGGGAGGATGATGCTTGAGCACATCCTCAACAAGGGCCATGACGGCATCGATCGTCTTCTCCGGTCCCTGGGCGATGTCCCAGCTGCGGTGTGCGTGGTCAATGATGTCGCCGTCGAGCGCCGCGAAGCCAACCCTGATGTGTGCCGCGCCGAGGGCGCAAATGACAATCCGCCCCTGTTCTGAGCGAAAGCGGAGGGTCCGCGGCGCGCGGCCTCCGGACGAGGCTCCGAAGTCGCCGTCACCCAGGAATCCAATCGCGATGGCCTGGTCTACCCGCTGGCTCACGACGCCCCGGCCCAGCCCGGTAACCTTGCCGATTTCCGGCCGGGTGGTTGCCTCGCCTGTCCGCACCAGGTTGACGATCCGCAGCAGGCTGGTCACTTCGTCCGTTTGTGCTCCGAAACGGAGGGTGGAGTCTGTCGTCATGGCACCAATTCTCACACATTGCACGCGACTAAGGCGCGAAATCAGATCAACTATGGCTAAAAATTCGCCAACTTATGAATAATAGAGACATAAGAAGGAGGCGACGATGCCTTGGAAGATAGGGATACTCGGAGCCGGACCTGGCGTTGCGGCCCTTCATTTGCCGGTGTTGCGCGGGCTCCCGGATCTGTTTGATGTGGTGCATATCGCCGACGCCGGAAGTGGCCGTTCCCGGGATCTTGCTGAACCGTGTGGTGTGCGCTGGTCCAGCGGGGATCGGGCGCTGCTGGCAGACCCGGAGGTGCAGGTGGTGGCTGTCTGCAGCCCGCCGTCAGAACACGCCCGCCATATCATGGCGGCAGTGGCGGCCGGCAAGCGGGCCATCTTCTGCGAAAAGCCCCTGGCCACCACCAAGCAAGATGCCAGCCGCGCCATCGATGCCTGCCTGGCGGCCGGCGCCATCCTCCTAGTGGGCACAAACCACGTGTTCGATGCAGCCTGGGGCCGCGCCAGGCGCCACCTTGCTGCGCTCGACGGCGGGGTGCGGGCCGTATCGGTCACTTTGGCGCTTCCGCCCAACGACAGGTACCACCGGCTCGTGGCGGAAGGCGGCCCGTTCCAGGCCGCAGCCCACGGCCGCCCGGACCTGGGCGATCCGGCGGTGGCTGCAGGAGTCCTGCGGCAGCTGCTGATCGGGCTGGCCATCCATGACCTGCCTGCGGTCAGGGACGTCGCACCAGGCGTGGACGAGGTCGTCTATGCACGGCTCGCCCCGCCCATCGGTTACCTGGTGGGGTACCGGGCAGGCAGTGTCCTGGTCCAACTCGCCCTCACCATGCTTCCGGAAGGCCCTGACGCCTTTTGGCGCATGGCCATCGCCACCTCCCATGACCGGATCGAGGTCACCTTCCCGCCGGCCTTCGTCCATGCGGGAAGCGCCGTCATCAATGTACGCGCGGACGATGGACAGTGGACCGGATACGGGAGGGATCCCGTGGATGGCTATGTGGCTGAGTGGCGCGCCCTGGCCTCGCGCCTTGAAGCGGGGGTCCCGGTGGAGTACCGCGAACTGCTGGCTGACGCGCACCACGCAGTCGACCTGGCTGATGCTGCCGCCGCAAAGATCCTCGAAGCGGGCCGGCAGTGACGCCGCTAGGGCCCCGTGCCGGCGTCTTTACCCGGTCACCCGCGTACGTGGCGGCCGCGGTCGGGCTTCCCGCCAGTGCCAGGCTGGCGGATGACGTGTGCGGTGCTGTTGCCGTCATCCCCGGCTCCGGCAACTGGTGGGCCCGGCTGCTGGATGCCCGGGACGAGGGAGCGGCGGCGGTGGTGATCGCGGATCCCGCGGCCCTGCCCCGAGAGGTCTTCGCAGCGGGCACCTGGTCCGGAGGTATCCCGGTGGTCGTCGACCGCCCCGGCCTCCGCGCCGACATGCTGGGGGACGCGGTCCGGGCGCGGCGCGGGACCCTGCCGAGGGTGGTCACCGTGGAGTGCGCCGCCCCCGCCGCGCTCCTGGATGCCGTGATCCGTGACGGCCTCGGCTGGGCCCGGACCCTGACAGGTTCCCAGCTGACCCTCCGGGCGGGTATGGCGGCCGCGGAGGGCATCATGGCACTGCTGGATTCTCCGGTGGCCGGCGGAAGCCGCATTCCGTCCACCCTGGTGGGCACCGTCCTCGAAGGACCCGCCGCGGGCGGCTTGATCCAGGTCCTGGCCTTGGGCGAGGTCAGGACAGAGGTTGCCATTGACCATGCTGCCGGCCGGGTCAAGCTGGAGACCTCGACGGTGGAGGGGGCGCTGAGGGTGCCGGAGCGCTACGAGGCTCCGGTCCGGCTGGCCTTGCGCCGCGCCATCGAAGCTGCCTCGAGCGGCAGGGAGGTGGCTGACCTGCAGGAATTGCTGGAAGACCAACGGCGGGCGCACGACGTGGCGAGCGCGCGGGCGGCCCAGTGACTCCGTCGATTCCGTGCAACCTTTTGTTGTTTTTAGACTTAAGTGGTTGTAGGGTGGGGAGTGGCGCCGGGGTCCCATCCGGACCCGTTCCCCGTCGTGTTGGTGCGCCGGGGGCACACCACGTCGCGTCGACGGTCCGATCGTTCGGACAGACCACTATGCAACTATCACCTGTAAAGCTTCGCCTCCTCACCACCTCCCTGCTCACTGTCTCGTTCCTCGGGGCACTGGACCACACAGTGGTCTCCACATCCCTTGCCACCATTTCCGGAGAGCTGGGTGCCCTGCAGCTGATGAGCTGGGTGGTGGTGGGCTACACCCTGGCCAGCACGGTGCTGCTGCCCGTGCTCGGCAGGCTCGGCGATGTCCTCGGCGCCCGGCGGATCTTCCTTGTTTCCCTGGTGATGTTCCTGGCCGCATCCCTGGCTTGCGGTTTTGCCACGGACATCGCGTGGCTCATTGCCGCCCGTGTCCTCCAGGGCATGAGCTCGGCGGGCCTGCAGCTCATGTCGCAGACCATCATCGCCCGCGTCACCACGCAGCGGGAACGGCCCCGCTACATGGCCATCATCGGGGCGGCTTTTCCCATCGCCATCCTGGTGGGCCCGGTGGTGGGCGGTGCCATCACCGATTACTGGGGCTGGCAGTGGGTCTTCTGGATCAACATCCCGGTGGGTGCCGCCGCGTTCGCCCTGGCACTGGTGGCCGTTCCCCACCTGGAGCCGGGCCCGCCACCCCGGCACTTCGACATCGCCGGCTCCGCCGTCTTTACCTCCGCGCTGGTGGCGCTCGTCCTTGCCGCCTCCTGGGGCGCGGAAAGGGACGGCGGTCCTGCGGCCGGAAGCGCGCTCGCGGCCAGCATCGCGGGCTTTATCGCCTTTTTCCTGATCGAGCGGCGGGCACCTGAGCCCATCATTCCGCTGCATTTCTTCGCCAACCGCACCATTGCTGCCGGTACGGCGCTCTCGGCGATCATCGGCGTCGGCTTCTTCTCCATCACCGCCTACCTGCCCACCTACTTCCAGATGGCCTATCGGACCTCGGCTACGGTGTCCGGGCTGGTTCCCATCGCCACCGTCTTCGGCATGCTGATCAGCAACCTCCTCACGGGCTGGCTGGCCAGCCGCACCGGGCGTTACCGGATCTTCCCGGTCGGCGGAACGGTGCTGGGAGCCGTGGCCCTGCTGGTGATGGCGCTGCTCCCGGCCGGCCTCCCGCTGTGGGCGCCCATGATCGTGATGGGTGCCGTGGGCCTGGGCACCGGGGCGTTCATGAGCCTCATCGTGGCCGTGGTCCAGGGCGCCGTCCCCGCAGGCCAGACCGGCACCATCACCGCAACCATCAACCTGGTCCGGCAGGTGGGATCAACCGTGGCGACGGCGGTCATCGGCGGCGTCATCGGCTCCGGGGTGGCGGCCCTCCTGCCGGCAGGGCTGGACGCCTCCACCCTCACCCCGCAGCAGGTTCACCAAGCGTCACCGGCGGTCCAATCCGACGTCGCCCAGATCTACTCGTCCGTCTTCACACCCATCTTCATTGCCCTTGCCTGCGCCTACGCCCTGGGCATCCTGGCGGCAGTACTGCTCCCGCACGGCCGCCTGTCCGACGAACCCGTCCCCGCCCACGCACCTTCCGAAACCCTCCCGGCCTGATCTCAAAGGAGACATCATGTCCAACCCCACCATTGCCGTCGTCGGCAGCGGACCTATCGGTTCCACCTACGCCCGCCTGTTGCTGGAGCAAGTCCCCACCGCCCGGGTGGTGATGTTCGAAGCCGGGCCGCAACTGACAGCCGTTCCCGGCGAGAGCGTCCGGAACATCCCGGACCCGGCCAAGAAAGCACGCGCCCGGGAAATGTCGCAGGGGCCGCAGGCCGGGGCGTTCCGGGAGTCCCTCGGCATTCCGGCAGCAACAGTCACCGAGGGCATGTTCACCGCGCGCCAGGGCACGCACCTCCTGGACTTCGGCGGAGAAGGGTCAGCGCACGCCCCTTCGTTCCCGGCGGCGGCTGCCGCCACCAACGTTGGCGGCCAGGGCGCGCACTGGACCTGCGCGACGCCGTCGCCCGCGTTCAGCGAAAAGATCCCCTTCATCGCCGACGACGAGTGGGACGGCCTGATTGAAGAGGCCAAGGGTCTCCTGCACGTCCACAGTGCAGCCTTCGCAGACTCCAAGGTCGGCGAAGCCATCCGCTCCCTCCTGGACGAAGAGTTCGGCGCCGAGCTGCCCGACGGCTACGGGGTGGGCACCCTTCCGGTGGCCGGCGACCCGCAACCCGACGGGTCCGTGCGCTGGGCGGGGGCCGACGTCGTCCTCGGGCCGTTGATCGATCCCGACAACGCGCTCTCACAGCGGTTCGAACTCCGCGATCTCACCCTGGTCCGCCGGGTTGAACTCGACGGAAACCGGGCCACCGGGGTCACCGTGCAGGATCTCCGCACGGGTACGGAGTCCTTTGTTCCGGCGGACGTGGTGGTGGTAGCGGCAGATGCCTTCCGCTCGCCGCAGCTCCTGTGGGCCTCGGGCATCCGCCCCCAAGCGCTGGGCCACTACCTGACCGAACACCCGGTGGTGATCTCCACCGTGGCCCTCGACGCCGACAAGATGCTCCGCTTCGCCGCCGAGGGTGACCTTGACGCGGAACTGGCCCGGCGCGCCCAGAATCCCGCCGACCCCGTGGCCGCAGTCAACCGCATCCCCTTCTCCGAACCCGAACACCCCTTCTCCGTGCAGGTCATGTACTCGGAGTCCACCCCGTTCCCAATGGAACCGGGCACCCCGTACTCCGACAACCGCTGGGGCTACGTGAACATGGGCTACGGCATGCGCAAGCATCCCCGCTACGAGGACGCCGTCAGCTTCGACGACCATGAGCCCGACTACCGCGGTTTCCCCAACATGACCATCGAGTACGCACTCACCGAACGCGAAGAGGCGGAAATTGCCCAGGCCACCGACCTGCTGAGGCGTGCAGGCAAAGCCTTGGGCGTCTTTGTGGCCGAACCCCGGCTGATGCCCAACGGCTCCAGCCTGCACTACCAGGGCACCATGCGCATGGGAGCAGCCGACGACGGCAGCTCGGTTGCCGATCCATGGTCCAGGGTGTGGGGGTACGAGAACCTGGTGGTGGGCGGGAATGCGCTCATACCGACAGCCACGGCCATGAACCCCACGCTCATGAGCGTGGCCATCGCCGTCCGCGGTGCCCGGCGCGTCGCCCGAGAACTGGGATCCTGAAGCGCCCGCGGTCCGGCGGCGGTTCCGGGCGCCCCGGCGCGGCTAACCTGTGGGTATGAAGAACCTGGACCTGAACCTGCTGCCCCACCTGCAGGTCCTGCTGGAGCTGAGGAACATCACCCGGGCCGCTGAGCGCCTCCAGCTCAGCCAACCTGCCACCAGCGCGGCCATGGCCAGGCTTCGGCGACATTTCGACGACGAACTCCTGGTCCGCAATGGCCGCACCTACGACCTGACGCCCTTCGCCCAGTCCCTGGTCCCGCTGGTTGATGAAGCCATGCTTCACATCCAGCGGGCCACCCGCGTGCGCTCCGGGTTCGATCCGGCGTCCAGCGAGCGGGAGTTCGTGATTGCCGCCTCCGACTATGCGGCGGCGCTGATCGTGGGCCCGCTCCGGGGCATCCTGCGGGAGGAGGCGCCCGGGGTCTCCGTGGATTTCGTTCCCACGTCAAAGTCCGGGATCCAGGGCCAGATGGCTGACTACTCCAAGATCGACCTGCTCGTCGGGCCCACCGGGTACCAGATGCAGGGGGCCAGCCGGCAGCTCTTCAGGGACAGCTTCATGGCCGTTGCCGACGCCGGCAACCCCTTGCTCCAGCAGCCCCGCCTTACCCTTGCCGACCTGGCCAAGGTGCCCCACGCCGTCGGCTATTTCGGGGAGGGCATCAGCACTCCCGCGGACAAATTGTTCGAATCGCGCGGCATCCAGCGCCGGGTGGCCGCCGTGGTGGGCGGGTTCCTGTCGCTGCCCCTGCTGGTGGAGGGAACGGACCTGGTGGCGCTGGTGCCCGGGATGCTGGCGGCCCGGGCCCAGCGCGGCGCCAACATTGCGGTGCTTCAGTTCGACGACGATGCAGAAGCGTCCCTGGTGGAGGCCATGTACTGGCACCCCTCGCAGGCGGAGGACCCTGCCGGTGTCTGGCTGCGTTCGGTGGTGCAGCGCTCCTGCGCCCGGCTGCACGAACTCTTTCCCGCCGCCGCCCACCCCCTGACCATCCACGAGGCGGATACCATCTAGACCCAAGACGGCGTTCTGCGCCGGGCCGGTTCCTGCGAAAGTCGAAGAAACATGCTTTCGGAAGGAACCCCATGCCCGTTTCCAGCCAGCGCCTGGCCGGCAAGACCGCCGTTATCACCGGAACGGCCAGCGGCCAGGGCAGGGCCGCGGCGCTAGCGTTCGCTGCGGCCGGTGCCATGGTGCTGGGCTGCGACATGGACGACGACGGCGCGGCAGCCACGGTCGCGGCGGTCACGGCAGCCGGGGGCCGCATGGGCAGCAGCCGGGTGGACCTGACGGACGAGGCCGCCGTAGCCGCCTGGGCCCGGGAAGTCGCGGAAGCCCAGGGGCAGGTCCATATCCTCTATGCCAATGCGGCCATCACACGGTTCGCTCCCGTGGAGCAGCTCACGTACGCCGACTGGAAGTGGAACCTGGAGCACGAGATGGACGTGGTGTTCCTGCCCGTGAAGTACTTCTGGCCGCAGCTGATCGCCGCGCGGAACGCCGCCATCGTTTTGGTGGGTTCCACCGCCGGGGTGACGGGCTCCATGACCAATGGCCGGTTGGCGCACACCGCCACCAAGGGAGCCGTGGTGGCCATGACCAAACAGCTGGCGGCCGAAGGGGCGCCGCACGGGCTGCGTGTCAATGCCGTCAGCCCAGGGATGGTCCGCACCGCCGCCACCGAGGGCAACCTCCTCGCACCCGACCACCCCATGCGGACCATCGCCGGCAGCATTCCGCTGGGCAGGATTGGCGTGCCGGAGGAAGTGGCCGCCTGCGCGCTGTTCCTGGCGTCCGACGAAGCGTCCTACGTGACGGGAGCGAACCTGATGGTGGACGGCGGCTGGTCGGCTGTCCTGCCGGGCTGACAGATGGGCTGCTGGGGCACGGCATGACCGTGGCGAAGGTGGGGTGCCAGTTGGGCGTCACCTCAGCGGGGCTGCAGCCCCGCTGCGCGGTAGACGTCGTCGACGAGGGCCATCGTGGCCGTGGCGTGCGCTGCCGTGAGGGGTGACGGGCCATCGCTGGCGAGCACGTCCACGAGGTGCTCAAGCTGGGCGACGTAACTCGATTCACCCTCCATGGCCTTTTCGTCGATGAGCAGGTTCTCGCCGGCGGCGACGCGCAGCGTGGCTCCCCACTGCGGAACGATGACGCTTGTCGCGTGCAGGGTGGCTGCGGAGCCGACGATGGTCAGCGACATTTGACCTTTGTCGTCGCCCAGGAACGAGGCCCGGACCCGTGCTCTGATGCCCGTCTCGAACGCCAGCACGAAATCGGTCTGCATATCGACGCGGGGATCGCCGTCGTACAGCCGGGCCGACGACGATACGACGTGCGCCTCGCCCCATGCCGCCCGCAGGAGGTCGATGGCGTAGCAGCCGACGTCCATCACGGCCCCGCCGCCCAGATCGCCGTTCAGCCTGATGTTGCCGGGCTTCACCACAAAGTGGGGGATGCTGAAGTCGATCGAGGCGTCGTCGATGTCGCCGAGCACACCCGATCCGATCACGTCGAGCAGCCGCTGGGTGAACGAATGAAGCCGGTAATGGAATCCGACGAACGCCGAGCGACCGGTGGCCTCGGCAGCGTCGGCAATGGCCCGCGCGTCGGTTCCGTTGGCGGAGAGCGGCTTTTCGCAAAGAATGTGTTTGCCTGCGCGCAGCGCGGCGACCGCCCACAGCGCATGGGCCGTCGGCGGGAGTGCCACATATACGAGGTCGACGTCGGGATTCGCCATCACGCTGGCGTAGTCACCGGCCGCCTTAATCCCGAAGCGGTCGGCAAAGGCCCGGGCGCGCTCAGGGTCGCGGGAGCCGACGGCGATGACCTGCACACTGTCGACGAGGGTGGAGGGTTCCACCATGGCCCGTTCGGCGATGCCGCCGGTACCAAAGATGCCGACCCTCAACGGTTGACCTGTCATTCTCAGTTCTCCTTTAGGGGGAGGCCACGGGGGCCGGCTGGATGCTGCGGGTGCGCGGCCGGGTCCGGGCCGGTACCCGGGTCACGGCCTCGCGGCGGTCACCCACCCTGTTCTCGATGCTGCCGATGCCTTCCACGGTCATCCGGACCACGTCACCGGTTTTCAGCGGCGGGGGAGTCTGTGCCCCGTTCCGGCCCCAGAGCTCGGCCAGGCAGCCGCTGCCGCAGGTGCCGGAGCCCAGCACGTCCCCTGGCCGCACCACGGAATCCTGCGACGCATAGGCCACCAGTTCGGCGAACGGCCAGCCCATGTTGGAGAGCAGGTCCTGCCCGATCAGCTGCCCGTTGACTTCGACGGACATGGAGATGGGCAGGAAGCCCTCGGCGTCGTGCAGGGCCTCGAATTCGTCGGCGGTGACGATCCAGGGCCCCAGCGTGTTGGCAAAGTCCTTGCCTTTGCACGGACCCAGGCTGACTTTCATCTCCCGGCGCTGGAGGTCCCGGGCGGACCAGTCATTGAGCACCGTGTAGCCGAAGATGTGCCGGTGGGCTTGCTCGGCGTCCAGGTTCCGTCCGTCGCTGCCAGGGACGCGCCCGACGACGGCGGCAACCTCCGTTTCGAAGTCCAGGTCCGTGCAGCCTGCGGGAATCCCAATCACCTCGCCCGTACCGGTGACGGTGTGCGGGTTGGTGAAGTAGAACGTGGGTGCCTCGTACCATTCGGGCACTACGCCGGCCACACCGTCGATGCTTTTCCGCACTCCCTCCACGTGTTCCTCAAACGCCACGAAGTCCCGGATGGTGGCCGGTTCCAGTGGGGCCAGCAGCCGCACCTCCGCCAGCGGTACGGGTGCGGCCGATGCGGTAACTTTTCGGGCAAGGTCGAGTGTCTCCTGCAGGCCGGCATCGAGCAGTGTCTGTACGGACTGGCCTGCCGGCAGCGCGTAGCAGTGTTCGCCGTCCACGAAGCCGGACCGCGTCCCGCCGTCGTGGTTCCAACGGGCAATCTTAACCATGTGGGTATTCCTTAGGCGTTGGGGCGGGTGGCCAGGGCGGCTGCCGCGGTGATGCCCAGGGCCCGTGCGTTGCCGCCCAAGACCCGGGCCTCGTCGTCGGCCGGGAGTGCGGCGGCTTCCACCTCGTCCGCCGGAAGGTCGGACCCCATATCGAACGGGTAGTCCGAGCCGAGCAGCACCTGCTCCGGCCCGGCGGCGGCAACCAGGGCCCGCAGTTCAGCCGGGCTGTGGACGAGCGAGTCGAAGTACAGTTTCCGCAGGTAGGACGACGGCGGCGCGGCGCACCCATGAGCCTCCGGACGCACTTTCCAGGCACGGTCCGACCGGCCCAGCGTCGTGGGCAGGTAGCCGCCGCCGTGGGCGGCCAGGACCTTCAAAGCGGGGTGCCGGTCCAGGACGCCGCTGAAAATCAGGTGGGACAGGGCCACCGCGTTCTCGGCCGGCTGGGACACGGTGTTGGCCAGGTAAAAGCGGTCCAGCCGCTCATCCAGCGAGCAGCCGAACGGGTGCAGGAACACCACGGCGCCCAGCTCTTCGGCGCGGGTCCAGAACGGTTCCAGCCGGGGGTCCGAGAGTTCTACGGTGCTCCGTTCCGGGTCTCCGGGAGTGGCGGCGAAGGACCCGATTTCGACTCCCAGCAGGCCGCACTCCAGGACGGCGTGTTCCAAGGCATCCACCATCAGGCCCGGGTGCTGGAGCGGGACCAGGCCCAACCCGTTCAGCCTGCCCGGCGCGCGGTCTACGAACCCGCGCACCGCCTGGTTTGCGGCCCGGGCGAGCTGAAGGGCCAGATCCTCCCCGGCGAAGTAGTAGAAGTGCGACGGCGACGGTGAGACCAGCTGCACGTCCACGCCCTGGGCATCCATGTCCGCCAGCCGGCGGTCCAGGTCGGTCAGCTGCGGCCAGCGTTCCTTGATCATCCGGCCCGAGGCGGCCATGGACTCGGGTCCGTTGCGGCGCACCTCCAGGGCCTGCTGGGTGCCGAAGCCCTCCGGATCGGCCTCGGCCACCAGCTGCTGGAGGGCCGGCAGCAGGATGTGTGCGTGGACATCCACCGTGGGGTTCGGGCCGGGACGGGTGCTCATGCCGGCTCCTTCAGCATGACGGACAGGCCGTGCATCAGGCCGGGCACATCGGCGTCGCGGACGCCGTCGAGCATCCACTGGCCCAGCTGGACCGAGGCGTTCACCACTGCCGTGGCGCGGTCCAGCCGGCGGTCGCTGAACTCCTTGAACAGGGTTTCGGTGACGTCGTCGGCCTTGATCAGCAGCTCGGCCAGGACGGCGGCGTCCTCCAGGGCCATGGCGGCACCCTGTGCCACCGTTGGGGGGCAGCTGTGCGCGGCGTCGCCGATGATCACCGTGCGGCCGCGGTTCCAGGGTCCGTTCACCAGATGGGTGGTGAACCACGTGTAGTTGATGCGGGCACTGTGGTCCAGGTTGGCGCGGATCTCGTTCCACGGCCCGCCATAGGCTGCTGCGAGTTCGGCCATGATGCGGGGGCCGTCCTCGTGCTTGCGTTCCTGGGCCTTCTCCACCAGGTAGGCGTAGATGGTGTCCGGGCCGGTGGGGCAGTAGCCGGCAATGAAGCAGGGGCCGCCGTAGGTGAGGTCGGTCCGGACCACCTCCGCCGGCCGTTCCACGAACGCCCGCCAGATGCCCATGCCGGTTGGATGGGGTTCCACGTCGATGCCAATGGCCTTGCGGACGGCCGAGTGCAGGCCGTCGGCGCCGATCAGGAGGTCGTAAGTGGCCGTGCCGCCGTCGGCGGTGCCCACGGTGACCGAACCGTCGTCGTCCGTGATGCTGGTGACCGTCCGGCCGTAGCTGATCCGGGCACCCGCCTGTTCCGCACGTTCACGGAGGATGGCTGTAAGGTCCGGCCGGTACATGCCCATGGTGGCCGGGAGGTCGTCGCCGCCGGTGCGGATGTCCTCCAGGACGGCGAGCACCGTGCCGGCCGGGTCCGGGGCCCGCAGGCCGAGCGTGCTGAAGGCGTAGCCCTTGGCCTCCACCTGGTCCCAGACGCCGAGCTGGCGGAGGACGCGCAAGGCGTTCCCCTGCAGCGTGATGCCGGACCCAAGTGTCTGCGGGGCGTCTGCCTTCTCGAGGACTTCCACCCGGATTCCGGCGTCGGCCAGGAGGATGGCGGCGGCCAGCCCCGCGGCTCCCGCCCCCACGATTCCGACGTTCTGTACTGCTGCCATCGCTGACTCCTTTGTATTGACGGCGTTACTGCTGGTGGTTTGTTGTAGTGAAAGCTACCGGACGGCGATCGGGTTGACCGGTGATCCGACGGCCCCGGTGATGGGGAGCGGTGCTGCGGTCAGCAGGAAGTCGTACCTGCCGTCCGCCGCGCATGCCTCCGCCAATGCGTCGGGGTCCCACATCTCGCCCAGGAACAGGCCCAGGTTGGGGATGGCGATCTGGTGGAGTGGCTGGAATGCGCCGTCGAACTCGTTGGGCCGGACCTCGAAACCCCAGGTGTCGGTGGCGATGCCGGCGATCTCGCTGCGGTGCAGCCAGGGTGCCGTGCTGAAGGACAGCCCCGGGGCCGAGCCACCGGCATAGTCGCCCCAGCCGTCGCGGCTCACCCGGGTGTACTGCCCGGTGCGGATCACCACGATGTCGCCGCGCCGCACCTCGGAGCTGGGCCCTTGGAGTTCGATGGTCCGCTGGAGGTGTTCCGGAGTGATGGCGAAACCGTCTGGCAGTTCGCCGTCGTTCCGTCCCAGCCCGGGGCCCAGCGCCCGGCCGACGTCGAGCAGGACGCCCCGGGTGACGATCTTCGCCGCGGCGGTTTCGATTCCGGTGACCAGGTCGCCCTCGGAGGTGACGACGTCGCCGGCGGCCCGGCCGTTCCAGGCCTTGCCTTGGTCGAAGATGTGGCCCAGGCCATCCCACTGAGTGGAGCATTGCAGGGGCATGGCGATCACGTCGTCAGCGCCGCCGAAACCGTGCGGGAAGCCTTGGTTGCCGCGTTCAGCGTCAACGCCCGTGTCCGTCATGGTGTGGACCGGGTTGGTGCGGCGGCGCCAGCCTTTTTGCGGACCGTTGGTATCGAAGGGTTGGGAGAGCGAGAACGCCTCCCCGGTGCTGACGAGCGCGGCGGCCTCGACCCGCTTGGCGGCGTCGATGAAGTTCAGGGTGCCCAGGACGTCGTCCTGGCCCCAACGGCCCCAGTTGCTGTGTTCCCGGGCCATGGCGCGGATGCTGCCGAGCGGGTCTTCACGCCGGATGGCCGGGGAATCAGTACTTGATTCCCCGGCGCCGGTTGCTGTGTCCTGGGTGGTCACGGCTTGCTGCTTTCGGTTGGAGTTTCGTCCTTGCAGTGGATGAACTGGGTGCCCAGCCCGGTGATGGTGCCTTCCATGACGTCGCCGTCCTGGAGCAGCCGTCCCCAGTGCTGGCCGTTGCCGGCCGGGCTGCCTGTGAGGACAAGGTCGCCGGGGCGCAGCGGCATGATCTGCGAGGCTTCGCTGACCAGTTTGGCAACGCCGAAGATCATGTCCTGGGTGGACTCGTCCTGCATGGCCTTGCCGTTGAGCTTGAGCGTCACCTGGACGTCCTGCGGGTCGCCGAAGAATTTGGCCGGCACCAGCAGCGGGCCCGTGGGCAGGAAGCCGGGGGCGTTCTTGGCGCGGTACCAGTCCGAACCGATGGCGGGCATGTCCTTGCGGAAGACGTACTCGCGGGTGGTGATGTCATTGACCATGGTGTACCCGAAGACGTGCTCCAGGGCTTCTTCGGGGGTGACCCGGAACGCAGTCTTCCCGATCACCGCGGCCAGTTCCAGCTCCCAGTCGTGGGACTTGCTGTAGGCGGGCAGGGTGAGGTCGTCCGTGGCGGACGCGACCGCCGTCGGAAGCCCGATGAAGAAGTACGGCGTGCCCTGGCCCGCGCGCTTGTCCATCATCGCGGCAGTCTTGGTGCGCACCTCTTCCGCGTCTTCGCCCGGCTCGCGGTGCGCCACGGCCAGGTCGATCACGTGCTTGCGGTAGTTGGCGCCCGTCTGCAGGATCTGGGCCGGCTCCACGGGGGCCAGGACCTCGACGTCGGCAATCGCCAGGCCTGTGTCCTCGCCTGCAGAGGCGGCCAGCGAGTCCAGCTGGCCTTCGGTGGTGTCCCAGTGCTCGATCAGGGAGTTGATGTCCTCGTCCAGGGGCAGGACCCTGTCATCAACGAGCAGGCCCGCGCGGGCCTTGCCGCCGCCAGGCTCCTGGAACCGGATGAGTGCGTAAGGTGCTTCGGCCATGGTGCCGTTAGCCCCGTCCCTGCTTGGCGTACGGGTTCAGGAGGGCTTCCTTCATCTCCGGCGACGCGCCTTCCTCGGTGGCCGTGAAGCCTTCAGCCGGTGGGAACGATTCGGTCATGGAGTGCGGCATGGCGCCGTTCTTGTAGAAGTTGTTGGAGCCCTCCGACGGCTTCCAGGTGTTGGCCTCCCAGTCCGGGACGTAGTTGCGGTAGCCGCCGGAGTTCAGCTCGACGCGCAGGCCGGACGGTTCGCGGAAGTAGAGGAAGTTCTGCTCGCCCACGCCGTGGATGGAGGGGCCATATTCCATGGGGGTGCCGTTTTCCATCATGACGTCCGCGGTGCGGAGCAGGTCCTCTGTGGTGTCCACCCAGAAAGCGATGTGGTTGACTCGGCCGGCACGCTGGGACGTGTCCTTGACGACGCCGAGGTCGTGGGACTTTTCGTTGGTGGTCAGGACCGAGAACACGGTGATGGGTGCTTCGTCCAGGTCCACGAAGGCCATCACGCGGAAGCCCAGGGCATCGCCGTACCACTTGGCGAAGCCGCGCACGTCGGAGGCTGCGACGGTGACGTGGTCGAGGAAACGCGGTGCTGCGGCGTGGCTGCTGCGGCGCTCCGGCCGGTCCGGGTAGGTGGATTCGAAGCCGGGCTCGGCGACGAACTTTTCCACGTCGTAGAAGACGCGCATGTGGTGGCCGTAGGGGCCCGTGAATTCGTAGGCCTTGCCGTAGCCATGGCCGCCTGCGGTCCAGGTGCCCTGCACGCCGGTCGCTTCGATGCGCTGGGCGGCTGCTTCGAGGGCGGCCTGCGAGTTGGTGCGCCAGGCCATCCGGCCCAGCGATGCTTCCGGTCCTTCGGTGACCACCAGGCTGTAGCGGTAGTAGTCGCCCCAGCAGCGGAGGTAGACGTTGCCGTCCACACGGTCGACGATGCGCATGCCGAACTTTTCCTCGTAGAACCGTGCGGACGCTTCAACGTCCGGGCTGGTGATTTCGAGGTGGGCAAGATGGGAGAGGGGAGTTTCCACGTTGAAGTCCTTCTGGGTTTTACCGGCTGCGGTTTGGTGCAGGTCCTGTAATCACTGTGAGGCACTTCATATATTCGGGGAATGGCAGGTTTTCGATATCAGATATCCGCCACGCTGATACTCCCCCCAGCAACGCCCGCTCACTTATCGCTCCCCAAACGGCGACGCCCGCTCACTTGTTGCTCCCAAAACGGCAACGCCCGCTCACTTTCCCGAAAGAAGTGAGCGGGCGTTGACCGAAAAGGGGTAATAAGTGAGCGGGCGTGCGGCGGGACTATTCCTTGCCGAGCCCGGCTGCCGAGGTCTTCTCGCCGGACACGCTGTTGAGCGCCCGCAGGTCGAAGATGCCGTTGATGTCGGCCTGCTTGGTGGTACCGGCGGTCACGCCGTCGGCCAGCAGTTTCTGGTAGGTTCCGGCAAGCGGGTCCACAGTGAAGACGATGTTCTTCAGGGACCGGTCAATGACATCCGGCTTCAGCTCCGCGCCGGCGGCTTCCTTCAAGGCGGAATTGATCACTGTGGCCTTGTCGGCGGCAGAGGCGTTGTTCAGCCACTCAACGGATTTCACGTGGCCCTTCAGCAGCGCCTTGACGGTGTCCGGGTGGTCCGCCGCGAACTTCTGGTTGACGATCAGGATGGTTGTGGGGAACTCGCCCGGCTTGCCCGAGAGCGAGCCGTCCCACAGGTCCTTTTCGTCCACCAGAACCTTGGCGCCGGCGTTCAGCACCAGGCGGGATGCCCAGGGCTCGGGCAGCCAGGCGCCGTCGAGCTTTCCGTCCTGGAACAGCTTGAGGGTCTGGGCGTTCTCGGTGGGGTTGATGGCGACGTCGCCACTGCCGTCCACGTTCGTTTTGTAGCCCTGTGATGAGAGCCAGGCCCGAAGGGCGACGTCCTGGGTGCCGCCCAGTTGGGGGATGCAAGGGTCTTGCCCTTGAGGTCTGCGGCGGAGGTGATCTCCGGCTTGACCACAAGCTGCGCCCCGCCGGCGGCGGCTCCGGCGATGATGCTCACCGATTGGCCTTGGCTCTTGACGAACGAGTTGATGGCCGGGTTGGGGCCGATATAGGTGGCATCGATGGCGCCTGCGTTCAGGGCTTCGATGGCGGCCGGACCGGCATTGAAGACCTGGGTGCTGAGTTTGGTGCTGCCCAGTTCCCCGGCGATAAAGCCTTTGCTGACGCCCACCAGGGCCGGGGCGTGCGTGACGTTGCCGAAATAGCCCAGCTTCAGCTCGGCTGCCGGATTGCCGGCCGGGGCGCTTTCCGGGGTTGCGGCCGGGGCGCCAGTGTTGACGGCTGAGGCGACGGCGGCGCCACCGCCAACCAGGGCCAGGATTGCGGCGGCAATGCCGATTTTCAGGCCCAGGGGGCGCTTGGGTTTGGCTGACTGGCCGGCCACGATGCGTGTGGACTTCTGCGGACCGTTGTCCTGCGGGTTGGTCATGGGGATTCCTTTGCTGGGGCGGATGCTGAGACGAGGTTACGGAGCGCCCACCAGGCCCACAATCGTTCGTGTCGTACTGGTTCACCCGGCGACGCGAACGCGCAACGTGGCGTCGCGAGGCGTCAAAAAACGTCGTGAAGCGTCTTTTTGCGGGTGGCAGCGCCAGCCCGGAAGCCACCTTATTTTGCTTGACGGTTAATTAGCTAATAAGTAAAATATAAGGATGGAGAAATTCTGGAGCCCCGCATGACAGTTGCGGAAGATCAGCGGCTCGACGCGATGTTCAGTGCGCTTTCCGACCCGACGCGCCGGGCCATCGTGGTCCGGCTCGCCGCCGGCGACGCCACCGTCAACGAACTGGCGGAACCGTTCAACTTGAGCCTTCCGGGTATCTCCAAGCATCTGAAGGTACTCGAGAGATCGGGATTGATCAGTCGAGGCCGGAAAGCCCAGTTCCGCCCCTGCCGCCTGGAGTTGCAGGCCCTCGATGTCGCTGCCGGCTGGATCGAGGAGAACCGGCGCCTTTGGTCCGAGCGCTTCGACAAGCTCGACCAACACCTCCGCAACCTGCAGGAACCCCCGAATGGAGACCGCCATGAATGAGAACACCCTCCGCTTCACCCGCATCTTCGAGGCGCCACGGCAACTGGTCTTCAGCTGCATGGTCGAACCCGAGCATTTGACCCACTTCTGGGGTCCGGCCGGCGTCACCACGCCCTTGGACACAATCACCGTGGATGCCCGCGTCGGGGGTGCCTTCACCACCGTCATGGTCAACGACCGCGACGGCAGCACCTACCCGACCAGCGCACGGTACGTTGAGGTGACCCCGCCGGAGCGCCTGTCGTGGATTGAGGACCACTCGGGGATGACCGTGACCATCACCTTCACCGAGCTGGGATCGCGCCGTACCCAAGTCGACATCGAACAAACGAACGTTCCGGAGCCAATGCTCGATCCCGCCGCCCAGGCCGGATTCCTCACCTCGCTGGACCGCTTCGAGGCCTACCTGGCACAGCACGCCGGAGCCCACCGATGAGTGCGGGCAGCTACTCCATGGCGAACATAGCAGCCGAGCGGCGGGCCTTTACCAAAATCCTGGAAGTGCTGCCGCAACAGGCGTGGGACGCCGCCTCGCTCTGCGCCGGCTGGCGCGTGCGGGAAGTCGTCGCGCACATGGCCATGCCCCTGCGCTTCTCCACCCCACGGTTCATCGGCGAGTTGCTCCGCTCGCGCGCCAACTTCGCCCGCATGGCGGATCGGGTCGCCCGCCACGACGCCCAGGAGCCGGTCAGCACCTTGCTTCACCGCTGGCGCGCGAACGAGGACACGCTGTGGAAACCGCCCGGCGGTGGACTCCAGGGAGCCCTTACCCACGACATCGTCCATGGCCTGGACATCACCATCCCGCTCGGCCTCAAACACCCGGTCAGTGATGCAAGCCTCCGCACGGTACTCGACCATGCGACCAGCCCCCTCAGCCGGAAGCATTTCCGGCTTGACCTGGCCGGCGTCCGGCTCGAAGCCACCGACCTGGACTGGGCCTTCGGCGACGGCGAGCCCCTCCGCGGCGCCGCCCACCACCTCCTGATGGTGCTCATGGACCGCCGGCTGCCCAGCGGGGCCCTCGACGGCGGGGCAACTGCCCGGTTCACCACCGCCTGATCCTGCCCGGCCCCGGTGCGTTCCAGGAGAGCTGCGGGGATTTGCATCCATGCGCGAAATCACGCACAAAGGGGACACGTCTATTTTTTTGATGCCCTGCCATTTCCAGCAGGGGCGTCCTGAAATAGTCTGGGATTTGCCACACAATTTCGGTGTGGCGATTCAGCAGGCCACTGCGACGTTTTACCGGCCGTGCTGATGAACGGAAGCGGCATGGGGGCCTGGAGCGGGAGGTAGGGGTGTATTCCTTGCAGTAGGCCCGGCTAAGGCGCCGTACTGCACATGCAGCAGTTCCAGCCAATAACAATCCAGGAGAAATTCATGTTGCTTTGGATCGCTATTATCATCGCCGTTCTCTGGCTCCTCGGACTGCTCGCCAATATTGGCGGCGGGCTCATCCACATCCTTTTGGTTGTTGCCGTGGTAGTCCTGATCTTCCACTTTGTCCGCGGCAGGTCCCGCGCCTGATGGCCACGAGGGTCCCCGCCGCCGGCCTTGGTGCCGCCGGCGGGGACCCGAAGGTCAGGCGGCCTTGACCAGCGGCAGTTCGTCCCAGTGGGTTGTGTACCGGGGTGAACGCATATTGCGCTTCATGGTCCAGTCAAGGCCGGACTTGACGCCTGCGTACCCCAATCCAATGGAACCGCGCCCAAAGCGGCGGCTGACGTCCTCCAGCAGCGGCCCGATGCCGCGTTCCTCGTGCCGGTTCTCGAAAGGCTCCAGCGGTGGCTGGTTGCCGGTGGGCCGAAGATCGGTCAGCATCAGGCCCGCCTTCGCATACCTGAGCCCTTCCCGGATTTTCGGCAGCAGAGCGTGCGCGGCCCTGGTGAGCAGGAGCGGATCCGCGGTGGGCATGGGAAGCCGGACGCACACCGTAGGATACGCCTGCTCCTGGTTCCGGAACGGCGAGGTGGCTGCGAACGCCGTCAGCACCTTTGCCTGGAGGCCGTGTTTGGACAGCCGTGCGCTCGCCTGCTGGCTGTAAATGCCCAGCACCTCCCGCACACCGGCAGAGGTGGTCACCGGGGTGGCGAACGAGCGGGAAAAGATCAACTGGTCGCGGCCAACGCGCTCCTCCTCCATGGGAATGCAGGCAGTGCCGCGCAGTTCGAGGACGGTGCGCATCAGCACCACCGAAAACTTGCCCCTGATCGCCACCGGGTCGGCGTGCATCAGGTCCAGCACGGTAAAGATCCCCATGGCATTCAGGCGCTTGGCCAGGCGCCCGGCGACGCCCCAGATCTCGTCCACGGGCAACCGGCCCATCAAGCCCTCCCGCACCGGCGGCGGCACTGACTCCCAGAGGCACACCCCGCCAAATGCGGGATTGTTCTTGGCCCACCTGTTGCACAGCTTGGCCAGTGTTTTGGTGGGAGCTATCCCTACGCACACCGGAACCCCGACGTGGCGCACCACGGCCTCCTTGATCCGGCGGCCAAGGACCAACAGCTGGTCCGGTTCGCCCTTGACGCCGAGGAACGCCTCGTCAATGCTGTAGACCTCCAGCCACGCCGAGTAGCGGCCGAGAAGTTCCATGACGCGGGCGCTGATGTCCCCGTACAACTCATAATTGCTGGACTTGGCCACCAGGCCCCATTCCTTGGCCCGCGGCGCGAGCTTGAACCAGGGCTCCCCGGTGGAGATGCCGAGGGCTTTCGCCTCGGGGGACCGGGTAACCGCGCAGCCGTCATTGTTGGACAGGACCACGAGCGGCCGGCCCTCCAGGGAGGGATCGAAGGCGCGCTCCGCCGACGCGTAGAAGCAGTTGACGTCCACATGGGCGATCTGCGGCATCCTCCGCATGGGGGCCGGCTTAGCCACGATGCACTTCACACATGATGGAGGCACCGGGTGGCAACGCCCCAGATGGTCAGCTCGGACAGGGCCGGTACCCGGATGTCCGGATACCGCGGGTTTTCCGCCTGCAGCACCACGCCGTTGCCGGTGATGCGCAGGCGCTTGACCGTCAGTTCTCCGTCCAGGACGGCGATCACCACAGACCCGTCCCGCGGTTCCAGGGCCCGGTTCACAATGAGTTCATCGCCGTCGCTGATGCCCGCGCCTTCCATGGAGTCCCCGGTTACCCGGACCACGAACGTGCTGGTGATGTCCTTGATCAGGTGGGCGTTCAGGTCGATCCGGCCATCGAAGTAGTCCTGTGCGGGCGACGGAAACCCCGCCGCCACTGCCACGGGCGAGATCAGCACCGATAACAAGGAGACGCCCGCGTCTATCACGCGGGGACCAATAATAACGCCCACAACACACCTTTATTCGAATATATGTTCGATACTTCAGTGTAGCCCCGCAGGCCGACAACGGGAGCCGGCGGCCAACGTAGACTTGCAGGATGCGGTTGGTTGCGAGCGATATTGACGGAACGATCCTTGGGCACGACGGAAAAATCAGCCCGCGCACCATACGCGCCTTCCACGCCTGCCGGGATGCCGGCGTCGAACTGGTCTTCGTCACCGGGCGCCCTCCGCGCTGGCTGCACCCGCTTGAGGAGCAGCTGGGCCACGCCGGACGGGTGATCTGCTCCAACGGTGCCGTCGTCTGGGACCTGGAAGCGGACCAACTGGTATCCGCCCGTGCGCTGGCCACCGCTGCTGTCCTGGAAATCCGCCGCGTCATCAAGGAACTCCGTCCCGCCGCGCTGTTCGCCGCCGAAACGCTCACCGGGTTCCACCTTGAGCCGGGCTTCATCGAAAACGAATCCAGCGAACTCCTCGCCGAATTCACTCCGGCGCCGCTCCATGAAACGCTCACCGGGGACGATTCCGTGGTCAAATTCCTGGCCATTGTCCGGGAGGGCACCCCAGACGACTTCCTCGCCGAGGTGGCGCCCGCCGTCGAACACCTGGCCGCCGCCACGCACTCCTCGCCCGGCGTCGCCATGCTGGAACTGTCCCTCCCTGGCGTGAACAAGGCCGTCACCCTGGCCGAGTACGCGGCCGCACTGGGCATCGATGCCGCCGACGTGGTCGCCTTCGGCGACATGCCCAACGACATCGAAATGCTCCGCTGGGCCGGTCACGGTTACGCGATGGCCAGCGGCCACCCCGAGGCCATCAGGGCGGCGGGCCGGCAGGCACCGCATTTTGACGACGACGGCGTGGCCCAGGTCCTGGAGGCCAGGCTGGCAGCCTTGGGCGTCCAGTTTTCCTGACTCCCGCCCCGTACTTCCAGCTGGCGCTCACCTGGCGTTTACCTTTCGTCTGTACCGTCAAGGCTGGAGGGTTCGCCCCTCACCGGCCGGCTCACAGGGGGTTCCGATGGCACGAAGCGTCAAACAGCGCGCAGCAGATGCGCCGCTGCGCAAGGCAACGCCTGATCCGCACTGGAAACAGTTGCGCCAGGGCGACAGGGTCCGCGTCCTGCTGTCACCCGGCTTCCAAGCGAGCGGGGTAGTGGACACCATTACCGCAGACCACAGCGCCGTCTGGGTCCACCTGGATGGCGGCCGCGGACGCGTCCTGCTGCACTGCGGCGACGGCGTGGACATCCTGCCCTGCGGCGAGAACGACTGCCGGGACTGACGGTGCGGGCCTCGGGTACGCTCGCAGGGTGACCCTGCCCTTTTTCCAACACCCCGACGACGCCGGGCGGCAGCTTCCCATCGCCATGGCCCACCGGGGCTTCTCGGTGGACGGGCTGGAAAACTCCATGGCCGCGTTCCGCGCCGGCATCGAACTCGGCTTCCGCTATCTCGAAACGGATGTCCACACCACGGCGGACGGCGTGCTGCTGCTGTTCCACGATGAATTCCTGGACCGGGTGACCGACGGCAGAGGCAGGGTCGGGGACCTTGCCGCCGCAGAGGTGGCGAAGGCGCGGATCGACGGCCGTGAACCCATTCCCACGTTCGACGAGCTGGTCACCGGCCTGCCGGAGGCCAGGCTGAACCTCGACGTCAAGGACTGGGATTCGGTGCGGAGCACTGCCGCCGCGATCGAGCGGCACCAGGTGCACCACCGGGTGCTGGTCACCAGCTTTTCGGACCGGCGGCGGCGGGCGGTGCTCAAGCTGCTCAGCCGGCCGGTGGCCTCCTCCGCCGGCGTGGCCTCGAACGCCCTCTTCACCCTCCTGGGACCTGTCCTTCCGCGGGCGGCCTTCCGCCGGATCATGCGCCGGCCGCTCCGCGATATCCAGGCATTGCAGGTTCCCGTGCGGTACGGACGTGTCCCCGTGGTCACCGCAGGCTTCATCCGCCGCGCCCACGACCTTGGCCTGGTGGTGCATGTCTGGACCATCAACGAGGCCGCTGAGATGCACCGCCTCCTCGAGCTCGGAGTGGACGGCATCGTCACGGACCGTGCGGACCTGCTGCGCGAGGTGCTCAGTGCGCGCGGCCAGTGGCCGCCGGCGCAGGAACCCCGGTAGGTTCCGTGCCGGCTACTCGCCGGGGCTGGCCAGGTGGCGTTCCAGGCCGTCCACGTCCAGGCGGGTGTTCCAGTTGGCCCAGTCCTCAGGCCGTACCGAGGGGCGGCCCAGCAGGTAGCCCTGGCCGGCGCTGATGCCGAGTTCCGTCAGGACCTTCAGCTCGCCCACTGTCTCAATGCCTTCGGCCACCAGGGTGATGCCGATCTGGTCCGTGAAGTCCACCAGGCAAGCGGCGAGGGCGCGCTGGACACCGTCTTTGTCCACGTCACCGATCACGTTGCGGCCCACCTTGAGGAAGTCCGGGCGCAGGTGGATCATGCGGCTCAGGGCGCCGGCGCCGGTGTGGGTGTCGTCCACGGCGATCCGGAGGCCCTTCTCGCGGAGGGGATTGAGTGCGGAGATGAACTGAAGGTATTCCTCTTCCGGAATGTCTTCCGTCAATTCGAGCACCACCCGATCGATGGGGAGCTCGATGTGCTCGAACAGTTCGGGCAGCCGCGGGTCCATGCAGGACGTGGGGGAGATGTTGAGGGACACGTAGAGGGAACCGGGCAGGTCACGGGCAGCTGCTGCAGCCGAGCCAAGGGCTGAGAACTCGAGGTTCGCGCCCAGGCCCACGGCCTCTGCCTCGGCAAACCAGAGTTCCGCGGTGGCGCCGTCGTCGCTGACGAAGCGCGAGAGCGCCTCCACACCCACCACGGCCTTTCCTTCCAGCCCGTAGATGGGCTGGAAGGCGGTCATCAGCATGTGGTTTTCCAGCAGGGCGCTGATCCGGGAGGCGCTGCGGATGGCGTCCAACTGTTCGGCCAGCTTCGGTGGCAGTACGGGCGGCGCCAGGCGCATCTGCCGTACGGATTCAATGGTTTCCGCCGTGTTGGCGTCGCTCCTCCGGGCCTCCAGGAGATATTCCAGCAGGGCCCGCTCGGGCACGCCGGGATTCTCATCGAGGCTGTCGCTCAGCCGCTGCCGGACAGCGGCCCCCGCGGGATCCGTATCCGAGAGTACTGCGGCGATAATTCCCCATGCTTGTACACGAACCGACATTAGCTACGCCCCCAGTTGACGAAGTAATGACCCATTGGCCCATTAATGTTCAATTTCAAAAACGCCTTTTAGAGTCCGGTGCTGCTGTGAGACCTGAAATTCCGCGGCGACGAAAAAGCCGGACACCGCACGCTGATCGTATAACGGCGGCCACAAAAGCGCAGTAGTTTGCGCACTACTGGTTAGCGCTTTCCGCCCGCTCTTTCAATAAACCTGGAATCTGGTCGGGTGGGACCGGCCGGCCGAAGTAGTAGCCCTGGGCGCTGCGGCAGCCCAGGTTGCGAAGGATTTCCGCCTGCTCCGCCGTTTCCACGCCCTCCCAGACAGCTTCCAGCCCGCAGGCACGCACCAGCTGGAGGACTGCTGCCACCAGGCCCGGCTGGCTGGGATCGCTCTCCAGTCCGGTGATCAGCGACCGGTCAACCTTGACCCGGTCCACCGGCAAACGGCGGAGGTAGCTGATGGATGAGTAGCCGGTGCCAAAATCGTCAATTTCAATGCCCACGCCCAGGCCCCGCAGGCCGCCCAGCGAGTATCGGTCCAGCTCATTGCCCTTGACGATTGCCACTTCCGTCAGTTCCAGGACCACCTGGTCGGGCCGCACGCGGGTTTCTTTCAGGACGTTGCGCACGTCCTCGATGAACTGCAGGCTTTGGAGGTCCGTGGCGGAGATGTTGATCCGCACGGAGAAATCGCTGTCCACCAGCGAGCTGTCGATCCATTCCCGCAGCTGCCACACAGCGGTCCTGAGGACCCACAGGCCCAGCTCGGAGATCAGCCCCGCCTCCTCCGCCAGCGGGATGAACTCGTCCGGCATGATGAAGCCCCGGGTGGGATGGTTCCAGCGGACCAGCGCCTCCACGCCCTCGACGCGTCCGGTGTTGAGCTCAACCACCGGCTGGTAGTAGAGGGTCAGGCCATCCTCCTTGATGGCTGCGCGCAGGTCATCCACCAGCTGGCTGCGGAGGCGCCGCATCAGCAGCAGCGCGGGTTCGAACCGGTGCAGCTTGTTCTGGCCCTCCGCCTTGGAGGCGTACATGGCGACGTCGGCCTCCATCAGCATGTCCTCAGGGCTCTGGCCTTCGCTGCCCAGGCTGAGCCCGATGCTGGCACCGCAGCGCACGCTGCGGCCGGGGAGCTCGATGGGTTCGCTGAGCGCCGCCAGGATGCGGTGCGCCACGATGGCGGCCTGGTCCGGTGATGCCGTGGGCATCACGATGGCGAATTCGTCCCCGCCCAGGCGGGCTACGACGTCGGAAACGCGCACCGCGCCCCGCAGCCGTTCGCCCACGGTCACCAGCACCTGGTCGCCGGCGGTATGTCCGAGGCTGTCGTTGATCGACTTGAACGAGTCCAGGTCCATCAGCAGGATTGCCGGGCACTCGCCGGCCGGTTCCAGGGTCCTTCCGTCCACGGCCAGCAGCGCGGTCCGAAGGGCTTCGATGAGGGCGGACCGGTTTGCCAGGCCGGTCAGGGGGTCCTGCATCGCCATTTTCTGCATTTCCAGGTGGGCTTCGTGCAGCAGTTGGGTCCGGACCTGGACCCGCTGTTCGAGTTCCTGGTAGATGATCTCCAAGTCCTCGGCGAGCAGGTTGGTGCCCATGATGATGGCGTCCAGCTCGTCCCGGGCGGGGGAGACCTCAATCCGGGAGGTGAGGTCGCCGGAAGCGAGCCGGACAATGCCTTCCAGCAGCTGGGAAAGCCGGGGGTCGTCGTCGGCAAACATTGCCAGTCCTCCTTCCCGCTTAGTTGACCTGGGCGTGGTCGGTGCCTAGGGGAAGGCTGACCGTCACCGTGGTCCCGGCGCCCAGGGTGGAGGCCACATCGATGCTGCCGCCGTGGCGGTCCACGATGTCCTTGGAGATGGCCAGGCCCAGGCCGGTGCCCGGGATGGCCCCGTTCATGGCGTTGGAGGCCCGGTAGAAGCGGGTGAACACATGGTTGATCTCGTCGCTGGAAATGCCGATTCCGGTGTCGGCGATCCGGACAGTGGCCCATTTGGATCCGTCGGCACCGGCGTAGGACTCACTGCCCACCTCGATGCGTCCGCCGCTGGGGGTGAACTTGATGGCGTTGGACACCAGGTTGGTGAAGACCTGCTGGAGCTGTACCTCGTCGGCAAGGATCTCCGGATCCTCTGGAACGGGATCGACGTCGATGGTGACGTTCTGCAGCGTGGCCAGCGGCCGCAGTGCGGCGGCCACCAGGTCAAGGGTCTGCCCCAGGCGTACGGGCGCCAAGTGCATCACGGTGTCATCCAGTCCGCCACGCGAGACGCTGAGCATATCCTCGATGAGCGTCCGCAGCCGTTCGGTGTTGCGGACCACGATGTCCAGCATCTGGTGGACTTCCTTGGATACCGGGTGTTCAGTGCTCTCCTGGATCATGTCCAGGTAGGCCATGATCGAGGTCAGCGGCGTCCTCAGCTCGTGGTTCACGGTGGCCAGGAAGTCCGTCTTTGCCTTGTCGAGTTCCCGCAGCTGTTTGACCACCTGCTGCTGGCTGTTGATCAGGTGGCTCTGGATCAGTCCGTACGCGGCGTTGCCCGCCACGTGCTGGATCAGCCCGAGCTCGGCGCTGGACCAGGTCCTGGGCCGCTCCATCATGGCGATCCAGATGATGCCCAGGGACGAGTTTCCTTCGCCGATGGGAACTGCCAGGGTGGAGGCGGCCCCGGCTACAGCGGGTGCGGGCCTCGCGGGGGCATCCGCATCGGCCTCGCTGCCGTCGGCAGACAGCGTTTCCGTGCCCGCCCAGAGCGCATCCGCCGTGGCACGGGCTTCGTCCTCGCCAGGCAGGGCTTCGGGGCGCAGCTCCACGAGCCCGCCCCGGCGCCAGGTGGCCGTGATCACCGGGACCCTGTGGTCCTCGAAGGTGGAAAGGACAACGTAATCGGCCTTGAAGGTCCGGCCGAATCCGGCCACGACGTGGTCGGCAATTTCCTGGGGATTGTTGGTGGCGCGCACCGCCGCGGACACTTCACGCAGCTGTTCGCGGAGCCCTTCCGCCTCCTCCCGTGACGCGCGGCGGCGGGATACCTGCTCGATAAGGACCGACGCGCGGTGGACCAGTTCCTGCGGTGCGGGCGGCTTGGTGATGCAGTCGTGGATGCCGGGCGGGTTCGCTGCCCCAATGTCCGCCGGATCGTCCAGGTCCACCATCACCAGGACCGGGGCGGTCGTCCGGACCGCTGACAGCGGCGCGTCCGCGACGATGATGGAAGGCTCGCCGGCAGCCAGCAGCCGGGCCAGGGACGCGGCGTCGGCGGCTTCCAGGACGGTGTAGCCGGCCTCCCGCAGGGCGTGTGCGTTAAGGGCCAGGCGCCCGGCGTCGGGATCGGCCACGACGGCGGTGCGGGGCAGGCGCACATCACTCGGGACAGCCGTCACAGTGCTCCCTTCCCTCCCAGTTGAGTACATTGTAGGGGGATGCAGGGTGCAGGGGGCCACTACGGCCCTCCCGCGCCCCAACCGCCGCCCCGCGCCGGGGCGCGCCGTAATGTAGCGCAAGGTGCGCCGCCTGCGGGAGTGGGAACATATATTTGAGCCGTGTCCTCCCGAACCAAATCGACGTCGTCCGCCTGGCGGAAGTACTTGTTGATCCCCAAGCTCGTCAGGTTGTCCCGGAGTGCTCCGAAGGACCGGCATAAGGCGTGGGACCAGTATTGGGCCGGTATCACCGCCACGGGCCCGGGCGGCGAGGTCCTGTGGGATTCGGGCAGCGACCACGAGTTCCTCGGCTACCGGGACAACCTCCTGCGCTACCTGGACCCGGCCCTCCCGGTGGTGGACGCCGGTTGCGGCCACGGCGGTTTCACCCGGGCGCTCGCGGGTGTCTTCCCGCGGGTAATTGGCGTGGATGTGTCGCCGCACGCGGTTGACATAGCGCGGCGGCAGTCCGCAGGAGCTGCCAACCCTGCTTTCGAAGCGCTCGACATGACAGCACCGGGCGCTGGCGCTGCCCTGGCAGGGTCAATCCATGCGGGTGCTGATGGCGCCAACGTCTTCATTCGCGGAGTCCTGCACGTCCTCGATCCCGCCCACCAGAAGGCGCTCGTGGAAAACCTGGGGACCTTGGCCGGCAACCGCGGCACCGTCTTCATGGCGGAAACCAACTTCCACGGGAACCCGGTGGAGTACGTGTCCCACCTCGGTGCCACCACGCGCGGCATCCCGGCGCCGCTGGAACTGGCCATCCGCGGGCTGCCGATGCCCGGCCACTTCGGCCCCGAAGAACGCGAACGGGCGTTCCCGCCGTCGGACTGGGAACTCCTGGAAGACGGCCACGCTGCCATCGAAACCAATCCGGTCACGGGCGTCCCCGGGCAGGACCGGGTGCCCGGATATTACGCGGTGGTCCGGCCCCGGCGGTAGCGCGCTGGGCCTGCTTTTCCGCACGTTTCCGCAGGCCTGTGGGTATCTCCGCAGGCCATCCACACAGTCCTGGCGCGGGTCCTTGACATGGAGCGGATCCGGAGGCTCTATGGTAAGTACGCTTATCAATTGGCCGCAGGAAAGGAAAGAGCTGTGGCAGGGGACCAAGGCAACAGCACCCGTCAGTTCATTCCGTCCGGGGCGCTCCGCAGGCTGCTGCTCCCGCCCACCTACGGGCGGCATGTCACCGAGGTTGCCGAATTCACCATCCTGTCCGTGGAGGTGTGGGCGTCCGGGCTGGTGGTCAACATCCACCTGCCCTCGGACGGTGCGCCCGAGCCGCGGCTCACGCTCCAGGATCACTTCGGGACCGAATACACCCTGCAGGATTCGGCCACGGTGGGCACCCGCAACCTGCAGGTCTTTGCCCCGTCGGTGCCTCCCGGCACCAGAAGCCTGACCGTCAGGTCCGCGGACGACGACGGCCGGCCCGTGGTGACGTTCGCCGTGCCGTGGATGTCTGCGCCCGAGAGCCCGCCCACCCTGGCCGCCGGACCACGCGGGCGCTCCAGCGGCACCGACGGGCCCTACGAGCCGGAACTCCGCCGCCCCGCCTGACCTGCTACCCCGCCTGCCCCCGATGAAAGGCCCGCCATGCCGGACACCAGCAATTTCACGCCTACCGCTGCCATCGTCACTGCCTCCGATTCCGGGATCGGCAAGGCCACCGCGGTGGCGCTCGCGCGCGCCGGCCTGGATGTTGGCGTCACCTGGCATACGGACAGGGCGGGTGCCGAGGGTACTGCCGAGGAAGTTCGGAGCCTGGGCCGGAGGGCCGTAGTCCGGCAGCTGGACACCACCGAACTCCATGCTGCCGCCGGAGTCATCGACGACCTCGCCGGGGAGCTGGGTGGCCTGGACGTCTTTGTGAACAACGCCGGCACCGGGGCGAACGCCAAGTTCTTGGACATGGGCATCGACGACTGGATGCGGATCCTGGATACCAACCTCAACGGGGCCTTTGTCTGCCTGCAGGCCGCGGCCCGGTACATGGTCCGCGCCGGCGGCGGCGGGCGCCTGATTGCGGTGTCCAGCGTCCATGAGTTCCAGCCCCGCGTCGGCTCCTCCGCCTACGATGCCTCCAAGCACGGCCTCGGCGGCCTCATGAAGACGCTTGCCCTGGAACTGGGCCAGTACGGCATCACGGCCAACACGGTGGCCCCAGGCGAGATCGCCACGCCCATGACGGGGCAGGAGGACCAGGACCCGACGACGATCAGGCGGCCCGGTGTCCCGCTCGGCCGGCCGGGGCACGCGCGGGAGATCGCCGACGTCATTGCGTTCCTCGCCTCGCCCGCCTCCAGCTACGTGACCGGTGCGGCCTGGGTGGTGGATGGCGGAATGCTGCAGATGGGACCGCAAGCGGGCTCCCACCTCGCCGGCGACGACTGGCGCCAGGGGTAACAGCACTTCCGGCGCCCTGGGCGTCCGCATTACGATGGCAAGCGCTTTCCCGGCGGATGCTGGCATGATGGAGCGCATGCGCATTCTTATTGCTCCGGACAAATTCAAGGGGTCCCTCACGGCGGCAGAAGCGGCCGCCGCCATCGCCGAAGGGGCACTGCGGGTCTACCCGGATGCCGTGGCCACCCAGTTCCCCATCGCCGACGGCGGGGAGGGGACCCTGGAGGCCGCCGTCGCGGCCGGGTACGAGGAGCGGCTCAACGCCGTGGTGGGACCGATCCTTGCTCCCGTCGGTGCCGCCTGGGCCATCCACAAAGGGGCCGACGGCACTGTCACGGCAGTGATCGAGACGGCCCAGGCGTCCGGACTGGCCGACATGGAACCGACCCCTGCCAACGCCTTGCGCGCCCACAGCTACGGCTGCGGCCAGCTCATCGCCGCCGCCCTGGACGCGGGCGCCACCGAGATCGTGCTGGGCCTGGGCGGTTCGGCAATGACCGACGCCGGGAGCGGCGCCCTGCGCGCCCTGGGATTGAAGCCGCTTGATGGTGCCGGGAATGTGGTGCCGCTGGGCGGCGGGTCGCTGGCCGACGTCGTGTCCCTGGATACATCCGGGCTGGACCCGAGGCTCGCGGCCACCACCTTCCGGATCGCCGTGGACGTCCGCAACCCGCTGTATGGACCGTCCGGTGCAGCCCACGTCTTCGGCCCCCAGAAGGGTGCGGGCCCGGAAGCTGCGGAACTACTTGACGCCGGCCTGCGCAACTGGGCATCCATACTGCGGGAAGTGACGGGCCGGGACGTGAACGTCCCCGGGGCGGGCGCCGCCGGCGGCTTCCCGGCGTCGTTCCTTGCCTTCACCGACGCCACGCTGGAGGGCGGCTTCGCGCTGGTGGCCGGCCTGACCGGCCTGGCCGGCCAGCTGGACAGCGCAGACCTGGTGATTACGGGGGAGGGGTCCATGGACTCGCAGTCGCTGACCGGCAAAGCGCCGATTGCGCTCGCGGATGCAGCCCGGGAGCGCGGGATTCCGGTCATCGTGGTGGCCGGCCGGATCCTGGTGACCCTCGAAGACCTCGCCGGGCATGGTGTGGTGGCGGCGGCGCAGTTGCTGGACGTGGCAGCGAGCCCGGACGACGCCGTCGCCAACGCGGGCAAGTACCTCGCCTGGGCAACAAGCCAAGTGCTCGAAGGCGCCTAGCCGGCGAGGGGTTGCAGGGGCCCAAGTCCGCCTTACTGCGCCTTGCCGGGAGGGAGCGGGGCGGGCTTCCCCGAAGCCCGCTTGTTGAGTCGGAATGGAACGAATACCAACAGCACCACCATGATGCCCAGCAAAGCTCCGCCGGCAGTAACTCCGGCCGAGCGCCCGGCCGCGACGTCGAAGACGAGGGCTGCCGTGCCCGCGCTGAGCAGGGCGATGCCGCCAAGGGCAATCTTGGTGATGGTGTCCGCGCTGGAAACCAGTGTTTCCTTCAACCGTTTGCGGAACAGCCTGCGGTGCACGCTCACCGGAAGGAGGATGAAGGCGGTGGTCAGGGCCGCCACTACGACGTTCGCGAGGTAGAGTGCCACCTCTACGCCATCAAGCGTTTCAAAGCGCTGCTGGAACGGCAGCGTCAGCAGGAAGCCGGCCAGGATCTGCACCCCGGTCTGGAGCACGCGAAGCTCCTGCAGGAGTTCTGCCCAGTTGCGGTCCAGCTGCTCCTCGCGGGTCTCATTCCGTCCCGTCCGGCCCGTGTAGTCCTCAACATCGGACACCGGTGCTCCTTCCTTGCAGGCCAAGTACCAGGTCTTCTTTCTACTCCTCCCGTACCCGGAAACAAGGCATCCCGTTGCACTTGCACCCATATTTGATAAGTTTGCTGATTATCACCCGCAGTTGGCACACAGGAGGAAGCATGACGCAGGAAAACCAGCAGGCTGAACCCGAGTCCGCCCCGGGCGGTTACGGCACCCCCACTGCCGAGCAGGAAGCGGCCGGTACGCAGGGCCAGGGGGCCGGTGGCGGGTCTTCCGCCGGCGCGGACACCAACGAACCGCAGCAGGGAGCGGGCCAGGAACCCGTGCCCCACGACATGGACCTTCCGTCCAGCGCCGCGGAAATCGATGAGTCGAATGACGATTCCCAAGGTTCGGCGCCGGTTTCGTCCGAATCCGGCGAGGAAGCCACGGGCCTTCCGGACGGCAGCGGAAACGACCTCCCGCAGGAGGAATCGCCCAATGACGACGACGAGAGCTTCGACGCCGGATAAAGCGACCTAAGACGGTGGCCCTTGGATCAGGTACTGGTTCCAGGGGCCACCGTTTTTTGCTGTATGGGCCTATGCTGTATCAGCCTCCGTGGGAGTTGTTCGACGCCGGTGCCATCTGCACGGACCCGGGCGAGCTGGGCATGGCCGTGCGTGGTCGAGAAAGACTCCGTGTGGCCGTCATTGGCGGACAGGAAGATGGTTTCGCCATCAGGATTCGATCCACACCTCGCACTGCTGCCCCGGCCGGAGGGTCCGCTCGCCGCGTCAGTCGTTGCTGCTGAAGGCGGCGTCGAAGCTGGTTTGGGAGGCGGGGAAGTCGTATTTTTTCAGGGCGGCGAGGGCTTCGGGGGCTCCGTGGAGGCGGTCCATGCCTGCGTCTTCCCATTCGATGCTGATGGGGCCGTTGTAGCCGATGGCGGAGAGGGCCCGGAAGGAGGCTTCCCAGGGGACGTCGCCGCGTCCGGCGGAGACGAAGTCCCAGCCGCGGCGGGGGTCGCCCCAGGGCAGGTGGGAGCCCATGACGGTGTTGCGTCCGGTCTGGCGGATCTTGGTGTCCTTGCAGTCCACGTGGTAGATCCGGTCCTTGAAGTCCCAGATGAAGGAGACGGGGTCGATGCCTTGCCACATCATGTGCGAGGGGTCCCAGTTCAGGCCGAATGCTTCGCGGTGGCCGATCGCTTCGAGGGTGCGGACGGTGGTCCAGTAGTCGTAGGCGATCTCGGAGGGGTGGACTTCGTGGGCGAACCGGACGCCTTGTTCGTCGAAGACGTCCAGGATGGGGTTCCAGCGGTCGGCGAAGTCCTGGTAGCCGGCGTCGATGACTTTTTCCGGGACGGGCGGGAACATGGCCACGTACTGCCAGATGGCGGAGCCGGTGAACCCGACCACGGTGTCCACGCCCAGTGCTTTGGCGAGCCGGGCGGTGTGTTTCATTTCCTCGGCGGCGCGGGTGCGGACTCCTTCGGGGTCGCCGTCGCCCCAGACTTTGGAGCCGACGATGGCCTGGTGCCGGAAGTCGATGGGGTCATCGCAGACTGCCTGGCCTTTGAGGTGGTTGGAGATGGCCCAGACTTTGAGGTTGTACTTGTCCAGGATCTCGAGTTTGGACTCGACGTAGCCGGGTTCGTCCCAGCGCCAGGCGTCCAGGTGGTCGCCGGAGACGGCGATTTCCAGTCCGTCGTAGCCCCAGCCGGAGGCCAGGCGCGCGACTTCTTCGAAGGGCAGGTCGGCCCACTGGCCGGTGAACAGGGTGAAGGGGCGGGGCATGGGGGCTCCTTGGTGGTGGGGCGCTAGTGGCGCACGACGGTGAGGGTGCTCTTATTGGCTGCGGATTCCTCCACGGCGTCCAGGACGTATTGGACGTTCAGTCCTTCTTCGAACGACGGCGAGGGCTGGGTTCCGTCCCGGACCGCCAGCAGGAAGTCGCGGACCTGGTGGGTGAAGGTGTGTTCCCAGCCGATGATGTGTCCCTGCGGCCACCACGCTTCCAGGTAGGGGTGCTCGGGTTCGTTGACCAGGATGCGGCGGAAGCCCTGTTCCCGGGCGGGGGCGGTGGCGTCCAGGAAGCCGAGTTCGTTGAGGTTTTCCAGGTCGAACAGGAGGCTGCCCTTCTCGCCGTACACCTCGATCTGGAGGGAGTTCTTCCGGCCGGTGGCCACCCGGGAGACCTCCACCGAGGCGACCGCCCCGGAGGTGAGGGACAATGTGGCCCAGGCGGCGTCGTCGACCGTCACTTCTTCGAGGCCGCCTGCGGGACCACTTGTGCCGGGACGGCGGTCCACGAAGGTGTGCAGCCGGCCGCTGACCTCGCTGACCTGGTCGCCGAGGAGGAAGAGGACCTGGTCGATGGCGTGGCTGGCGATGTCCCCCAGCGCGCCGGACCCGGCCGTTTCCTTCCGCAGCCGCCAGGTCATGGGTGCCTGCGCATCGGCGAGCCAGTCCTGGAGGTAGGCGGCGCGGACGTGCCGGACCGTGCCCAGGCGTCCCTCGGCGATCAGTTCCCTGGCCAGGGCCAGTGCCGGAACGCGCCGGTAATTGAAGCCGATCATCGACTGCACGCCCCGGGCACGGGCCTTGGCGGCAGCGGCCGTCATGAGTTCGGCCTCGGCCAGCGTGTTGGCCAGGGGCTTCTCCACCAGCACGTGCTTGCCCGCCTCCAGCGCTGCGATCGCGATCTCGGCATGCATCCACCCCGGCGCGCAGATGTCCACGATGTCGATGTCATCCCGTTCAATCACGGCGCGCCAGTCGGTGGCCGACTCCGCCCAGCCGTACGCGGCCGCGGCCTCGGCCACGGCAGTGGCGTCCCGGCCCACGAGGACCTTCTGCTCGAAGGCCGGGACGTCGAAGAAGCTGGCCACGTTCCGCCATGCGTTGGAGTGCGCCTTGCCCATGAAGGCGTAACCGATCGCGGCCACACCCAACGGGCGGCCGGACCGTCGGGAGGGCGTGGAATCGGAGGGGTGTGCGGGTGTGCTCATGATGCGTTCCTGCTGCCTGTCAGAGGGTGGCGGTTTCCGGAGCCCAGTCCTCCGGAATGGCGGAGGATGCCGGGGCGGAGCTTTCGACGTCGATGAACGTGCCGGAGTCGATGGACTCACTGATCGAAACCATGGTGTCCAGCACGTGGTACGCCAGGTCGCCGGTGGCCCTGTGGGCTGTTCCTGCCCGCAGTGAGCGAGCCATGTCCAGCACGCCCATGCCGCGGCCGTTGGCGGGGCCGGTGGCCGGGACGGTGGTCCAGTCCTCGTCGCCGGCACGCCAGAGCTTGATCTCGCCGGTGAAGTAGTTGGGGTCCGGCAGCGACAGGGTTGCTTCGGTGCCCGTGATCTCCACGAAGCCCATCCGGGTCCGGGGGGACTCGAAGGAGAAGACGCTGTGCGAGGAGGCGCCGGACTCGAACTGCGCCATGGCAGAGACGTGGGTGGGCACCTCGACGGTGAACTCCTCGCCCGCCTTGGGGCCGGAACCGATCACGCGCACATCCTTGGCCTTGGACCCGACGGCGGCCACCTTGCGGATGGAGCCGAACGCCTGGACCAGGGTGGTGAGGTAGTACGGGCCCATGTCGAACAGCGGGCCGGCACCATGCTGGAAGAGGAACGCCGGGTTGGGGTGCCAGGACTCCGGGCCGGGGGTCTGGAACGTGGTCATCGCCGTCAGCGGGGTGCCGATGTCGCCGCGCTGGATCAGGCGCAGGGCGGTCTGGATCCCGGCACCGAGGAACGTGTCCGGGGCGCAGCCCAGGCGGATCCCGGCGGTGTCCGCCGTCTTGAGCAGGCCCAGCCCGGACTCGCGGTCCAGGGAGAAGGGCTTCTCGGTCCAGACGTGCTTGCCGGCGTTGACGGCGGCGGTGGCCACCTCCACGTGTGCTGCCGGGATGGTGAGGTTGACGATGATTTCGACGTCGGGGTGGTTCAGGGCCTTCTCCACCCCGCCCCACTCGGGGATGCCGTACTCCTTGGCCCGCGCCTCGGCGGCCTCCTCGAAGAGGTCCGCGATGACGTGGACCTTCAAGTCCGGGAACGCAGTGAGGTTGTCCAGGTACTGCTTGCTGATCACCCCGGCGCCGATCACGCCGACGCCCACCGGGCCCTTGCGGGAAGATTTTGCTGCGGGCGTGCTCATGCGTTGGCCCCCTCGGCTGCGGTGTTGCTGTTCAGGAAAGCAAGGCTTTCGGCGATGCCTTCGAAGATGTCACCGGCGTAGTCGTCGAACTCCACGACTCCCACTTCAAGCGACGTGGCCGCGGCGATCACGTCCATGACCGGCACTTTGCCCTGGCCCGCCGGCTGCTGGGCCTTGTTGTCCCTGGTGAGGGGGCCGTCCTTGATGTGGATGAACTTCACCCGGTCACCCAGCTTTGCCAGGATGTCCACCGGGTCCTGCCCGCCCACGGCTACCCAGTAGGTGTCCACTTCGAGGACGAGTTCCGGGTCCAGCAGGGATTCGAAGTATTCCAGCGCGGTGCGGCCGTCGATGATGGACTCCAGCTCCCAGGCGTGGTTGTGGTAGCCCACCCGGATGCCGTACTCGGCCCCCTTCCTGGCAGCCTGGTTGAGCTTTTCGGCGGTGGCTTGGATGTCTTCGGCCTTCTGCCAGTGCTCGGCGGGCAGGAACGGGTCAATGACCGTGCTGATGCCCAGTTCCTTGGCCGCGGTGAAGATCTCGTCCTGGTCCTGGCTCATCAGCGGGGCGTGGCCGGACGGTGCGGTGAGGCCGTTCTCTTTCAGGGCTGCGCCGAGTTCCTTGGCCGTGGCTACGAAGTTGTAGGGCTCCACCTGGGTGAAGCCGATATCGGCAACCTTCTTGATGGTGCCGGGCAGGTCCTCGGAGATGGCGTTGCGGAGCGTGTAGAGCTGAAGCGAGTAGGACATGGGTTTCCTTAGCGGTGTTGGGAAGCGGTTGGTCGAATGCGGCGGTCAGCGGCCGGCGAGGGAGCCGCCGATGCCACCGACGCTGAAGTATTTGTTCAGGGCGGCGAACACGATGACCGGCGGGAGCATCATGACCACGGCCAGGGCCATGACTGAGGTCCAGTCTGTCGCGTTTTGCTGGAAGAAGGACTGCACGCCCATGGGGAGGGTGAAGATTTCGTTGGAGCGGAGGAAGACGATGGCCACGAGGTAGTCGTTCCAGGCCAGGAGGAAGGCGAAGATGGCGGTGGAGAGGACGCCGGGGAGGGAGTTTCGGAGGACCACTTTGGTGAAGGATCCGAAGACGGAGCAGCCGTCGATCCAGGACGCTTCCTCGAGGCTGATGGGGATGGAGTCGAAGTATGCGGCCATCATCCAGGTGGCCACCGTCATGGTGGAACCGACGTAGATGATGGTCAGGCCCAGGAGGTTGTCCACCAGGCCCATCCCGGCGAACAGGATGAACAGCGGCACCACCGAGGTGATGATGGGCAGCGACTGCATGACGAACAGGAGCAGGGAGTAGCCGGAGACGGCCTTGGACCGGCCGCGGGAGAGGACGTAGCCGGCGGGTGCGGCCACCGCCACCGATACCACCACAGTGGAGAGGGTGGTGACCAGGCTGTTCTTCAGCCAGGTGGCGGCAAGGGTCTTGGAGAACACGTTGCTGAGGTTCTCGAAGGTCAGGCCGGTGGCGGTGCTGTTGGGGCCGGGGGTGAAGGCGAGCACGATGGTGACCATGATGGGCACCAGCACGATCGCGGTGATGATGAGGATGGCGATGAACCGCCACCAGCGGCCGCGTTGGCCGGCTTCGGAGAGTACCCGGCGGGTGTTGCCTGCCTGGCCGACTCCCAGGGCCGGGCCGGATTGGGGATGGGCGTGGACTGCTGCGCTCATTATTCGACACTCGACTTTCGGATCTGGCGGTACAGGATGACCGAGATGACCACCAGGGTCATGGTCATGAGGAAGGCGATGGCCACGCCGGGGCCGGTGGCGAAGTCCTGGAACACGGTGCGGTAGGCCAGGACCACCAGGGAGGTGGTGGCGTTGACGGGTCCGCCGCCGGTGAGCAGGTAGATGGTGGGGAAGTCGTTGACGCAGAAGATGGTCATCAGGATCCAGCTGATGTAGGTGGAGCGGGCGATCAGCGGCAGGGTGATCTGGGTGAATTGCTGCCAGCGGCTGGCGCCGTCCATGCTGGCGGCCTCATAGACGGTGGTGTCCACGGAGGCCAGGGCGGCGGAGATCATCATCATCATGAACGGGAAGCTGACCCAGACTTTGAAGACCATCACGGTGATGGAGGCCAGGGTGGGGTCTGCCAGAAACAGGGGGGTGCCCAGGCCAAGGTTCCGGAACAGCGCGGGAATCAGGCTGTCCGGGGTGGCCACCAGCCAGTTCCAGGCGGTGGAGGACACCACGATCGGCACCACCCAGGGCAGGAGCAGCAGGACCTTGAACGTATTGCCGGCGGGGATCTTGGTGCGCAGGAGCAGGGCGAGGCCCAGGCCCACGAGCCAGGATCCGAACACGCCGACGATGGTGAACCAGAGGGTGAACTGGGCGGCTTTCCAGAACGCCGGTGAGCTCAGGACGGTGGAGAAGTTCTGGACGCCCACGAAGTTGCCGGTCTGGAGCAGGTCGCCGTCGTGCGTGGCCTGGACCGCGGCGTAGATCAGCGGGTAGCCGTGGATCAGGACCAGGAGGACCACAGAGGGGAGCAGGAGCCAGAAAAAGGTCCTGGTGGCCTGGGCCGAGAGCTTGCTCTTGCGTTTGCCGGGGGCGGCCCCGGACCCGCCGGGGGCAAGCCCGCGGCGGGCCCGGGCGAGGCCGGATTGTGCAGTGGTGGAGGACATGGCGGGCGCTTACTTCTTCAGGACGGACTCGAGGCCGGACTGGAAGGTCTGCAGGGCGGTCTTGGCGTCGGCCTTTCCGGTGATGATGGTCTGGCTGAACTGGTTCAGGGCCTGGCCGCCGTCGAGGGCGGCAAGATTCGCGTTCAGCCTGCTGCCCTGGGAGGCGAAGGTCTTGGCGATCGGCTGCCAGTCCTTGACGATCTTGACGTTGTTGGGATCGTCCGCGAACTCGGGCATCTCCGTGATGGATTTGAAGACCGGCAGTGCGGACATGAGCTTCTTCTGCCACAGCTGCTTGAGCTGGCCCAGGTAGTACACCAGGAACTCCTCGGAGGCGTCCTGGGACGGGGTGTTGGTGTACATCATGATGTTGTTCGGGAACACGATGGTGGCTTTGTCCCCGTGCGGGCCCTTGATCGGGTCAGCGACCAGGAGGTCGCCGGAGGTGTCGCCCACGCGCTGCGGAACGTTCACCTGGAAGAGGCCGTAGCCCGCCTTGCCGTCCTTCCACTGGGCTGACATGTTGTCGGTGGTGTAGCTGACCGCGGCGGGGTCCACGATGCCGTTGGACACGAGCTCCAGGACGAACTCCATGGCCTCGACGTTGCGGTCGTTCAACAGGTCCAGCTCGCCGTCCTTGTTGAACACGCCGCCGCCGTTGTTGACCATCATCATGATCATGGAGTGGTTGGCGTAGTTGTTGCCGGCACCTGCGCCGGTGGTGAAGCCGAACGCGCCGACCTTCTTCAGGGCCTTGCCGGCTTCAAGGAGGGACGGCCAGTCCGTGGGCAGGGCAACGTTTGCCTTCTCGAAGAGGGACTTGCGGTACCAGAAGACGCGCATGTCCAGCTGCCAGGGAACAGCCACATAGCCCTTGTCCGACTTGAACGGGTCCAGCACGCCGGGCAGGAAGTCGTCGAACTGGCCGTTCGCCTTCAGCTTGTCGATCACCTTGTCCGCGTAGGCGATCTGGCCCTGCTGCTCGAACTGGAACGCCTGGAAGCCGCCGCCGGTGGAAACGGCGGGGCCGGTCTTGGAAGCAATCGCGGAGGAGAAGGTCTGGTAGAAGTTGTTCCACTGGATGATCTGGTAGCTGGCCTTGCTGCCGTTGGCACCGGAGAAGCCCTCGGCGATGCTCTTGGCGGCGTCGTTGTAGGCCGGCGTTGCCCAGGGCATGTCCCAGAACTTGACGGTCCCGCCGGCCCCGCCTCCGCCGCCCTGGGACGCCGAGCCGCCACCACAGGCTGCCAGCAGCGGCACGGAGGCCGCGGCAGCCGTCAGGCCCAGGAAACCGCGGCGGGAGAAGGAGCGGCGTGGTTCGGAAGATGCATTCATGGTGTGTCCTTTCGGGACCGTCGGACGCAGTGTGCCGTGGGTACGGTCCTGCTCATCGTTGAGAGTGGAGGTGGGACTGGGCTGCTGTGTTCGGTTGCGTATCTAAAAGGCGGTTACGTGGCGGTAAGGGTTGCGTAAAGGTCGGTCAGCCGGGCGAACCCGGCCAGGTCGTCCGGCCTGGTGCCGGCGCTGAGGTGTTCCTTCAGGCGCCGCCACGCAAACCGGTGGGCGGATTCGTACAGGGTGGGAAGCAGGAGGTCGCCGTGCGGCCCGGTGACCCGGACCTCGGCAGGCCATGCGGCGTCAGGGTCGGGGACCCGGACGGCAACCCCGCCGTCGGCGGTGTAAAGGCGGATGTCGACGCCGGCGGGCCGGGCGGCGGTCAGCACGCCCTGGGCGGTGAACGGCGCACCGTTTGCCAGCCGGCCGCCGGCCGTGTAACCGGAGGTGTCCAGGCGCAGGATGGCCACGCCGTCCAGGCGGCCCGCCACGGCAAGCAAGGCGGCGAAGTGGTCGCTGAGGAGTTGCCGTGGATCGGTGCCGGGCGCCGCCGTCGCCACGCTGTCCAGCAGCGAGGCGCTGCCGAGCCCGCTGCGCACTGCGCCACGGGCATCCGCGCCGGAACCTTCGCCGACCAGGGCCGGGTTCGCTGCCCAACGGAGATCGAGGACGACGACGGCCCCCGCCGCGTCCGCGGCAGCCGCGAGCTCCGAGGTGTCCTCGGGCACGGGGTTGGCCACCACAATGCCGCGGGCCCCTGCCTGCACGGCGCCGGCGGCTTCGGCGGCCCATCCACTGCTGCCCGCAACCACCCGCACGTCGGCCTGCCCGGAATGGCCGGCCGGCATAGGGCCGAACGTTGCAGGCAGCGATGCCACGGTCTCGGTGACGGCGCCTGCCTCCCGGGCTGCGGGCGTGGCGTGCACCGTGAAGTGGGCGCTCATGCGGAAACTCCTGCCGTGTCGGCTGCGGCCGCATGGTCCAGGGCGGCGCTTTCCACCGTGGCCTCGGCGATGGCCAGGGCGAACGTGAGGTCGTCGATCAGGGTTTGGGCGGGCGGGGCCTGCCGGGTTCCGTTGGCGAGCCCGGCAAGTTCGCGCCACTCGCCCTCGTAGCCGTTGTGGCCGAACGGGCCGAAGCTGGTGGTCTCGCTGCCGTCATTGCGGGTAAAGGTGGCCACAGCGGAGCCGGCCTGGACGTAGGAGGGTGTGAAGTCGATCCGGAGCGCGGAATCGTCGGCGATGGCCTCGAAAGTCCACTCGGGCTTCCAGGTGCCGTTCATGACGGCCCGCAGTTCAATGACCCGGGAGGGGGTCCGGAGCGAGACCGCGTAGCCGAACGGGCGGACGTGCCGTGCCTGCAGGACGTCGACGTGCTCGAAATCGGGCGTGAACCGGCGTACCAGCGGAAGGTCGTGGATGGCCAGGCCCATGATCCCGCCGTGGAGGGCGGCTTTGAGGACCTCGATGTCCGAGTAGTCCGGCCGCCCGGCGGCGGGGCGGGTGAGGATTTCCGTGGCGAAGTCTTCGAACCGGGCGTTCGGTGGCAGGACGATCGAGGAACGGATGGTGTGGGCCGTTTCGGGAAGGTCGCCCCAGTTCTGTTCGGCTGCGAGCCAGCCCGGATCGAAGGTGTGCATGGCGCCGACGACGATCGGGACCCCGGTTTCGGTGCTGACCGCAGAGATGCGGGTGGCTTCCTCGGCGTTCATTGCAAACGGCTTTTCGCAGAGGACAGCCTTCTTGCCGGCCCGGCATGCGGCGATGACCTGGTCCGCGTGGAACTGGTGGGGGCTGCAGATCGCGACGATGTCCACGGCCGGATCGCCCAGCAGCTCGTCCATGCTGGTGCTGGACGTTGCCCCGACGCGCGCCGCCACGGAAGCCGCAACGGCTGCGTCGACGTCCATGATGTGCCGTACCTCGAGGACATCGCGGAGCCGGGCCAGGGCGGGAAGGTGGATAGCTTGGGTCACCGGTCCTGCCCCCAGGATGCCAACCCCCAAGGGCTGGTCTGTCGGCGCGGTGTGATGGGACAAGTTCAATTACCTCTTCGTAAGCGGACTCTGCAGTGGTGGGATCACCGTGGTGGATACCAGCCATCGGATTCACGAATGTGCCCTGAGTCACAAGGTAGAACTACTTTTGCCGCGCGTCAAGCAAAAGTTGCTTGTTTCTCGTTATTCTTCTGGCGTGATGACAGTGCTAAGTAAGAGTGTTATGACTTAGTGCATGACTTCTCCACCCGCCGGGAAACAGCTCGGAAAGGAATCCGACGCCGGCAATCTGTCGCGCGCGGGGGACCTGTTCCAGCTGCTGCGGGACGGCAAGGCCCGTACCCGTGCCGAGCTCGCCCTAAGCACGGGCCTCGCCAGGTCCACGGTTGCCTCCCGGATCGACGCGCTCATGCTCTCCGGCCTGGTGGGACCTGCCGGTGAGGCACTCTCCAGCGGCGGGAGGCCGCCGTCGCGCTTTGCTTTCAACCCGTCCGCCCGCCTGGTGCTGGCCGTCGACGTCGGTGCCACGCACGTGATTGTCGCCGTCACCGACCTTGGCGGGACAATCCTCGCCGAGCATCGGCTGTCCCTGCAGGTGGCAGACGGGCCGGAAGCTGTGCTGGACCAGGTGGTTGCGCAGGGCAAGGAACTGCTGGCGTCCGCGGGACGCAGCGTCACCGAACTCGCCGGGATTGGCATCGGGCTTCCGGGGCCGGTGGAACACGACACCGGAAAACCGGTCAAGCCGCCCATTATGCCTGGCTGGGACGGGTTCGACGTGGTCAGCTACGTCCAGCGGTCTCTGCCCGTCCATGTGCTCGTGGACAACGACGTGAACATCATGGCGCTGGGGGAGCAGTCCGCCCACTGGCCCGAGCACAACAATTTCTTCTTCGTGAAGGTGGCCACCGGCATCGGATCCGGCATCATCAGCAACGGGCAGCTGCAGCGCGGCGCGAACGGCACGGCCGGCGACCTTGGCCACATCCAGGTGGCCCGCGGCGCGGAGGTGCTCTGTGCCTGTGGAAACTACGGGTGCCTTGAGGCACTCGCGTCCGGGCCCGCCGTCGCACGCTCTCTCCGGGACCAGGGCGTGGACGTCGCCAGGGGCGCGGATGTGCTCCGGCTCGCCGCCGACGGCAACCTGCAGGCCATCCAGGCGCTGCGGCAGGCCGGCCGGGACATCGGTGAGGTGCTTGCCACCGCGGTGAACCTGCTCAACCCGTCCGTCATCGTGGTGGGCGGCAGCTTCGGCGAGACGGGCGAGCACCTGGTGGCGGGAATCCGTGAGGTGGTCTACCGGCGCTCACCGCCGCTGGCCACCTCACACCTGCGCATCAATGTCTCCCGGGCAGGCGACCAGGCGGCCGTCCTCGGGGCGAGCCAGCTGGTCACCCAGTACGTCCTCTCGCCGGCCATCATCGAAGCCACGCTGGCGGGCGCGATCGCGGGGTAGTACAGAGCAGCGCCGGGCGGCGCCGGGAACGAATCCTCCGGCGCCGCCCGGCGTCCTCCGTTAAGCCTCCGCGTCCGGCTCCGGCGCCTCGGTAAGGAGCAGTGCCGTCCCGCCGTAGGCCGGCAGTTCGAGGAAGAAGCTGTGCAGGTCGTCCACCTGCCCCACCGTCTCGCCGCTGAAGAGGTCCTTGACGTTCGCCCCGGAGGGCAGCTCGTTGGACTGGATGCTGCCGGCGATGTCCTGCCCGGAGAAGTTGAGCGCCGTGACCTGCAAGGCGCCGTCCTGGAGCCGGTTGACCAGCACCAGTGCCCCGCGGTTGGAGACCTCGGGGACATCGAGCAACGTGCCCGTGGCAATCCCGTTATCCTCACGGACGGCAAGGATCCGCTGCAGCCTGCGCGCGAACGAGTTCGCATCCTGAAGCTGCTCCGGCAGCGTGCCGTACAGGCTGCGCGCCCGCGGCATGCCCGCCGAGGACGTGGTGGCGTCCGGGCTGGTCCCCATGAGGTCGTGCGCGCCGCGGTTGATCCAGCGGGTGTCGCCCTGGGAGGTGAGTTCCCGGACGCTGCTCCGGTCCAGGGCCAGGATGCCCGTGAGATCCCAGCCGGAGAGGGCGAAGACTCCCGGCTGCAGCGCGTTGTACATGGCCAGGAGGATGTGGACGTCCCGGATCTGTGCCTCCTGCTCCGGGGTCACGGCGTCCGGATCCTGGATGCCCAGGGCGGCCATGATGAAGCTGACGGTGGTGCAGGCGATGCCGTTGGTGGTGAAGACGGCGTTGTACGATCCGTTCTCACCGGTCAGCCGGTCCCGCAGGGTCTGCTGGACCTGCTCGGCGAGCTGCGCGCCGGTGAGTTCCTCACCGTTGAGTTCGAACATCTCCTCCCGGTGCCCGGCGGCGAAGTGCAGGAGCTCGTAGGTCAGTTCGTCATGGTTCTGCAGGGCGTGGACCAGGGACGCCTGGTCCACTCCGATCTCCATGGACAGGCGCAGCGTCAGGCGCAGGAATTCGGTGTCCGCGGTGACAAGGGCGTAGTGGTACGCGGGGCGGGTGATGAAGTCGTACGACAGGTCGGGACCCGATTCGGAGGTTGCCTTGATGTCGTCGATGGTGAGGTTCAGTTCCTGGAAGGAGAACCCGCCCACCTTGCGGATCATGGATCCGATCAGCTGGTTGGCGGCCTCGGACAGCGGGTGGCCCTCGGACCAGCCGGGCTGTTCCTCGGCGCTCTTTTCCACGCCCAGGAACCCGTTGGCGTCAAGGCGGAGCGCCCCGGTGCCCAGGTCCACCAGGGAGTGCAGGGCGTCGCCCACCACCAGCCGCATCCCGGCGAAGGTGGGGTCCAGCCAGTTGATGGAGGGCTGCCCGGCCTTGAAGTAGTGCAGGTAGACCCAGCGGCGGGTCTTGCCGGTGGTGTCCACGATGGGCCGGGTGGCGCTCCAGTTGGTTTCCTTCACCCCGGGTTCGTAGAAGATGACGCGCTGGAGCCTGCCGATGATGTACCCGGCTTTCTGCAGCGCCTGTTCAGAATCAGGGCTGAGGTTGACCGAATCTGCCCCCTCCGGGACATCGGGCAGGAGGTTCCAGTCCTCCTCCGGAATGTCCACCATGTGGTAGATCCCGGGGTAGTCGCGGAAGTTCATTTCGGCCAACCGGAAGTCGGCGCCCTTGCCGGTGTGGCCCGGGACGATGTCGTCAATGACCGTGCCGCCGTGCTCGGCAGCGACCTCGCACATGCTGCGGAACTCTTCTTCGGTGCCGAAGACCGGATCGATCGCCATGCTGATCCGGTCGAAGTGCCCGTCAACACTGGGCGTGTGCGACCAGCCGCTGATGCCGCCGGCCAGTTTCACCGGCCCGGTGTGGATGCCGCGGATGCCGATCTCGCGGAAGGCTTCCCACATGGCCTTGTCTCCCAGGGCGGACAGGAAGGACCGGCCCGGCTCGGTGATGAAGGACAGCGGGTAAGCGGTGAACCAGACAGGGGCGCGTTCGACGGCGGCCCGGGGGTTCGGATGCGCGTACGAGTTCTGCCACATGCTGGCCTGGCCGGACAATTGCCGGGCCAGGACGTTGGCGTCACCGAGCATGGCCTGGTTGCGCAGCCAATCCACGTACGCAGCGTTCCGGCCGTCGAATTCGAAGGAGGGCCTGTTGCCCACGAATTGGCGCCGCCTCGCGACGGGCCGCAGCGCTTTTGGCCGGGCGGCGAAGAACTGTTCGTCGAAAGTGACTTCCAGGTCCGCTGCCGGCTCCGTGGCGGCTGCCTCCCCTTCCCCGACTCCGGCGGTGTTATCCGCATCCGAAACGCGCTCGCTGGTCCCCGGCTCCCGCATAAGCTCCTCTTTCCACTGCTCGTCTCCGTGCTGGCATGGATGCTCCGTAGACCCTTGCCCGTGGAAAGGTACCCAGCCGGACAGGGAGTATTCGGTGTTCCCTCTCCCGATGCTACTGGGCGGCGCAACCGGTGGGGGGAACAAACCTGCCGGGCTGGCGGATGCCTTGTCCGATCTGCCGGCCGATGTCGCGGCCGATCCGGGTGAGCAGGGCGGCGGACAGCATGGGGTCCTTGGCGGTATCCCGGCTGGTGTAGTCGGCCAGGGCGTAGACCTGCGTCAGGGACAGGTCCGCCCAACGTTCCCGCGGGAGCAGGGAGCGGCCCGCGACTGCAATGAGGGTGCGGGTGCCGGAGCGCCGGGCCACCGCGGCGGGCAGCTTGCCGGCGAGGGTCTGCGCGTCGATGCTGCCTTCGCCCGTGATGACGACGTCGCAGCCGTCCTTGCGGGCATCGAAGCCCAGCAGGTCAAGGAAGAAGTCCGCACCGGAGACCTGGCGCGCGCCCAGGAGCAGGCAGGCGAACCCGATTCCCCCGGCGCTGCCGGCTCCGTCATGCCGTGCCAGGCCGGCCGCGGCGCCAAACCCCGCGTCCGCCATCCTGCCCACGAAATGTTCCAGCCCGGCGTCGAGGGCGGCGACATCCGCCGGGCCGGCGCCTTTTTGCGGCCCGAAGACGGCCGCTGCCCTGGCCGGTCCGGTGAGGGGATTGGAGACGTCGCTGGCGACCACCAGTTCCGTCCCTGCCAGGCCTGGCAGGAGGGATCCCCGGACGGCGTGGATCCGGCCGAGTGCGTGGCCGGTCCCCGGCAGTTCCGTGCCGTCGGCCGCGAGGAAGGCGTATCCCAGGGCGGACAGCATTCCCATGCCGCCGTCGGTGCTGGCGCTGCCGCCCAAGGCCAGGACGATCCGCGCGGGCGACAGGCCCAAGGCGAACCGGACCGCCTCACCGAAACCGCGGCTGGATGCATTAAGGGCATCCAGGGAGCCGTCCGCTAGGAGCGCGATCCCGCAGGTGTTGGCGACTTCCACGACGGCGGTGACGCCGTCGAAAGCGATGGACGACCGGACCGTTTGCCCCGTGGGGCCCGTGACGGTGCAGGCGTGCCGGGCGAAGCCGGCCGAGACGGCCGCGTCCACGCTGCCGTCCCCGCCGTCGGCCAGCGGAAGCAGCTCGCATTCGATGGTCCGGGCGGCCCCGGCGGTGGACCGGAGCCCGGCCGCCAGGGCGTGTGCCACCTCGCCTGCGGTGAGGCTGCCCTTGAATTTGTCAGGTGCGATCAGGGCGCGGACCGTGGTGTTGGCGGGCATGTCAGGCGGTTTCGGAGTAGGCGGGACTGCGGGCAGGCAGGGAAGGTTCGACGCCGGCAGTACTTTCCTGGAGGGCAGGCTCCTTGTGGGGGTGGGCGCCTGAACCGTCGGCGGCCTCGTGGTGGCCCTGCGCCGGGACGGGAAGCGGGTCCACGGCTTCGCCGGCGAAGACGCGGCGCACACGGTCGGCGTCGAGGGTGGAGTCCCACCAGGCGATAAACAGGGTGGCCACGGCGTTACCGGTGAAGTTGACCAGTGCCCGGCATTCTGACATGAACTTATCGATGCCGAAGATCAGCATGATTCCGGCGGCGGGGATGGTCCCGATGGTGGCCAGGGTGGCGGTAAGGGCGATGAAGCCGCCGCCGGCGACTCCTGCCGCGCCCTTGGAGGTGAGCAGCATGACCGCGAGCAGGCCCAGCTGCTGGCCAATGCTTAGGTGGGTGTTGGTGGCCTGGGCAATGTAGAGGGCGGCCAAAGACAGGTAGATGGCGGCGCCGTCCAGGTTGAAGCTGTAGCCGGTGGGGACCACCAGGCCGACCGTTTCCTTCTTGACACCGGCATTCTCAAGCTTGCGCATCAGGCCTGGAAGGGCGGGCTCGGCGGTGGAGGTGCCAAGGATGAGCATGTATTCCTCCTTGAGGTGCCGGATCATGGTGAAGATGTTCAGCTTAAGGAATGCCATGACCGAGCCGAGGACCACCACGACGAAGAGGATGGATGTGGCATAGAACAAGGCGATCAGGCCGCCCATGCTGGTGAGCGATGAGACGCCGTACTTGCCCACGGCAAAGGCCATGGCGCCGAAGGCTCCCAGGGGCGCAGCTTTCATGATGAAGCCGAGGATCTTGAACATGACACCGGTGAGTCGCTGCACCCCGTCAAGGACCGGGGCGCCCACCTTACCCATGGCATTCAGGGCGATCCCGAAGACCACCGCGATGAAGATGATTTGCAGGATGTCGCCAACCACGAAGGGCTGGACCACGCTGGTGGGGATGATGTTGGTGATGAACTGCCACCATTCCTGGTGCTGGCCCGCATCGATCAGCTTGGCGGCCGAGTCCGAGGTCTTGATGGCGCCCGGATCGGCGTTCACGCCTTCGCCGAGCCGGAAGACGTTGATGGCTACCAGGCCGAATGCCAGGGCGCAGATGGTGCCAACCTGGAAGTAGGTCAGCGCCTTCAGCCCGGTCATGCCCACCTTTTTCAGGTCGGCCACGCTGGCGATGCCGCCGACGATCGTGAGGAACACGATGGGCCCGATGAGCATTTTCATCGCGTTGACGAAAGTGGTGCCGATCGGCTCCATGGCGATACCGGTTGCCGGGGCGAGCCAGCCGACCAGGATGCCGATGACGATCGCCGTCAATACCCAAAAGTACAACTGGCGGTACCACCGGGTTTTCGGAGCCGCTGTCGTAGCCGCGGCGGTGCTGGTGTGGTCCATGATTCCTACCTCGTTGTTGGAATGTCGCTGGAGGATGTTCTGAAGAGATTGGTGCGGGGCGGCCGGCGGTACTGCTTCACCGCCCGCCCCGTGCTTGGAATCGGCGACCGGATGGCGGCGCCGGAGGTTAATGCGTGCCTAGACCGCTGCCGGAGTGAGCGTCAGGGCCTTGATGATGGCGTCGGTGACGTCCCCGGTGTTTGCCTTGCCCCCCACGTCGCGGGTCAGGTGGCCGGCGCCGGTGGCCGCTTCGATGGCGGCTTCCACCTGGCGGGCTTCCGCGTGCAGGCCGAAGTGGTCCAGCATCAGGGCGGCGCTGGCGATGGCGCCGATCGGGTTGCTGATGCCCTGGCCGGCGATGTCCGGTGCGGAGCCGTGGACGGGTTCGAACATGGACGGGAAGCGGCGCTCCGGGTTCAGGTTGGCGCTGGCCGCCAGGCCCAGGCTGCCGGCCAGCGCCGAGCCGAGGTCGGAGAGGATGTCGGCGTTCAGGTTGGAGGCGACGACGACGGAGAGGTCCTCGGGCTTGAGGATGAACTTGGCGCTCATGGCATCCACCAGGACGCTTTCGGTCTGGACGTCCGGGTAGTCCAGGGCGACGCGGTTGAAGACCTCGTCCCAGAGGACCATCCCGTACTGCTGCGCGTTGGACTTGGTGACCGAGGAAACCTTCTTGACGGCCCGGGTCCGGGCCAGGTCGAAGGCGAACCGCATGATGCGCTCGCAGCCCTTCTCGGTGAACAGGGCGGTCTGCAGCGCCACCTCATTGCCGGGTCCGCGCCCACTGAGGTTCCGGCCGCCGAGGCCGGCGTATTCACCCTCGCTGTTCTCGCGGACCACCACCCAGTCCAATTCGGTGGTGTCGGCCTTGCGGAGCGGGGACTGCACGCCGGGGAGGAACTTCACCGGGCGGATGTTGGCCCACTGGTCGAAGTTCTGGGTGATGTTCAGGCGCAGGCCCCAGAGGCTGATGTGGTCCGGGACGTTTTCCCAGCCGACGGCGCCGAAGTAGATGGCGTCGAAGTCCTTCAGGGCGTCCAGGCCCTTGGGGTCCATCATCTGGCCGGTCCTGGCGTAGTACTCGCTGCCCCAAGGGAACTCGGTCCAGTCGAAGGCAAACTTTCCGTTCGAGTGTTCGGCCAGGGCGTCCAGGACTCGGCGGCCTGCGGACACCACTTCCTTGCCCACGCCGTCGGCCGGGATCGAAGCGATGCTGAATGTCTGGTTGGCGCTCATGTGCCTACCTCCTCGTTGAGTGTGGGCAGTGTGCGGGTGTCACCCCGGTCACGCTGTTTTCTTCCTCTTCAAGTAGACGGGCGCAGCGGGTTGGGCGTCCAAGACCAAGATTCGATCCTGCTGATAGGAAGGGCCTATCAACGATGGGTGGCTATTCCGCGTGGTCCTTGGCCACCTGCAAGAAGGCGCGCGCCGCTGGCGTGAGGTCGTCCTTGCGGCTCAGGATGGCCACCTCCAGGTGGGAAACCGGCTCAATGAGGAGCGTGCGCAAGCCGGCCTTCCCGGCGGTCGGGGCCCACGAGGAAGGCATCACCGCGTGCCCCACCCCTGCCAGCACGAGGGGCAGGACCGAGGTGCGGTGGGCCACTTCCACGACGATCTCGGCATTGACCCCGCGCGCCAGGGCGTCATCCACCAGCCAGCGCATCAGGGAGCCCCGCTGGCTGGCGATGAGCCGGTGCCCGTTCAGGTCCTCGCGCGCGATGGCCTTTCCCGGGCCAAAGGTGTCTGCCTGCGGATTGACGATCAGGATCAGCGGCTGGCGCTCCAGCCCAAGCACTTCCACCCCGGGCACCCGGATGGCGGTGGCAGAACCGGCCAGCCCGATCTCGGTGCTGCCGTTGCGCACCGACTCGATGACCTCCTCCGGCGTGAAGGCTGCCTCCACGTTCAGCCTCACCGACGGATAGGACCGGGTGAACGCTGCGATCATGGAAGTCAGCGGTTCGATTCCGGGCGAGGGCATGGTGACGATGTCCAGCTGCCCGCTGCGGACGCCGCGCAACGCCTGAACCGCGGATTGCGCAGCGTCCAGGTCCCGCATCACCAGCCGGGCCGGCCCCACCAGCTCCCTGCCGGCGTCGCTGAGGACGGCGCGGCGGCCAATCCGGTGGAACAGCGGAACACCCAGTTCCCTTTCCAGGCCCGCGATGGTCTGGGACAGTGAGGGCTGGGCGATCAGCAGGTGTTCGGCCGCGCGGTTGAACCCGCCGTGGTCCACCACCGCCAGGAAATATTTCAGCTTCCGGGTGTCCAAACGGGGCTCCTCTCCGGCCGGACCTGTGCTGCGGTGCAGCTGTTGCCGTACAGGGACCCTATCAGCGAACAATTTCTTCCTCTTTTTGGCTTATTCCTGCTGCCACTCCCGCCAGGGCCCGGTTCGGACGTATTCTGGGAACCAGGTTTTGTAGTAAGCCGAAGCGCTTCGAACAGGGCTGGAACATGGCGGCTGAACCTTCGGGGCAGGTTGGCTGGGGGCTGCTTCCTGTTACCCCGGAGCCGGTCTTCGACAACAAGGATGTCGAAACCTTCCTCCGGGAAGTCACCCATGACTTTATGAGCGAGATCAAGGGTGAACGCCGCGGTATCGGCTGGGCCGCCACGCTTTTCCGCCTGGGCCAGGGACGCACGCTTGCGGCCAGCGCGGAGCAGGCGCGGGAGGCGGACCGGGAACAGTGCTCGTTTGCCGACGGGCCCCTCATGGAGGCCATGCGCACCGAGGAATTCGTCCTGGTATCCGATCTCAGCCGTGACCGGCGCTGGCCCGGTTACGCGAGTGCGGCGTCGGGCCATGGGGTGCAGTCGATGCTCTCCGTTCCCATCATGTCTGAAGGCGGGACGAGTGCCGCCATCACCTTCTACGCGGGCGTGCCGCACGCGTTTACCAGCGATGACCTGGTCAGGATTCAGGGCTTTGTGCGCCAGATGGCCCGGGCCCTTCGCCTCGTGTTCCGCGTGGCCGAGAGAGCCGAAGCGACGGCCGGCCTCGCCGTCGTCCAAAGCTCCCTGGTCCTGGTGGACCTGGCCGTGCGCAGCCTTTCCAGCGAATACGGCCTCAGCAGGGAGGCCGCGCTGCTTTTCCTGCAGACGCAGGCACTGCACCATGAGCTTGACCTGCGGGACGCGGCCCTGAACGTCGTGGCCCCGGGGACCGGCCGGGACCGGAGCGGCGCAACGCCGTCCGCGTTGCGGCAGGAAGCGTACGACGGCGTCGCGGAGCTTCCGCGCCCGTCGGCGGCGGGGCGGGGCTTTCCAACCGGAAAGCAACCCCGCAGGAACGCTGCGGTGAAGACGGAAACCCCGCCTCCCGCAGAAGGGAGGACAGCATGACCATCCAGAAGCAGGAGCCGCGCCTCATCGCGGACAGCCCGGACGGCCACCCCTGGCGCCGGTTCGTTGCCCTGGGAGACTCCTACACCGAAGGAATCGGCGACCCGGAACCGCTCAGCCTGGGCGGCCTTCGGGGCTGGGCGGACCGTGTGGCCGAGGAGCTGGCGTCCGGCCGTCCCGACTTTGCGTACGCCAACCTGGCCATCCGGGGACTGCTGCTGCGGCAGATCCTCGACGGTCAACTGGCCGCGGCGCTGTCCTTGAAGCCGGACCTTGTCGCCATTGCCGCCGGTGGCAACGACATCATCTTCAGGCATGGCGATCCGGACAAACTGGCCGGGAAGCTGGACCATGCCATCGGCACGCTCGCAGCCACCGGTGCCACCGTGCTTCTTTTTGCGGGCCCGGACTGGGGCAACACACCGGTGTTCGGCAAGATCCGCGGCCGCGTGGCCATCTACAACGAGCACCTGCACACCATCGGGGCCAGGCACCACGCCATCATGGTTGACCTGTGGTGCCTGCCCGAGCTTCAGCACGCGTCAATGTGGGACCCGGACCGGCTGCATCTGTCGCCGCTGGGCCACCACGCCGTGGCCGCGGCAACCCTTGATGCGCTGGGAGTGGAGCATGCGCTCAAGCCGTTGCAGCCGAAGCCGCTGCCGGCCCACGGGTGGACGCAGGCCCGGGCGGAGGACCTGGTGTGGGCGCGGCAATATTTCATGCCGTGGGTGCTCAAGCAGTTGCGGCCCCGCCAGGCCGACGCGCTGGCGGCCAAGCGGCCGCAGCCCGGCCCGGTCTTCGGCCAAGGCCTGCCCGGTCCCTTCCCGCCGGGACACCCGGCCAAGGGACCGGCGATGGGCCCCGGCACGGCAGCCGGCGGCCCGGATGGGAGGGCGGACCGGGTGGCCTGACGCCGGTCCGGGTCAGCGTTTCCTGGGCGTCCGCTTCGAGGCTGCATTCATGGCAGCCTTGACGGCCGGCGGCAGTCCCGTCTGCTCGGTTTCGGGTTCGGCCGCTGTTCCCCGCGCCTTGGCGATGGCGCGCATGCCGTGGTAGATCACCAGTGCGGCTGCCGAGCCCAGCGCGATGCCGGTGAACTTGAGGTCGCCGATGGTCCAGGTGTAGTCGGCGATGCCGATGATCAGGGCCACTGCGGCAGTGGTCAGGTTGACCGGGTTGGAGAAGTTCACCTTGTTCTGGACCCAGATCTTCACGCCCAGGATGCCGATCATGCCGTACAGCATCGTGGCGGCGCCGCCCAGCACGCCTGCCGGGACGGTGGCGATCAGTTCGCCGAACTTCGGCGAGAAGCTGAGCAGGATGGCGAACATGCCCGCTACCCAGTAGGCCGCCGTCGAATACACCTTGGTGGCCGCCATGACGCCGATGTTCTCCGCGTACGTGGTGGTGCCCGATCCGCCGCCCAGGCCGGCCAGCACGGTGGCAGCACCGTCTGCCATCAGCGCGCGTCCGGAGACGCCGTCGAGGTTCTGTCCTGTCATGGCGGCAACGGACTTCACGTGGCCGATGTTCTCTGCCACCAGCACCAGGACCACCGGGACGAACAGGCCCAGGACGCCGATGTGGAACTCGGGGGTCTGGAAATGCGGCAGCCCAACCCAGGCTGCGGCGTCCATCTTGTCGTACTTCACCTCGCCGCGGAGCATGGCCACCAGGTAGCCCACCACAACGCCAACCAGGATGCTGAGCCGGCCCAGGATTCCGCGGAACAGGACGCTGACCAGGATGATGGTGACCAGTGTGATGAGGGCCGTAATCGGGGCGGCGTCGAAGTTCTGCTTGGCGGCGGGGGCAAGGTTCAGTCCGATCAGTGCCACGATGGCACCCGTGACGATGGGCGGCATCAACCGGTTGATCCAGCCGGCGCCGAACTTCTGCACCACGGCCCCCACCAGGGCCAGGGTGGCGCCGGCAAGCACCACGCCGCCCAGGGCGCCGGGGATGCCGAACTGCGCCTGCGAGGCGGTGATGGGTGCAATGAAGGCAAAGCTTGAACCCAGGTAGCTGGGCACCCGGCCCTTGGTGACCACCAGGAACAGCAGCGTGCCGATCCCCGAAAAGAACAGCGTGGTGGCGGGCGGCATCCCGGTGATGATGGGAACCAGGAAGGTGGCGCCGAACATGGCCACCACGTGCTGCATGCCCACGCCGATGGTCAGGGGCCACGCCAGCCGCTCATCCGGGGCCACCACCTGGCCGGGCTTGATGGTTTTGCCGGTGCCGTGCAGCTTCCATTTGATTCCGAGCATGCTCATGGGAAGGAATGCCTTTCAGGGGGGTGCCGCGAGGGGGCGAAGATCAACTCGCTCCAGAATACCGCCAAGTGTTTGTGCGGGCCCGCTGTGGCCAAGGTCACCCGGCGTCACGGGAAGAGGAGGAAAGCAGTTGAAGTTGCAACTATGGAAAGCATCAGAGGCCACCCCGGCAGGCGGGCGGCGCAGCGAAAGGTAAGCGAATGACCATTGCCCACGAAGAAGCGGTTATCGATTCGGCAGCCGTGGACGCCATCTTTGCCCAGGCCCGCACCGCCAACTCCTTCACCGGCGAGGTGACCGAGGAGCAGGCCCAGGCCATCTACGAACTGACCAAGTTCGGGCCCACCGCCTTCAACTCCCAGCCGCTGCGCGTCACGTACGTCCGCTCGCCCGAAGCCCGCGCCACCCTGGTGGATGCGCTGTCCCGCGGCAACCAGGCCAAGACCGCGTCGGCTCCGCTGGTGGCCATCCTTAGCTATGACACCGACTGGGCGGGCAAGTGGGACAGCTTCCTGCCCGGCTACAACGCCCCCAAGGCCATGTACGATGCCGATCCCGAGCTCGCCGCCGCGACGGGCAACAACAACGCCCACCTGCAGGCCGGCTACTTCATCCTGGCCGTCCGCTCACTCGGTTTCGCCGCAGGACCGATGACCGGCGCCGACTTCAAGGCCATCGACGCCGCCTTCTTCCCGGCCGGTGACCAGAAGAGCTTCCTGGTGGTCAACATCGGCCAGCCCGGCGAGGAAGCCTGGGGCGAGGCGAAGCCCAAGTACTCCTACGACGACGCCGTCCGCACCGTCTGACGCCACGGCACGTTCCGCGGCTAAACCACGAACGCCCCATCACTTGGTGATGGGGCGTTCGTGCTTAAGCTGCGGGGCTTCCGGTCAGGCGATGACGCTGTCCACCAGCGCCTTGGCCTCGGCCTGCACCTGCTTGAGGTGTTCCTCACCCTTGAAGGACTCGGCATAGATCTTGTACACGTCCTCGGTGCCGGACGGGCGGGCAGCGAACCAGGCGTTCTCGGTGACCACTTTCAGGCCGCCGATGGCAGCGCCGTTGCCGGGTGCCTCGGTGAGCTTGGCGGTGATCGCCTCCCCGGCCAGTTCGGTGGCCGTGACGTCAGCGGCGGAGAGCTTCCCCAGCTTGGACTTCTGCTCACGCGTGGCGGCTGCGTCAATGCGGGCGTAGACGGGAGCGCCGAACTGGTCCGTCAACCCCTTGTACAGCTGTGACGGCGACTTCCCGGTCACGGCGGTGATCTCGGAGGCCAGCAGCGCCAGCAGGATTCCGTCCTTGTCGGTGGTCCACACGCTGCCGTCCATTTTGTTGAAGGATGCGCCGGCGGATTCCTCGCCGCCGAACGCGCCTTCACCGGAGAGCAAACCGGGGACAAACCATTTGAAGCCCACCGGGACTTCCACCAACTTGCGGCCCAGGCTCTCCGCCACCCGGTCGATGATCGAGGAGGACACGAGGGTCTTGCCCACCACGGATTCGGGGTTCCAGCCGCTGCGGTTGCGGTAGAGGTAGTCGATGGCGACCGCGAGGTAGTGGTTCGGGTTCATCAGGCCGCCGTCGGGGGTGACGATCCCGTGGCGGTCGGCGTCGGCGTCGTTGCCGGTGGCGACATCGAAGGGCACGGACCCGTCGGCACCCACCGACATCCGGCTGATCAGGGAGGCCATGGCGGACGGCGACGAGCAGTCCATCCGGATCTTCTCGTCCCAGTCCAGGGTCATGAAGGCCCACTGCGGGTCCACGGTGGGGTTGACGACGGTGAGGTTCAGGTGGTGCCGTTCGGCGATCTCGCCCCAGTAGTCCACGGACGCCCCGCCCATGGGATCGGCGCCGATCCGGACTCCGGCCTCGCGGATGGCGTCCAGGTTCAGGACGGACGGAAGGTCATCCACGTAGCTGCTCAGGAAGTCGAACTTGCCGGTAGTGTCCGCGGCCTGCGCGTCGGCCAGCGGGATCCTCTTGACGCCGCGCAGTCCGTTCTCCAGCAGTTCGTTGGCACGGTTGGCAATCCAGCCGGTGGCGTCCGAGTCCGCGGGTCCGCCGTGCGGCGGGTTGTACTTGAAGCCGCCATCGGCCGGCGGGTTGTGGCTGGGGGTCACCACAATGCCGTCAGCCTGCGGGGCGCCGGGCGCGGCCTTCCGGTTGTATGTGAGGATGGCGTGGCTCAAGGCCGGGGTGGGGGTGTAGCCGTGGCGGGCGTCCACCAGGACGTGGACGCCGTTGGCGGCCAGCACCTCCAAGGCGGAGTTCTGCGCCGGTTCGCTCAGGGCATGGGTGTCCTTGGCCAGGAACAGTGGGCCGGTGACACCCTGCGCCGTCCGGTATTCCACGATCGCCTGGGTGATGGCCACGATGTGCTGCTCATTGAAGGACGCTTTGAGACTGGAGCCCCGGTGTCCGGAGGTGCCGAACACCACGCGCTGGCCGGGATCACCCAGGTCCGGCGCGATGTCGTAATACGCATCAAGGAGCGCAGTGATGTCAACAAGGTCCTGGGGTTGGGCAACTGTACCCGCGCGGCTAGCCATGGGACCAGCATGCCAGAACCTGGCGGGAGTCAAAACGAATTGCCCAGGATCCGGACGCTGTGACACGCAATGACGTCACCAACCAAGTAGTGCACCTGAGTACAGCGCCGTGAAAGTACCTATATACCGGCCCTTCAGCGCCCTGCTATTTTCAAGAAAATTCCAGGCACGCAAGCGAAAGCAACGGACGACGGCGGGACCCGCCGATCGTCCCGTCCGGCAAGGAAGCGGGGACGTCCAATGGGGGCAGGAGACGGGGCAGCCGAGCAGTCCAGGCTCGCTGCCGAACGTGTTGCCAGGCTGAAGCGCCAGCTGGACGAGGCCGAACGGTCCACCAAGGCCTGGGACGCCGGAGCCCTGGGGGAGCGGGTGGTGGCGGACAAGCTCAGCGAACTGGTCCCGCGGGGCTGGTACGTGCTGCACGATGTCCACTGGCCGGGCCGGCCCAAGGCCAACCTTGACCATGTCCTGGTGGGCCCCGGCGGGGTGGTGGTGGTTGATTCGAAGAATTGGTCCGGCGAAGTGCGCGTAGTGTCCGGCGTGCTCTGGCAGGGCCGCTACGCGCGGACCCAGGCCGTGGAGGGAGCGCTGGCACAGTGCGCCGCCGTCGCCTCGGTGCTGGCCCCCCAGCATCGCCGGCTGGTGCGTCCGCTCATCTGCATGGCGGCCCAGCCGGATCTCTTCGGGGTGACCGCCTCCGATGTAGCCGTGGCGGGTTCCCACCGGGTGGTGCGGACCATTGAGGCGCTTCCGCCGGTGCTGGATCCGCAGGCGGTGGTGGGGTTGTACGAGCAACTGGGCCAGCAGCTCACGCATGAACAGGAGCCCGGCATCACGGCGCTGCGCAACGTCCGCCCCGGAACCGTGGTGCGCCCGGCGGGGGCCCTGCCGCCTGGCGGCCCCGTCGCGGGTGCTGCGGAAGGGAGCAGGCCACTTGACGGCAAGGGCCGCAGCGGAAGCATGTCGCGGCATCCGGCCGGCCGCAACCTGCCGGCCGGCGGATCCCGGGCAGGAGCACCGGCAGGGATCCGGGCCGGCCGGCGCGGCGGGAAAGCCAAAGCGCAGCAGAGCGGCACCAGCGGCGGGAAGTTGGCCCTGCTGGCGGCCTTCGTCATTTTTGCCGTTTATTTCCTGCCCTACTTGGCCCGCTGACACCCTCTCCGCCGCCGGGCCGCAGCCGGTCTTTGGCCGCGGTCCGTACCGCGCGGGTGATCCGGTTGAGGCCGTCAGAATCGAGGGTCCAGGCCTGCCAGTAGAGGGCCACATCCTGGTAGCCGTCATCCAGCCGGACCAGGGTGCCGTCCGAAAGGCCATCCGTGAGCTGGAGCTCGGGGATCATGCCCCAGCCCAGGCCCGCCTTGACCGCCGCGAAGAAGCCCTCCGATGACGGCACGGTGTGCGTGGGGGGAGGCTGCGCAATGCCCTTGGCCGCCAGCAGTTGCAGCTGGAGGTTGTCCTTGGCGTTGAATTTCAGGACGGGCATGGCGGCCCAGTCAACACTGTCGGCCGCCGCAAACCGGCGCCGCAGTCCGGCGCTGGCCACCGGGATGTACCGCATGGAACCCAGCATTTCTGCCCGGCACCCGCTGACGGGCACGGGATCAGAGGTTACGGCGCCCATCACGTCTCCTTCGCGGAGCAGCTGGCTGCTGTAGCCCTGGTCTTCGACACGCAGGTCCAGCACGGCGTCCTCCCATTCGGCGGCCCGATGGAGGACGGGGACAAACCAGGTGGCCAGGGAGTCGGCGTTGATGGCCACGGGCAGGTGGGCGCGGGCTGGCGGCCCCGCGCCCAGCGCCGCCGATGTCTCCGCCTCGAGCACCTGGACCTGCCGTGCCATGCGCAGCAGCAGTGCGCCGGCGTCCGTGGTGGTGCAGGGCGACCGGCGGCGGACCAGGACCTGGCCCACGGATCCCTCGAGGGCCTTGATCCGCTGGCTGACGGCTGACGGCGTGATGCGCAGGAGGTCCGCCGCCGCCTCGAACGTTCCTTCGTCGATAACCGCAACCAGGGCCTTAAGATGCTCCAGATTCATGAAGAGATTCTAATGCGTACGCAGAATCCTTTACTTGCCTACATATCTCATAGGACCCTACCGTCGTAGCCATGTGGACTTCGTGGATAACCGGCATGCTGACCGGATTGGCGCTCATCGTGGCGATCGGTGCCCAGAACGCCTTCGTCCTGCGGCAAGGGATCCGCCGCGAACACATCGGCGCGGTGGTGGCGGTGTGCATGGCCGGTGACGCGCTGCTGATCGTGGGCGGTACGGCCGGAATCGGGGCCGTGGTGACCCGCTTCCCCGAGGCGCTCGAAGTCCTGCGGTGGGCAGGGGCCGCCTACCTTTTGTGGTTCGCGGTCCGGTCCTTCCTGGCGGCAGCGAAGCCCTCAGTGTTGGCGGAGCAGGCGCCCCGGTCCAAACACTCGGTTTTCGCCACCACGGCGGCCCTCACATTCCTGAATCCCCACGTCTACCTGGACACCGTGGTGCTGCTCGGCAGCTTGGCCAACCAGCAGGGACCGGACCTCCGCTGGATCTTTGCCGCCGGCGCCGTGGCCGGAAGCATCCTGTGGTTCTCAGGGTTGGGGTACGGGGCGCGGGCCCTGGCGGGCGTCCTGGGCAGCCCGCGCACCTGGCGCTGGATCGATGCCGGCATCGGTGTTTTGATGCTGGTGCTGGCCGTCCGCCTGGTCCTGCACTGAAGTAGGCTGGAGCCAGATCCGCAGGGGAGAAACCATGACTGACCAGCCGTCCCAGGGGCCCGACTACCAGCGTCCCGACCGCCAGGGCAACGATGCGCCGTGGCCCAGCTACCAACCGCCGGCCCAATACGGCCAGACGCCGTACGGCCAGGCGCAGTACGGACACGGCCAATATGGGCAGCCCCAGTACGGCCCAAGCTACAACCAGGGCCAGTTCAATCAGTCCCAGTACGGCCAGGGGCAATACTTCGGCCAGCCGGCCTACTACGGCAGGCCGGCCGAGCCAAAGACCCTGAGCATCGCCAGCATGGTCTGCGGCATCGCCTCGGTCATCATGGGCTGGTTGCTCCTTCCCCAGCTGGCAGCCATCATTACCGGCCACCTCGCCCTCAGGCGCGAGCCGTCCGGCAAGGGGATGTCCATCTCAGGCCTGGTACTGGGTTACCTGTGCCTGCTGGGCTACGGCGCCCTGTGGTTGCTGCTCATCATCGGCCTCACCGTCGCCAGCACCACGGGTTCGAATTCCGGGACGTTCTAGGCGCCCTGCCCCCGCCGCGCGGCGGTTAAGGGTCGGCCCCGAGCAAAGTCCCCTCCGGATGGACTGCTCCCCTGCGCATGGCAGGGGGACTGGTCCATGCGACGGGGATGCTGCCGCTGCGAACCCGCGGTCGTGCCGCTAGCGGAGCAGTTCCACGTCCGAGACGAGGTCGATGTGCGCCAGCATGGCCTCCGTTGCTGCGGCCGGATCCTGCGCGCGGATGGCGTCGGCGATCCGGCGGTGTGACGCCAGTGACTGTTCCGGACGCCCGGGCTGGCCCAGCGATTCCATCCGGGTTTCCAGGATCATCTCGGCGATGAAGGCCATCAGCTGCGCCAGCACGGAGGAGTGCGCCGCCGCGGTTATGGCCTGGTGGAAGAGCTCATCACCATGGGTGCCTCGATCGCCGTCGTTGATCTCCCGTGCCATGACGTCCAGGGCGTTGTCGATGGCGGCGAGGTCGTCTCCGGTCCGGCGTTCGGCGGCCAGTGCCGCGAGCTTCCCTTCCAGGGTGCTGCGGGCTTCGACGATCTCCGGCAGCCGGCTTTGGTGCTCGCGGAGGCCCTTAATGACGGATGCCACGCTGGGACGCCGTGCCAGGACTGCCCCTGTGCCGTGCTGCACGTCGATCACGCCCAGCACTTCGAGGGCCACGAGGGCCTGGGCCAGGGTGGCGCGGGAAACTCCCAGCCGCTCGGCAAGGTCGCGTTCGGCAGGCAGCAGGTCCCCGGGGCGGAGCTGGGCCGACTCGATGTAGGCGAGGATCTGCTCCACCAGCTGCTCATAGAGCCGGGGACGCGAGACCCGCTCCAGGCCTGCCCGTGCCGTCTTTTCCACAGTTCCTCCCGAGGTTCTCGGACCAGAATACCCCCTACATCTATTGACAGATAGACTCACTGTCTAAGAGGCTAGTCCAGTGAGCCAGTAACTCACGTCACACTCTTTCGTTCCAATGGAGGACCAACGATGTCCGCTCCTGTCTTATCGATCATCATCCTGGCGGCGATGTTCCTGCTCGCCACCATCCTGCCCCTCAACATGGGTGCCCTCGCCTTCGTGGGCACCTTCCTGCTTGGCTCACTGGTGCTGGGCATGTCCACCAATGACATCCTTGCCAACTTCCCCGGTGGCCTCTTCCTGACGATCGTCGGAGTCACCTACCTGTTCGCCATCGCGCAAAACAACGGCACCATCGACCTCCTGGTCCGGGGCGCCGTCAAACTCGTGGGCAGCCGCGTTGCCCTGATCCCCTGGGTCATGTTCGCCATCACCGCCGTCATCACGGCCGTGGGTGCGCTGTCTCCCGCCGCCGTCGCCATCATTGCCCCGATTGCCCTCAGCTTCGCCGGAAAATACAAGATCAGCCCGTTGCTGATGGGCATGATGGTGATCCACGGTGCCCAGGCCGGCGGCTTCTCGCCCATCGCCGTCTACGGCGTCACCGTCAACGGCATCATCGCCAAGACCGATCTCGCCTTCAGCCCGGCAGCACTCTTCCTCTCCAGCTTCATCTTCAACCTGGTCATCTCCCTGGTCCTCTTTGTGGTCCTGGGCGGCAGGAACCTCATGTCCTCCAAGGTGGGTCAGTTCGTGGAGCAGGCTGCCGAGGCGCGGATGGCAGTCAGCGTCGGCGCCAAAGCCGGCACCGATGTTCCGTTCAAAGGCTTCGGCTCCGGCATGTACGGCCCCCGCGACCCGGCAGGCGACGGCGTTGCCGCCACCAAGGAGCGCAAGGAGCGGATTCCGCAACTGGTCACCATTGCGGGCCTGGTCGTGCTGGCCGTCGTGGCCCTCGGGTTCAAGATGGACGTCGGCTTCGTGTCCATCACCATCGCGATCGTCCTTGCGCTGGTCTCGCCGGCGGCCCAGAAGGGTGCCATCAACAAGATCAGCTGGTCCACCGTGCTGCTCATCTGCGGCATGCTGACTTTCGTTGGCGTCCTGGAAGAAGCGGGCACCATCGAATTCGTCTCCGGCGGCGTGGCCGGCATGGGAATGCCGCTGCTGGCGGCCCTCATCATCTGCTTCATTGGCGCCATCGTGTCCGCCTTCGCCTCCTCCACCGCCATCCTGGCCGCGCTCATCCCGCTGGCCGTGCCCTTCCTCTCCACCGGTGAGATCGGCGCCGTCGGCGTCATCTGCGCGCTCGCGGTCTCAGCCACGATCGTGGACGTCTCCCCGTTCTCCACCAACGGTGCCCTGGTCCTGGCCAATGCCCCGGAGGGCGTGGACAAGGACCGGTTCTACAAGAAGATCCTCGGCTACAGCGGCATCGTGATCGTGGCCGGACCCATCCTGGCCTGGCTGGCGCTGGTGGTCCCCGGCTGGCTCTAGCCGGCGCAGCCGCCCGCCACGCCGCCCGCACTTGAGAAAGGAAACCCAAGCACATGAGCTCAGCCGAAAATTCCCGAGGCCCCCTGGCGGGGCACACCGTCGTCGACCTGAGCCGTGCACTGGCGGGGCCCCACGCCGGCATGATGCTGGCGGACCTCGGCGCCCGCGTGATCAAGGTGGAAAACCCCGGCACCGGGGATGACACCCGCGGCTGGGGGCCGCCCTTCGTGGGCCCGGAAGATGACCTGCAGTCCACCTATTTCATGTCCTGCAACCGCAACAAGGAATCCATCAGCCTGGACCTGAAGAGCCAGGACGGGCAGGCAGTGCTGCGCGGGTTGCTGGAGCGTGCGGACGTGGTCATCGAGAACTTCCGTCCCGGCGTGATGGACCGGCTGGGCTTCTCCACGGCCGCCATCCATGCGCTCAACCCCCGGCTGGTCATCCTGTCCATCACGGGCTTCGGCCATGACGGGCCCGAATCCCGGCGCAGCGGCTACGACCAGATCCTGCAGGGCGAGGCCGGACTCATGTCACTCACCGGCTCCGGGCCCGAAGACCCGCAGCGCGTCGGCGTCCCCATCGCAGACCTCCTTTCCGGCATGAACGGAGCCTTTGGCGTGCTGGCGGCGCTGGTGGAACGGAACCGCACCGGCCGCGGCCAGGTGGTGCGCACCTCCCTGTTGGCGTCACTGATCGGCGTCCACGCCTTCCAGGGCACCCGGACCACCGTGGCCGGCGAGGTTCCGCAGGCACAGGGCAACCACCACCCGTCCATCGCCCCCTACGGGCTGTTCACCTGCAAGGACGGCAGCGTGCAGATCAGCGTCGGCAGCGAGAAGCTCTGGCAGTCATTTGCTTCGGCCTTCGGCCTGGAGCCGGCCGCGCCCGGATTCGCCAGCAACGCCGAACGGGTGCGGAACCGCGCCGGGGTAATTGCCGCCGTCGAACGCGCTTTCGCCGGCTACGGCGCGGCGGAACTGCTGGAGAAACTGAACGACGCCGGGATCCCGGCAGGGAAGGTGCGCTCCCTGGACGAGGTGTACGCGTGGGAGCAGGTGGCCTCCCAAGGGCTCGTGGTGGACGTGGAGCATCCGCTGCTCGGAACCGTCAGCCTCCCCGGGCCCCCGCTGCGGTTCTTCGAACAGGGGGACACAGCCGAAACCACCTTGAAGGACCACGCCGCGCCGCCGCTGCTGGACGCGGACGGTCCTGCCATCCGCGCATGGCTCGGTTTGCCGGCTCCCGTGGCGGCCGGGGTGAACTAGCATGCCAACCACCGAAAAAGTGCGGCACCTGCGCGCCGCCGAACTGATCGACGCCGTGGTGGACCAGGATTCGTTTGTCTCCTGGGATACGCCGCCGCACCAGCCGGCGCTGTCCGAAGAGTATGCCCGTGACCTGGCCAAAGCCCGCGAACGCAGCGGAGCCGACGAATCGGTGCTCACCGGCACCGGGCTGATCCGGGGGCGCCGGGTGGCGCTGATCGTCAGCGAGTTTTCTTTCCTTGCCGGCTCCATCGGCCACGCCGCGGCACAGCGGATCGTTGCCGCCGTCGAACGGGCCACCTCGGAGGGACTGCCGCTGCTGGCGGGCCCGGCCTCCGGGGGAACCCGGATGCAGGAGGGGACGCCGGCGTTCCTGTCCATGGTCAAAATCACCGGAGCTGTCCGGGCGCACCGCCAGGCCGGCCTGCCCTACCTGGTCTACCTCCGGCACCCCACCACCGGCGGCGTGATGGCATCCTGGGGGTCGCTGGGCCACATCAATGTTGCCGAACCGGGCGCCCTGCTGGGATTCCTGGGCCCCCGGGTGTTCGAAGCACTGCATGGGGAGTCCTTCCCGGACAACGTGCAGGTGGCGGAAAACCTGTTCAACAAGGGGCTCATCGACGGCGTCGTGAAGCCCGAAGAGCTCGCGGAACTGGTGGCCCGGGCGCTGGACATCCTGGCGCCCCGGCGGGAGGCGGCGTCAGGGACGGTGGTCCGGCCCGCCGCACCGGCCACTTTGGCCGTGCGGCCGGCCCCCGTGGACGCCTGGACGTCGATCGGGATTTCGCGCCGGCCGCGGCGGCCGGACCTGCGCCAGCTCCTCAAGTTCGGCGCCAGCGACGCCCTGCCGCTGAACGGGACGGGACAGGGGGAAAAGGACCCCGGGTTGCTGCTGGCGCTGGCCCGGTTCGGCAGCCGGTCCTGCATTGTGCTCGGCCATGCCCGCCCGCTGCGCAAGGACGCCGCCGGTATGGGGCCCGGGTCATTGCGGGAAGCGCGCCGCGGCATGAAGCTGGCCGAAGAACTGCGGCTCCCCCTGCTCACGGTCATCGACACCGCAGGCGCCGCGCTCTCCCAGGAGGCGGAAGAAGGCGGCCTCGCCGGCGAGATCGCACGCTCTTTGTACGAACTGATTGGCCTGGAATCGCCGTCCGTCTCGGTGCTGCTTGGCCAGGGTGCCGGGGGAGGGGCGCTGGCACTGCTGCCCGCGGACAGGACCATCGCCGCGCAGCACAGCTGGCTGTCGCCGCTGCCGCCCGAGGGCGCCAGTGCGATCGTGCACCGCATCGCGGCCTTCGCGCCCGCGATGGCACAGGCGCAGGGCGTCAATGTGGCGGCGCTGTATGCGAACGGACTGGTGGACCACATTGTGGACGAGCGCGACGACGCGTCCCTGGAGCCGCGCGAATTCTGTGCCCGGATGGCCCGTGCCATCGAATACGAACTTGCATCCGTTGCCGACATCCCCGTGGCCGGGCTGGTGGGGGCGCGGTTCCGGAAGTACCGGAACCTGGGCGGCAACTGACGCAACGCACGGCCGGGGAGCCGCCGGCGGATTCGCTCCGGCGGCTCCGGCCGTCGCTTGCCCTAGCGGCGTTGACGGACCTTGGCGCGGTGGGCTGTGGCGCGCAGTTGCAGGATGCGCGCCCCACCTGCCACAGCCACCAGGACCCCGCCGGTGACGGCGGCAATGAAGAGTGCCATGCCCAGCGGGACAGACCCCTCAAAACCCAGGAACTGCACCATGGCCTGTTCCTGGTTCTGCAGGATGAAGATGATCAGCAGGATCAACAGGATCAGTGAGGCGACAACGCCAGCCCAGATGACGCCGGCGCGGGTAACTTTGCTTTCGGGTGTGCGGCCACCCGCTGCGGCTTTTTCCGTGCCCGCTGATGGTGCTGGAACCGCGGGTGTATCCGGGGCATCCGGGGCGTAGGACGGCGCGCCACCGTAGGTTGCGTCCCGGCCGCCTGCCGCCCGGTCCGCGGCCGACGGCGTGACGCTGACGTCCGGGTCCGGCTGGCTGTTCGGTCCTTCGCTCATGCCCGTGTCCTTTCGCAGAATGCTAAGCATGCTTATGGTGCAACCATAGACGCCTGGGTTGCCGCAGCACAACGAGCGCGCCGCGCGCGTCTACTGCTGCATGAAAGGCAGGCTGGATTGGGAGCCCTGGGGAAGGAGGGGCCCCGACGGGAACCCCTCCTTGGACTACTGCCCCGGGCCGTGTAGGGCCGGGCGTCAGACCCTTTCCTTGCTCCGTTCGGCGGAGGGAGTCCCCGGCACAGGCGACCTGCGCCACTTCGGAAAGGCCCAGAACGTGAATTCCGGTGCCTTGGCCGGCTTCGGAGTTTCGTGGGTCTCAGGCCGCTCTTCAGGCCGGCGCCTGGTTTCTTTCCTGGCGTCCCACCCGAAGTCCTTGCTTGATGAATAGCACATCACAGACCTCCTCATGGTGACTGCCCTTTAATGGTCCTCCTGTTTGTTGCCGGAGTCGATACTGTGGTGGCCGGCGCCTGTCAGCGGCCGCCGGTCACCACATCCTGCGCCTCCTGCGGGCGGTGGAACTCGCAGGGGCCGCCGTGGCGCAGCGGAAGGAGGCAGGCCCGGCCCGTCGGCAGGTGCACCAGGCCGCAGCGGCCGGCCATGGCCAGGTCCTCCCTGACGTTGGAGTTGCTCAGGTCCGGCCGCCCGTCGTCAGCAGTTCCTGTGGGGCCGGCGCCGGTGGCGTGCTGTTCAGCATTCATGGTGGTGCAGCTCCTCATTGGGCGGAAAGGCGTACGGAGGGTGCGAAAGGTGGTTTTTCCAGTCTGCGCCGCCGGGGTTACCGCCGGGTTAAGCGGGCGTTAGGTTCAGGTCAACAACACCACACCGCCGCGGCGCCTAGAAACCCAGTTGGTGCGCCACCTGCAGCAGGAGGGCTTCCGAGCCCATGGGACCCACCAGTTGGACGCCCATTGGGAGTCCGCTTCCGGCGGATCCACCAGTCCAGTGGACAGGGAGCGTTATGGCCGGCAATCCGCATACGTTCACCATCGAGGACCACGGCGCATATTCGCACTGCTTCCGGTAGTCGCCGTCCGCATCTCCTGGCCATTGCACGGCCGGCCAGCGTCCGCCGCCGTGGCCTGTCCCGGTGAACCAGCCCACGGGGCGGGGTGTCTGCGCCAGCGCGGGCATCATCATCAGGTCCCACTGGCCGTACTGCGCCACGGTGTCGTGCTGGAACTGCCGCAGGAACGCCAGGGCTTCGGCGAGCTTCGCCGGGCTGCGTTGTTGGGCCCGACGCCGGAAGGTCCGGGTCAACGGCGCCAGCAGCGCTTCGCGGGACGGGCTGATCCGTGCAGAACCCACTCCTGCCGTCCAGGCGGTGGTGAAGGCATCGGGATAGCGGTTGTCGTACCGCACGGCAGCTTCGGCCAGGGTATGGCCGGCGTGTTCCAGGAGCCTTTCGCCTGCCCGGAGGGCATCGAGTGCTTCGGGTTCGATACTGAAGGGGAAGGTGCCGGACCAAGGGCTCTCCAGCGTGACGCCGATCCTCAACGGCGGCGGCTCCTGGCCTATGCCCGCGAGGTATCCGTTCCCCGGTGCCATGGCGTCCAGCATCAGGGCGGCATCCTTGGCGGTCCGGGCAAGGGGGCCCGGGACAACCAGCCGGGCCGGGTCACCGCTGCTTTCCCCGGCAGCCACCAGGCCACGGCCCGGCTTCAGCCCCACCAGGCCGCAGGCGGCTGCCGGAATCCTGACTGAACCACCGCCGTCGGTCCCCGGCGCGAATGGCAGCAATCCCGCCGCCACGGCGGCAGCGCTGCCGCCGGAGGATCCGCCCGAACTCCTGCTGGGTGCGTAAGGATTGCGCGACGGCGGCGCGATGCGGTTTTCGCTGTAGGCCGTCAGGCCAAATTCGGGTACTTGGGTCTTGCCCAGGGAAACCGCGCCGGCCTCCGTGAGGCGAGCCACCAGGGGAGCGTCCGCGGGAGCCGGTTTATGTTCGACGGCGGCGCTTCCGTGGGTGGTCACCACGCCCGCCACATCGGTCAGGTCCTTGAAACCCAGTGGCATGCCGTGCAGCAGCGGCAAGTCGTCGGCGTCGGTATGGGCATGCAGGTCATCAGCCGCCCGGGCCCGGTCCATGGCCTGATCCGCGGTAACGGTGATGAAGGCTCCCAGCAGCGGGTTCTGCCGGCTGATCCGCCCCAGGAAATGTGCGGTGGCCTCAGCAGCGGACACCGTCCCGCCGCGCAGGAGGTCCCGCAGGTTCAGCGCGGGGAGTTCGTCGAGTTCAGCCAAGGACCCGGCCCTCCGGCTCCTTGGCCGTGGAGGGTCCGGCATACCCGCCGGGATACCGGCCGGGGAACGACTGCTGTGGCGCCGGGCGGGCAGACTGTTGACGGGACATCGAAACCTCCTCGGGAGCCACCAGCCTAGCTTGCCGGTTGTCCGCACCACCCGCGGAGGAAGGACTAGGCTTTAACCTGACTCTGATCCGCCACGACAGGACTCCGATGAGCGATTTCGATACCGTGCCCGTCCACGACATCCCGGCTGATGCCGTCATCCTGGACGTCCGGGAGGACTACGAGTGGGTCGCCGGGCATGCCGACGGCGCACTCCACATTCCCATGGACCAGATCCCGGCCCGGCTGGGCGAACTCGATCCGGATGAGGACGTGTATGTCATCTGCCGGACCGGCGGAAGGTCGTTCCGCGTTGCCCAGTGGCTCACGGGCCAGGGGTACACCGCCATCAACGTCTCCGGCGGGATGGACCAGTGGCTGGAATCGGGCAAACCCCTGGTCTCGGACAACGGACTCAAGCCGCTGGTGCTCTAGTGCACGGCAGTCCCCCCACCTACGCGTTCCTCGGACCCGAGGGCACGTTCACCGAGGCTGCCCTGTTGCAGGTGCCTGGTGCGCTGGAAGCAGTCCGGGTGCCGGCGTCGAACGTCAATGCCGCCCTGGACCAAGTGCGCAGCGGTTCTGCCGACGCTGCCATGGTTCCGATTGAAAATTCGGTCGAAGGCGGCGTCACCGCCACCCTCGACGCGATAGCGAGCGGCCAAGAGCTGCGGATCATCCGCGAGGTCCTGGTACCCATCAGCTTCGTCCTGGTGACCCGGCCTGGCGTGCGCAGGGAGGACGTACGGCACGTGTCCACCCATGGCCACGCGTGGGCCCAGTGCCGGATGTGGATGGAAAACAACATGCCCCGTGCGGAATATGTTCCGGGGTCTTCAACCGCGGCCGCGGCCATGGGACTGCTGGACGGTGACTGCCATTACGATGCCGCCATCTGTGCGCCGCTCGTAGCGCAAGCGCATCCGGGCCTGCAGGTCTTGGCGGAAAACATTGGTGACAATCCGGGCGCCGTGACGCGCTTCATCCTGGTGAGCCGTCCGGGTGTCCTTCCGGAACGCACCGGAGCGGACAAGACCACGCTTGTCGTCCCGCTGCCGGAGGACCGTCCGGGTGCGCTGATGGAGATCCTCGACCAGTTTGCCAGCCGCGGCGTCAACCTCAGCCGGATCGAATCGCGTCCCACCGGGCAGTACCTGGGCCACTACTTCTTCAGCATCGACGCGGACGGCCACGCCGGCGAGGCACGTGTTGCGGATGCCCTGGCGGGACTGCACCGGATCAGCCCCGGGACCCGTTTCCTGGGTTCGTATGCCCGGGCGGACAGGCAGGCCACGGCCGTGGCGGCGCATACTTCCGATGCCGCCTTCTCGGCGGCCCGGCAGTGGGTCGGATCCATACTTGACGCGGCATCCACCGCAGGTGAAAGCGGTTCCGGATCTTCGCCCACAGCGTAGGCAAATTGCCTTTCGGACTACTTCCGCGGGGTATGCACAATGCGTATGCTTGCTTGATCCACACGGGGTATGGCCCCTAATGAAGGGAGCGGGTCATGACCAGCACCACTGACAATGACGGCCAGGGGATGATCGTCAACCCCAAGCCTGCCGCAGACAACCAGGACTGGGACGGCGACGATGCTGACCGCGCGGACCGCCTGCGTTTCGAAGAGGAACAGGCAATGATCCGTGAACAGTCCGAGGCCCATGCCGCTGCCAAAGCAGCAGCTGAGGCGGAGAAGAAGGACGCCGGCGCCTGATCCACGTGAGCCGGCCGGTCAGGCCGGCCCGGCATTTCCCCAGCCGCTGACGGGCCTTGCACGCCTAGATGCGGGTTTTCGCCTGCCCCGGGCCGCCCGGCTCGTGTGCCTTGACCCTTACCAGCAATGACTTCGGTTCCACCTGGACGGTGAGTTGGGTCGCTTCCCCGGACGTGTCGCCATCGATTTGGGTGGGCATGGGCTCGGGACACTTGATGACCACCTTGACCGACCTGTAGACCGTCATGATCGGCAGTTTCCCGCTGTGCTTGAACATGATCTTCATGTACATCAGCAGCCAGCCCAGGGCGCTGCGGGGACTCATGACCACCACGTCCAGCATGCCGTCGTCAATCATTGCCTGCGGAATGAAGTCGATGCCGCCGGGCACCAGCCCGCAGTTGGCAAAAAGTACGCTGCGGATGTTCCGCACCTGCTCCGGGCTGCCGTCCAGCGAAATGGACACCTTTTTCCGCCGGCCCGGGAGGTGCCGGACGCCCGCCTCGGTGTAGGCGAGCCAGCCCACCGCCTTCTTCAAACCGTCGTTGGTGTCCGCCAGGACTTCCGCGTCCATGCCAATCCCGGCAATGACCAGGAAGACGTGCTCGGAGTAGTGCCCGGTGCGGGAGTTCTCAATGGCCATCCGGGCGGTGTCGATGTAGCGCTGCCGCCCAAACAGCGCCGTCTGAACGTTCCCGTGGAGGTCGTTCACGTCAAGGTCGACGTTCCTGGCCAGCAGGTTGCCGGTCCCCAGCGGTATCAAACCCATGGCAACATCGGTGTGCGCGAGGGCCTCGGCCACCACGCGGACCGTGCCATCCCCGCCGCCCACCAGGACGACGTCGGGCTTGCCGGCCAAGGCAGCCTGCATCTGGGAAAAGCCGGGGTCGTCCGCGGTTGTTTCGAAAAAGGCCGGTTCCTCCCAGCCGGCTGCCAGGCAGGCGCGCTGGATGGTGGCCTTTGCTTCCTCTGCCCGCGCCTTGATCGGATTGAGGACCACGGCCACCCGCTGCTGCGCCAGGCCCGGATCGTAGGCTTCGCCGGCCACTGTGCTGCGCACGTGCAGGGCCTGCAGGCGCCGGACCCCCCACCAGCTGGAGGTGGCGAAGGCAAGGGCCACCGCAATCAGCAGGTAGAGAATCCAGTCGCTCATGGTGGTTCAACAGTAGCCCGGCGTGCGGCGGCCCGGCGCACGGGGCCTGCCGCCCGCCGTCGTGCGCGGTATTGGATACCCTTGTCTGGTGATCGACGTAAAAGACCTCAGCGAAAACCCGGACAAGTTCCGTGCCAGCCAGCGCGCCCGCGGCGCGGACGAATCAGTGGTGGACGCGATCATCTCCGCGGATGCCGCGCGCCGCGCCGCCCTGATCCGCTTCGAAAACCTCCGCGCCGAGCAGAACGCCTTCGGCAAGAAGGTGGCGCAGGCCAAGGGTGAAGAGAAGCAGGCACTGCTGGCAGAGGTCAAGGAGCTGGCCAACTCCGTCAAGGCGGCCTCCGCCGAGGCCGATGCCGCGCAGACCAAGCAGGAAGAGCTGCTGCGCACCGTCCCCAACCTGGTGGAGGATGGTGTTCCCGAAGGCGGCGAGGACGACTACGTGGTGGTCAAGACCGTCGGCACCCCGCGCGAGTTCCCGGACTTCGAGCCGCGCGACCACTTGGAGATTGGCGAGCTGATCGGTGCCATAGATATGGAACGCGGTGCCAAGGTCTCCGGTGCCCGGTTCTACTTCCTCCGCGGCGTTGGAGCCCGGCTGGAAATGGCGCTGCTGCAGATGGCCATGGACCAGGCCATTGAAGCGGGCTTTATCCCCATGATCACCCCCACGCTGGTGCGTCCGGAGACGATGCAGGGCACGGGCTTCGATGTGAAGCACGACGCCGAGATCTACCGACTCGCCGAAGACGACCTTTACCTGGTGGGCACCTCCGAGGTGGCCCTGGCGGGCTACCACGCGGACGAGATCCTGGACTTCTCCAAGGGCCCCATCCGCTACGCCGGGCAAAGCTCCTGCTACCGCCGCGAGGCCGGCTCGCACGGCAAGGACACCCGCGGCATCATCCGCGTGCACCAGTTCAACAAGGTGGAAATGTTCATTTACACCACGGTCGAAGAAGCCGCCGCCGAGCATCAGCGCCTGCTGGCCTGGGAAGAGGAGATGCTGGCCAAGTGCGAGTTGCCGTACCGGGTCATCGACACCGCGGCGGGCGACCTCGGCATGTCCGCGGCCCGGAAGTACGACTGCGAAGCGTGGGTCCCCACCCAGGGCGCCTACCGCGAGCTGACCTCCACCTCAAACTGCACCACGTTCCAGGCGCGCCGCCTCAACATCCGTGAGCGCGCGGTCAACGCTGACGGCGTCGCCAAGGGCACCCGCGCCGTGGCCACCCTGAACGGCACCCTGGCCACCACCCGCTGGATCGTGGCGCTGCTGGAGCACCACCAGAACGCGGACGGCTCGGTCAACGTACCCAAGGCGCTGCAGAAGTACCTCGGCGGGCTCGAGGTTCTGCCGGTCCTGTAGGGCCGTCCCTTTTCATAGGCTTGTTCGCGCAACCAGTCCTTCACCGATCGGATGCGCGAACAAGCTTTGGTTTCGCCCAGAACTGTCCACATACGGCCGCGGGCGAACCGCCCGGCAGGATCCAGCCCCGCATCCTTGGGATATGGAGATACCACCTGGCCTGATTGATACTGCCGCCATACTCCGCACCGGCGTCGGCACTGATGCCCTGCACCGCGCCTTCAAGGCCGGGCAGCTCGTACGGCTCCGGCGAGGCTTCTACGTGCGGACCAATGACTGGATCAGTGCCACGCCCGCACAACGCTTCGCGTGGTCGACGGCGGCGATTGCGAGATCCGTCAGCGGCGCGGTCCTCTGTGGGCAGACGGCTGCATGGGCCATCGGCCTACCAACGCTGGGCGACCCCCAATGTGTGGAGTTGGCAACCAGCCTGCCGGGCCGCAGCGGGATCAGGAAGTCGCCATTCGTGGTCCTCGGCACGGACAAGGCCGCCCGGGAAGCGCGGGAGGTGCGGTCCTACCCCCTCCAATACCGGCTAAAGCAGGTACATGAACCTGTGCGCCACGGCGAGTTCCTCAGTCTCGGGCTGGTGGAGACCACTTTGGACATCATGGCAACCCGCAGCCTGAGCCAGGCGCTGGTTGTTGCTGACGGCGCCGCACGAAAGCTCCACAAGGCTGGCCGAATGCCCGCTGATGCCAGCTTGTGGTCGCTTCAGGACATCCGGGACGGGATCCGGGCGCTTCCGCACGCTTCCGCCGCGGCACGTGCCGAACGCGCCGCTTCCCTTGCCAGCCCGTTGTCGGAATCTGTAGGGGAGTCCTACAGCAGGGCAGTCTTCGAGTTCCTTGGCTTTGAGCAGCCCGTCCTTCAGCGCACATTTGCCGACCGGGAGGGTTTCATTGGGAGGACTGACTGCTGGTGGCCGAACCCGGGGGTGGTTGGCGAATTCGACGGCAAAGGCAAGTATGTTCAGGCCGCCCTGCGCGGAGGAATCACCGCCGAGGAGGCGGTCTATCGGGAGAAGATCCGTAAGGACCGGATCCGGTCACTTGGTCATGGCTTCGTCCGCTGGCGCTGGGCTGACTTGCAGAATCCTGACCGGCTACGCGCCAAACTTCTGGCTGCCGGCATCCGGAGCAGGTGAGCGCGCCTACCCCCGGTTATCCCTAAGCTTGTTCGCGAATCAGATTCTAGAAGGGTGTCCTCTGCGATCAAGCCTCTGACAGGCGGCACCGCGGAACCACCGGTGACCCGCCTCGAGGTGCGGAAACCCGCAGTTAATCAACAGTTCAGTAAAGCTGTGTCCTGCGTCCTAGCGCCTGTCAGTGACGTCTGCTTCACTGTTTCAATGACAACGCTGACTGAAACCTCAGTCGCCGGCAACGATGACCGGCGAGAGAACAACCAAGACAACACCAACACCTACGGCTTTTCGGGAATCGGCCAGAAGCTGATGGTCGCGCTGGACGTGGACGGTACCCTGGTGGACCACGACGGCCACATGACGCCGGGCGTGCGGGACGCGGCGCAGGCGGTAGTGGCGGCCGGGCACGAGGTTATGATCGCCACCGGCCGCTCCTTGAATGCCACCCTCCCCGTCATCGAAAAGATCGGCATAGAGCGCGGCTACGCTGTTTGCTGCAACGGCGGCGTGACCCTCCGGCTCCACCCCGAACTGGCCAACGGCTACGAGGTCATCCACAAAGCCACCTTCGACCCCGGGCCTGCCCTGAGGGCCCTCCGGGAACGGCTTCCCTCTGCCAAGTACGCGCTGGAGGACGCCGATGGAAACTTCCTCTCCACGGAACGGTTCCAGGACGCCAGCTTCGGTGTCGAGGCCGTAGGCGTCGACTTCCACACCATGCTGGAGGCCACCGCGGTGCGCGTGGTGGTGTTCAGTACTGAAAACACGCCCGAGGAATTCAACGAAGCCATCGACCACGTGGGACTGGCCGGGGTGACCTACTCGGTGGGCTGGACCGCATGGCTGGATATCGCAGCGGCAGGGGTGACCAAGGCCAGCGCCCTGGAGAACCTTCGGCTCCGGCTCGGGATCGAGCAGCACCGCACCGTGGCCGTTGGAGATGGCCGGAACGATATCGAGATGCTCAGCTGGGCCGGCCGCGGAGTTGCCATGGGGCAGGCTCCGGAGGAAGTGATTGCGGCGGCCGATGAGGTCACCCACTCGGTGTTCGACGACGGCGCCGCCCACGTACTGCGCAGCCTCCTCTGACCTGCCTACTCCGGCAGCCCGGATTCCAGCCGGCACCGGGCGCCAAGGCAGAATAGGACCATGACCCTTACGACGTTCGCCCTCGTCCGCCATGGCCAGACCGACTGGAATGCCGAGCGCCGGCTGCAGGGTGCCACCGATATCCCCCTGAACGACGTCGGACGCGGCCAGGCACGTGACGCCGTCGCCGTCCTGGCCCCGTACGAATGGGACGTGATCGTGTCCTCCCCGCTGAGCCGGGCCGCCGAGACCGCGGACCTGATCGCCGAAGGATTGGGGCTCGCGGTGGCCCGGCGCATCCCCGGGCTGACAGAGCGCAGCTTCGGACCGGCCGAAGGAATGCAGGCCGGCCCCGAACTGGAGGCGCTGCGAGTGCCCGGCGGGTTCAAGGGTGCTGAGAGCGAAGCCGAGGCGGCGGACCGTGGCCTCGCCGCGCTTGAGGCGTTGGCGGAGGAATTCCGTGGGCAGCGGATACTGGTGGTGGCGCACGGCACCCTGCTGCGGGTCAGCCTCAGCCGTGCCATCGGCCAGACCTTGGCCAGCGTGGACAACGCCGCCCTGAACCTGGCACACCACCATGCTGTGGACGGGTGGAAGCTGGAGTATTTCAACGGTGAACCGATGATGGCGGCAGCGGGAGCCTGACCAGCCTCCTGACCGGGGCTAAGCAGGCCTGCCCCAGTGCAGGGCGGGCCTTGCTACCTGGCTTCGAGGATCAGGGCCAGCAGCCTCGCTGCCGCGGGCCGGGCGGAATGTTCCTCGTTCCACTGCGCCCGGGACACTGCCTTGCTGACTGCCTGGGTGGTGATGCCCAGTTCCTGCGCCACCGCTTTTTGCTGGCCGCGGACCCCGGGCGTCAGCAGGTCCAGCACCCGCCATTCGGCGCCGGAGCGGTCCCGGACAATGTGTCCGAGCAGCCGCAGTACGGCCTCCGCGTCGTGGGCCACGTCGGCCAGGGGCCCCTCCACTGCAACCGGAATCCGCTCCTTGCTGCTGCGGAGCCGGTCCACGGCCCGCCGCGCGTAGACCAGGCCATGACCGGTGGCGTCCTTGATTTGGTTGGGCAGCGGCTCGTCCACAGGCCCTGCGCCGATCCCCACATACCAGGATCCGCTGCGCAACGCGATCAGCGCCGCCTCCACGGCCTGGTGCGGGCAGTCCACCACACCCTGCACCTCATCCTCGACGGACCGGTCAAAATCCAGGCGCGCGGGGATATGTCGCAGCGCCTTGAGCAGCTGCGGCACCTGGTCGCCGTCGCGCCGGCTGTCAGTCTGGTTGATGGTCAGCGTGAACATTCTGGGTACACACTACCCGGAAGTAGAAATGACGAAACCGCCGCGGCCGGGGGTGTGAAAGTCCTGGAATGGGCGCGGGGCACGACGCCGGGCCTTGCCTGCGTGCCCCTTCATCTGTTGCCATGGGGGAACGGCCGCCCAGCGGCACACCCGATGTAAGGATGGCTATGGCCGGGAATACAGGGCACGACGACATGCGGCACGACCGGCGGGGGCAGGCCGGGGCGTCGGCGGACGATCTGGCCCTGGTGGACCGCTGGTGGCGCGCCGCCAACTACCTCTCCGTGGGGCAGATTTACCTGCGCTCCAACCCGTTGCTGCGGGAGCCGCTGCAGGCGGCGGACACCAAGTCCCGGCTGCTGGGCCACTGGGGCACCACGCCCGGGCTTAACTTCGTCTACGCCCACCTGAACCGCGTGATCCGCCGCGACTCCCTGGAGATGCTCTTTGTTGCCGGTCCCGGCCATGGCGGTCCCGCCGTCGTCGCCAATGCCTGGATGGAGGGGACCTACTCCGAAATCTATGCGCACGTGGGCAACGATGAGGCCGGCATGGCTGAACTGTTCCGGCAGTTCTCCTACCCCGGCGGCATCCCCAGCCATGCCGCCCCGGAAACTCCCGGCTCCATCAGCGAAGGCGGGGAACTCGGGTACTCCCTGGCGCACGCGTACGGGTCGGTGTTCGACAACCCGCAGCTGGTGACCGCCGTCGTGATTGGCGACGGCGAGGCGGAAACCGGGCCCCTGGCTGCCAGCTGGCACTCCCACAACTTCCTGGATCCCGCAGCGGACGGCGCGGTGCTGCCCATCCTGCACCTGAACGGCTACAAGATCGCCAATCCCACCATCCTGGCCCGGATGCCTCAGCAGCAGTTGGAGCAGCTGCTGCGCGGGTACGGACACGAACCGTACTTCGTCACCGTGGCCGACCCGGACAACACGGAACAGGCACACCGTGATTTCGCCGGCGTCCTGGACCGGTGCCTGGCGGACATCAAGGCCATCCAGGATGCCCACCGGCAGGACGCTTCCGGTGAAGAGGCGGGGGAGGGCGGACACCGCTGGCCCCTGATCGTGCTGCGCTCGCCCAAGGGCTGGACCGGGCCGCGGACCGTGGACGGGCTGCAGGTTGAAGGCACGTGGCGGGCGCACCAGGTGCCGCTGGCCGAAGTCCGCACCAACGGCGACCACCTGAAGCAGCTGGAGGAATGGATGCAGTCCTACCGGCCCCGGGAACTGTTCGACGGCGGCGGCCGGCTCCGCGCCGACGTCGCCGAGGGCGCCCCCACCGGCGACTTCCGCATGAGCGCCACACCGCATGCCAACGGCGGACTGCTCAGGCGCGCCCTGAAGCTGCCCGCCTACCGGGACCACGCCGTGGAGGTACACCACCCGGGTACCGAACGGGTGAGCCCCATGGTCACGCTGGGCTCCTGGATGCGGGACGTCATCGCGCAGAACATGGAGAACTTCCGGCTGTTCGGCCCGGACGAGACGGCCTCCAACCGGCTGCAGAACGTCTACGAGGCCACCGACAAGGTGTGGCAGTACAGGATCGACGACGTCGACGAGCACCTTGCGCGCTCCGGCCGGGTCCTGGAGGTGCTGAGCGAGCACCTGTGCCAGGGCTGGCTGGAAGGATATCTCCTGACCGGCCGGCACGGGGTCTTCAACTGCTACGAGGCCTTCGTCCACATTGTCGATTCCATGTTCAACCAGCACGCCAAATGGCTGAAGGTTTCCCGCGGGCTGCCATGGCGCCGGCCGGTGGCCTCCCTGAACTACTTGCTGTCCTCGCACGTCTGGCAGCAGGACCACAATGGCTTCTCGCACCAGGATCCAGGGTTCATCGACCACGCGGTGAACAAGAAGGCAGAGGTCATCCGGGTCTACCTGCCGCCGGACACCAATACCCTGCTCTCCGTCATGGAGCACTGCCTGGCCTCCACGGACTACGTGAACATCGTGGTCAGCGGCAAGCAACCGTCACCCACCTGGCTGGGTCCGGCGGAGGCCGCCAACCATTGCCGGCGCGGCCTGGGCATCTGGACGTTCGCGGGGTCCGAGGTGCCAGGTGAGGAGCCCGACGTCGTCCTGGCCTGCGCCGGTGATGTCCCCACCGTGGAGACCGTTGCCGCCGCGGAACTGCTCCGGGACGGCGCTCCCGGGCTCAAGGTACGGGTGGTGAACGTGGTGGACCTGATGCGGCTGCAGGATGACAGCGAGCATCCCCACGGCCTCCCCGCGCACGACTTCGACGGGATCTTCACCGCCGACAAGCCGGTCATTTTCGCCTACCACGGCTATCCGGCGCTGATCCACCGGCTCGCGTACCGCCGCACCAACCAGCAGGGCCTGCACGTGCACGGGTACAAGGAAGAGGGCACCACCACCACGCCGTTCGACATGGCCATGCTCAACGGCATTGACCGCTTCACGCTGGCCATCGACGCGATCGACCGTATCCCCGGCCTGGCGGGGAAGCACGCGCTGTTGCGCCAGGAGCTGCAGGACCGGCGCAACCGGGCCCGCGAGCACACCCGCACGCATGGCGAGGACCCGGCGGAAATCCGGAACTGGACCCTGGGCGGCTAGGAGCTGTCCGGGAGTTCGTCGAGGCGGCAGTCCGGAAGGTGGATCCAGCCTTCGGTGCGGGCGGCCGCTGCGTGGGTGCTGTCCGGCAGGAGGGTACGACGCCGGGCGGCGGCACGGGCGGTCAGCGAGGCGATGACGGCGTCGAAGAGGTCGTCCGAGCCTGCCAGGCTGTCGCGGTGCCCGGCCAGGTCCAGCCACGGCGCCTGTTCCTCGAGGGCGGCCAGCAGGAGGGCCAGGCGCTCGGCTTCCGGGACGCCGCGGCCCTTGTAGCCGCGGCCGTTGAGGCCCCAGATCTTCAGGGACGCCGCGGGGTACACCTCGGCCAGGCGGCCGGAACCGTCCCTTGGCTGCGGGCCGTGGAGTTGGGCGATCTTTGCCTGGATGACCGCGCAGCGCATGGCAGGGTGGGCCAGCCGGTCCGCGGAGACGCTGAGCGGGATCAGGCCTGTCCGTGCCGTGCAGAAACGGTCCGTGTCCCGGTACGCGAGCAGCCGGCGGCCGGCGATTCCGTCGTGTTCAAGGACAGGGGCCGCGATGTTGTCCAGGTGCCCGGTGAGGAACGGGATCAGGGCATCGGGCCAGCCTACGGGGCAGTCGACGCCGGTCATGTCGGTGCTGCCGAACAGCTCCACGATGTGCTGGTCGTCCACGTCCAGGCCCAGGTGGGTGAGCCGGGCGGCCCCGCTGCCCGTGCTGCCTGCGCCCCACTCAATGACCGCCACCGCGGTCTTCTTGGTGGCCGCCGCGAGGTCCACGCCGAGGGTCTTCATGCCGGGATCAGACGCGCCTGTATCGCAGCGCCCCGTCAACGGCTCCGGCTTCGCCCAGGTCATCGCCCCGGGCAAAGCCGGCCCACAGGGCCCGCACTGAACGGCCGGTAGAGTCCACGTCCTCCCACCGGGCACCGTTGATCAGGCCCACGCCGTCCCAGGTCTTCCGGGTGCCGAGCAGTAGGGGCAGGTCGATGGTGTGGGCTGCGCCGAAAATGTTGCCGGGGGCGTGCCAGTCCAGGACGTACCGGTGCGCGCGGCCGCCTGCCTTCGCGTGCCGGCGGGCAAAGCGGCGGGTGGCCCGGCCGTACACGGTTTCGGTGACCACCCAGTCGATGGCGCGGACGGCAGTGGCACCCACCAACGGAACGGCGGCCAGCCGCATGAGCCGCGGGCTGCGGGGGAGGAACAACCGGGCTTCCTCGGTTGTGTGCCCGATCAGCACGTCAATCGCGGGGGCGGTCCGGTCCCAGGCCGCCTCGATGGCGTCCTCCTCCGGGAGCGGATCGTGGCCGTACTGCGTTCCAAACGGCATGGCCGCGAGCATCCCGAACTTCCGCGCCACCTGGGCCACCTGTGCCTCGCGTTCCACCACCTCCATGGCCGGCGTTTCCTCGGTCACCGTTTCGGCGGCGATGCCCATGGCATGGTTCATCCGGGCGCGTCCCACGGCAATGCCCAGCGGTGCGCTTTGGATGATGGCACGCTGGAAGAGCCCGGGCGCGTCCGGCGTGGCCATGAGGTGGGCGATCGCGTCGCCGCCGGCGGACTGGCCGAAGGCGGTCACCCGGCCCGGGTCGCCGCCGAACGCCCCGATGTTCCGCTGTACCCAGCGGAAGGCTTCCAGTTGGTCCAGGAGACCCAGGTTGCCTGGACGCCCGGCCGGCGTGGCCAGGAACCCAAACAGGCCCAGGCGGTAGGTCATGGATACCACCACCACGCGGTTTTCGGACACCAGCCTGGCGGGATCGAAGATGGCCAGGTCTCCGGATCCGGTGGTGTAGGAACCTCCATGGATCCACACCATGACGGGCAGCCGTTCCCCCGGCTGGAGGTCGCCGGGCATGGTGATGGAGAGGTTCTGGCAGTCCTCGCTGCCCGGGAGCTCCCCGTAGGTGGTGCCCAGGACGTCGTCGAGGAACGGGACCGGGCCTTGCGGGCAGGCCGGGGCCAACGCCGTGGCGGCATAGTCGCTGGTCCAGTCCGCGACCGGTGCCGGGGCTTGGAAACGTGGGGCCCGGGCGTACGGGATTCCGGTGGCACGAAGGACATCGCCGTCCCGCCAGCCGGTGACGGGGCCACAGGGCGGATTGAACAACAACGTGGAGTTAAGCGTCGGCTCGGTAGGCACAGGTCCACGATTCCACAGATTTCCAGTGGCCGGACAACAGAAATCCCCGCCTCCCGGACAATTCCCCATCGCGTGATGCGGGGAATAGTCCGAGATGCGGGGACTTGTGGCGAAGGCCGCGCCCAGGCGGGCCGCCGCAGGAATTAGTGGCCGGTGGGCACGTAGCGCTTGATGGAGGCTTCCAATTCGGCTTCGGCGGCGGCGCGGTCGCCCCAGCCCTCGGCCTTGACCCACTTGCCGGGCTCCAGGTCCTTGTAGCGGGTGAAGAAGTGCTCGATTTCCTTGATCAGGAACTCGTTGACATCGCTCACTTCCTGGATGTGGTCAAAGCGGGCATCCACCGGGACGCACAGGATCTTGGCGTCTCCGCCGCCGTCGTCGGTCATGTTGAAGACGCCGATGGGGCGGGATTCGACGATGACGCCGGGGTGCAGGTCGAAGTCCTGCAGCAGCACCAGCGCGTCCAGCGGGTCGCCGTCCTCGCCGAGGGTGTTTTCGAAGTACCCGTAGTGGGTGGGGTACTGCATGGAGGTGAAGAGGACGCGGTCCAGGCGGACGCGGCCGGTCTCGTGGTCAACTTCATACTTGACGCGTGATCCCTTGGGGATCTCGATGGTCACGTCGTGCTTCATGGAATGCTCCTCGGCAATTACAGGGGGTGCGCGGCACACTTGACGGCCCACAAAAGAGAGTGTCGGTACCGCCGACTACTATTGAGGATATAGCGAGAGGCCCTGGAATCAGGAACTTGTGGGGAAATTTCAGGACTTGAGGACCAGCACCAGCATGAGCAACACAACCGGCACGGAATCCCGGCGTGGCCGGCGTTCCCTGGGCTCCGCAGGCCTGGGCCAGGCCCTGCGGGCGGCCATCCCCCCGGTGCTGGTGGTCTTGCTGCTGTTGGTCCTGGCAGTCCCGGCGGCCCTGCTGGTGGCACCGGGATTCGTCGCCCCCGGAGCGACTGTCCCGGCCGCGCCGGTTCCGGCCTGGCAGCAGATCCCCGCCACGGTGTCCGCCCCGCAAGTCCTTGCCCCGCTCCAGCAGTCCGCGCCGGTGCCCGCGCCCTCGGCGGTGGCGGCCCAAGTGGATCCGCTGTTGGCCACCGACGGCGGCGGCACTTTCACGGGCATGGTGCAGGACGCGTCCACCGGCCAGGTCCTTTTTGACCGGGGCGGTTCGGAAGGCCGGGTGCCGGCGTCCAACCTCAAGCTGCTGACGTCGGCAGCCGCGCTGCGGACCCTGGGGCCGGACCACCGCTTCGCCACCAAGGTGCTGCGCGGTCCCGCTCCCGGGCAGGTAGTGCTGGTAGGTGGCGGCGACGTCCTGCTGGGGGCCGGGGAGTCGCGGCCCGAACAAACCCTGGGCCACGCCGGCCTGGCCACCCTTGCGGCGCAGGCCGTGGATGCCTTGCGGGCTGCCGGCACCACCGGGGAAATTACAGTGCTGCTGGATGACTCGCTCTTCACCGGTCCGGCGCTGAACCCGGCCTGGCTGGCGGGCGACGTGGAAGCCGGCGAAATTGCCCCGCTCTACCCACTCGCCCTCAACTCCGCGCGCTTCGATCCTGCGGTCACCACAGGCCCACGGCCGCAGGACGCAGCCATGGCCGCGGCCGGGGAATTCGCTGCGCGGCTCCGCGCTGCAGGTGCCGGAGCGGGCCTGACCGTCGCGGCCGGCGTCGAACGCGCACCCGGCACGGCCACGGCGGCAGGCGCCGCCGTGCAGGCGCAGCCCGTGGTGCTGGCAGAGGTTGAATCGGCCACCGTGGCCGAGCAGGTGGACCTGATGCTGCAGGTATCGGACAACTACCTGGCCGAGACCATGGGCCGGATGGCGGCGCTGGCCACCGGCCGGTCCGGCAGCAATGACGGCGCAACGGCAGCGGTCGTTGCCGAGGCGGGGGCCGCCGGAGTCGCCACGGACACCATCAAACTGGCGGACGTGTGCGGGCTGGCCCTGGGCAACCAGGTATCGGCCCGCCAGTTCACGGACGTGGTCAGGGCCATGACCACCGGTGCCGATGCCAGGCTTCGCGGCGCCTTGGACGGCTTTCCGGTGGGCGGCCTGTCCGGCACCCTGGACACCCGGTACGGGGATGCCGGCACGGCGGGCGGGGCAGGCCTGGTGCGCGCCAAGACCGGGACCTTGAACACCGTGCTGGCCCTGAGCGGCTACGTGGTGGACGCGGACGGCCGGCTCCTGGTGTTCTCGTTCATCGGCAACGGGCTCACGCCGGGGGCGGCAGGGAACAAGCAGGCGCTGGACCGTGCGGCCACGGCGCTGGCCGGGTGCGGCTGCCGCTGACCTGCTGCGGCTGCACGCCCAGCAATGCGGCCATGACGACGGCGGCAAGCACCGACGCCCAGCCCTTGCGCGGGCCTGCGGCCAGGGGCGGGATGGGGCGGTAGGGGATCATGGCGGCCTCCTTCTGAGGGTTCTTGGCCTGTACCCCAACGATCGCCGGGCCGGCTGGGCCGCCGCTTTCGACGCCCTGTGCGGTGGCTGTGGAAGTTCGCCGGTCAGCGAACTTTAAGGACGTTGTCCGGCGCGCTGTGTTCTGATGGGACCATGGAGTCCACCGCGCGCGAGTCCGCACCGACGTTGTCCCCAACGGCCCAGTCCCTGATCAACTGGGACCTCGCTGCTTCCGCGGCGGCGCGGCTGGCTCCGGCCGGCCCGGTGCTGGATGAAAAGGCCATTGGCGAGGCGGTGGACAGCCTCCGCCGGCTCGCCGACGCATCCGTCCCGCATGTCCACGACATCACCGGCCTGGAAGCCGCGCGGGACCTGCGGGACTCCTCCGTGCTGGTGGTGGACCGGGCATCCTGGGCCAAAGCCAACACCCAGAGCTTCGCGGTGATGCTCAAGCCCGCCATGCAGAAGATGCTGGACAGCCGCCGCGGCACCCTGAGCCCCTCCGCGGCCAGCGTGAGCGGCGCCATCACCGGCGGCCAGCTCGGCGCCGTGCTCGCCTTCCTCTCCAGCAAGGTGCTGGGCCAGTACGATCCTTTCGCGGCCCTGGCCGAGAACTCCAGTGCGCCTGCTGCGGGCCGGCTCCTGCTCGTAGCACCGAACATCGTCTCGGTGGAGCGTGAACTCAACGTCGCGCCGGAGGACTTTAGGCTCTGGGTGTGCCTGCACGAGCAGACCCACCGGGTCCAGTTCGCCGCGGCACCTTGGCTGCGCCACCACATGCTCGAACAGATCGACGAACTCAGCGGCCACCTGCTGGGGAACGTCGATTCCCTGATGGAGCGCGCCTCCGCCGCTGCCCGTTCGTTGAAGGACCGTTCCGCCACCGGAAACACGCCCGGCCGGGGCGCCATCCTGGACCTGCTGCAGGACCCCGAAGAGAAGGCCGCCATCTCCCACCTCACCGCGGTGATGAGCCTCCTCGAAGGGCACGCCAACGTGGTGATGGACGCCGTTGACGCCAGCATCGTCCCCTCCGTGAAGACCATCCGGCAGCGGTTCAACGACCGCGGCAAGGACCGCGGCGTGATCGAAAAGTTCATCCGAAGCCTCCTGGGCCTGGACGCGAAAATGCGCCAGTACTCCGACGGCGCCCGCTTTGTCCGCGCGGTGGTGGACGTGGCCGGCATGGAGGGCTTCAACAGGGTCTGGGAGTCGGTGGACCACTTGCCCACGGAGCCGGAGATCCACGACGCCAAGCTGTGGATTGACCGGATGGGCCTCTGATTGCCGGACGCCCAGCCGCACCACCCGCCCATGCCTGAGAATCCTTCCACCGGCCCGCGCCGCGGCGGACGGCGCCGTCCCGGCAGGCTCGCCCCCGTCGTCGGCACTGCGCGCAAAATGCTGCAAAAAGCGCTCGCCGACGCCGGCTATCCCCGCCGTATCACCGTGGCATGCAGCGGCGGGCCCGACTCCCTGGCACTCGCCGCGGTGGCCGCCTACTTCGCCCGGCGTGGCCACGTTGACGGCCACCCGCTGGCCGTGGGCGCCGTGGTGGTGGACCACCAGTTGCAGGCAGGGTCCGCCCAGGTTGCCGCCCGCACCGCTGAAGCCCTGCGGGAGCTGGGCCTCGATCCTGTCGAAATCCGCACCGTCACGGTCTCGGCGGCCGGCATGGGCCCAGAAGCTGCGGCCCGCGAGGCCCGGCACGCCGCGCTGGAGGCTGCAGCGGACCAGCAGGGCGCCGGCGCCATCCTCCTGGGACACACCCTCGACGACCAGGCCGAACAGGTCCTGCTGGGCCTGGCCCGCGGCTCCGGAACGCGGTCCCTCGCCGGCATGCGGCCCGCCCGCGCAGGAACCGGACACAGCGTGCTGCTGCGCCCTTTCCTGGGGCTGCGCCGGGCAGATACGGAGGAGATCTGCGCCGTCGAGGAGCTGGAACCCTGGCACGACCCCACCAACACCGACCCTGCCTTCGCCCGCTCGCGCACCAGGGTGGAAGTGCTCCCGCACCTTGAGCAAAAGCTGGGTCCGGGAGTGGCCGAGTCCCTGGCCCGCACCGCCGCGATCCTGCAGCTGGACGCGGACTACCTGGAGGATGCGGCGGAAAGCACCTATGCCTCCCTCGTGGAGCGGGACGGCACGGACCTCAGCCTGCCGGAGGAGGCGCTGGGGGCTTTGGCCCCAGCCATCAGGTTCCGCGTGATTGCCAAGGCAGCGGCCGACGCCGGCGGCCAGCAGCCCGGCTACCAGCGCCTTTTGGCGGCGGAAGCGCTGCTTCGGCGGCAGGGTTCCGCAGGCCCGGTGGAGCTTCCGGGCGGCGTGAGCGTGTACCGGTTGTCGCTGGCGCAACTGGAACGGCCTGCCGGTGCCGGCAGCCCGGGAGGCGCCGCTTCCGTTCCCCGTGAACGGGCGCGCTGTGGGAAGCTAGTATTCCGGCCTCAAAAACCGCCCGAAAAATAGTCGCACCCCGCATCTAAACAGGAGCCATTGGTGGATTCAAACGACGTCCAGGCAGACCTCAAGCACGTTCTCTACACCAAGGAACAGATCCAGCAGCGGATCACCGAACTCGCCGCGCAGATCGACAAGGACTATGAAGGGCGCGAGATCCTCGTTGTCGGTGTCCTCAAGGGGGCCGTGATGGTCATGGCGGACCTGGCCCGGGCCCTGCACAGCCACGTGTCCATGGACTGGATGGCGGTGTCTTCCTACGGCTCCGGGACGCAGTCCTCCGGCGTGGTGCGGATCCTGAAGGACCTGGACACCGACCTGATGGGCAAGGACGTGCTGATCGTCGAGGACATCATCGATTCCGGCCTCACCTTGTCCTGGCTGAAGACCAACCTGGAATCCCGCGGCACCGCCTCGGTGGAGATCTGCACAGCCTTCCGCAAGCCCACCGCCGCCAAGGTGGAGATCGACGTCAAGTACGTTGGCTACGACATCCCCAACGAATTCGTGGTGGGCTACGGCCTGGACTACGCCGAAAAGTACCGCAACCTGGACTTCGTGGGCACCCTCGCCCCGCACGTCTACGAATAAGCTGCCCGCGACAGCAGCCCCTGCTGCCCGGGGCCACCACCGTGGGTAGCAGGAACGTTGGCATCAGGGACGTGGCCCGGGCGGCAGGGGTGTCCGCCACCACCGTCTCCCATGTCCTCAATGACGCGCCATACGCCCGCGTCAGCCCCGAAACCCGCGAAAAAGTGAAGTCGACGGCGGCCCGGCTGGGGTACGGGCCCAACCGGCTGGCCCGGGCCCTCCGCAGCCGCAAGTCAGGCGTGCTGGGCCTGGTCAGCGAGGACGTGGCCACCACGCCGCATGCCGGCCGCATCATCCTCGGCGCCGACGAAGCGGCCCGCGCCCGGGGCTACACCCTGATGATCATCAACACGGCGGGCTCGGCGGACCACGGCTCCCGTGAAGCCGACGTGGAGTCCCTGCTGGAGCGGCAGGTGGACGGCATCCTCTACGCCACCATGTACCACCGGTACCTGCACGCGCCTGCCAACCTCGGCAAGGTCCCTTCGGTTCTGGTGGATGCCGTCACAGCGGATGACAGTTTTCCGGCAGTGGTCCCGGACGAGTACGGCGGTGCGGCCGCCGCGGTGGAAGCCCTCCTTGCCGCGGGCCATACCCGGATCGGGTTCATCAACAACACCGAGGACGTTCCCTCCACCGTCCGGCGGCTGCAGGGTTTCCGGGACACGCTGACCCGCGCGGGCCTGGACGGTTCCTCCGCCCCCGTCGAGCCGGCGTCGTCCGATGCTGCCGGGGGATACGCTGCCGCCCGCAGGATGCTGGGAAGCGGCCACCCGCCGTCGGGCCTCTTCTGCTACAACGACCGCATGGCCATGGGCGCCTACCGCGCGGCCGCGGAACTGGGCCTCTCCATCCCGGGCGACCTGTCCGTCGTCGGCTTCGATGACCAGGAACTGATTGCCGCCAGCCTCCACCCCGGCCTGAGCACCGTGGCCCTGCCGCACTACGAAATGGGTGCGTGGGCGGCGGACCGGCTGATCGACGCCATCGAAGCCGACGCCATCGAAGCCGAATCCGGCGAAGCCCCCAGAAGCGGCGCCGGCGCCCGCGGCGGAACATCCGGCCCGGTGCTCCTCGGCTGCCCGCTGGTAACCCGCGGGTCCGTCGCAGCGCCGCCGGAACAGCCCTGACCGGGGCATTCCCTGACTTCCGGGCCCGCTACGCCCACAGGGAACTTTTGCTTTTCGCTATGCGTGATGTACTCCGGACGGTGTATAGCTAGAAGCTGACGCAGCACCATCACGCGCGCAGACTACTCGCCGTGAAGCACTACCGGAAGGGACGGGGCGAGCCCCCGAACAGATGAAAGCTAAGAACTTCTTCAAAGGCCCGGGCATCTGGATCGTCGTTGTGGTCGGTCTGCTCCTGGTGGCTTTTGCAACGCTCGCCCCCGGCGGTGCAGCCCGGATCGACACGGACAAGGGCCTGGAGCTGCTCTCCAGCAACAAGGTGGAGCAGGCCAAGATCTTCGACGGCGAAAACCGCGTTGACCTCACGCTGAAGGACAACCTGCAGGTGAACGGGCAGGACAAAGGCAAGAGCGTGCAGTTCTTCTTCGTGGACGCCCGCGCGCAGGATGTGGTGAAGGCTGTCACCGACGCCAAGCCCGCCCAAGGCTTCACAGACCAGCCCATCGAGAGCAACTGGTTCTCCGGCCTGCTCTCGCTCCTGATCCCCGTGATCCTCCTGGGCGCCCTGTTCTGGTTCCTGATGACCCGGATGCAGGGCGGCGGCTCCAAGATCATGCAGTTCGGCAAGTCCAAGGCCAAGATGGTCAGCAAGGACATGCCGCAGGTGACCTTCGCCGATGTCGCAGGTTCCGACGAGGCAGTGGAGGAACTGCAGGAAATCAAGGAATTCCTGCAGGAGCCTGCAAAGTTCCAGGCCGTCGGCGCCAAGATCCCCAAGGGCGTGTTGCTCTACGGCCCGCCAGGCACCGGTAAGACTCTGCTGGCCCGCGCAGTGGCCGGTGAGGCAGGCGTCCCCTTCTTCTCCATCTCGGGCTCGGACTTCGTGGAAATGTTCGTCGGCGTCGGTGCCTCCCGCGTCCGCGACCTCTTTGAACAGGCCAAGGCCAACTCGCCCGCCATCATCTTCGTGGACGAGATCGACGCCGTGGGCCGGCACCGCGGCGCCGGCATTGGCGGCGGCAACGACGAACGCGAGCAGACCCTCAACCAGCTGCTGGTGGAGATGGACGGCTTCGACGTCAAGACCAACGTCATCCTGATCGCCGCCACCAACCGGCCCGACGTCCTGGACCCGGCACTGCTGCGTCCGGGCCGCTTCGACCGCCAGATCGGTGTGGAGGCCCCCGACCTGATCGGCCGCGACCAGATCCTCAAGGTCCACGCCAAGGGCAAGCCGATGGCTCCGGGCGTCGACCTCAAGGCCGTCGCCAAGAAGACGCCGGGTTACACCGGTGCGGACCTGGCGAACGTCCTCAACGAGGCCGCCCTGCTTACCGCCCGCTCCAACGCGAACCTGATTGATGACCGCGCCCTGGACGAGGCCATCGACCGCGTCATGGCCGGCCCGCAGAAGCGCAGCCGCGTCATGAAGGAACACGAGCGGAAGATCACCGCCTACCACGAGGGCGGGCACGCCCTGGTTGCCGCGGCCCTGCGGAACTCTGCTCCGGTCACCAAGATCACCATCCTCCCGCGCGGCCGGGCCCTGGGCTACACCATGGTGGTGCCGGACAACGACAAGTACTCCGTGACCCGCAACGAACTCCTGGACCAGATGGCGTACGCCATGGGCGGGCGCGTCGCCGAGGAGATCGTGTTCCACGATCCGTCCACCGGCGCCTCCAACGACATCGAAAAGGCCACTGGCACCGCCCGGAAGATGGTCACCGAATACGGCATGAGCGAACGGGTCGGCGCGGTCCGGCTGGGCCAGGGCGGCGGCGAGCCGTTCCTGGGCCGCGACGCCGGGCACGAGCGCAACTACTCGGACCAGATCGCGTACGTCGTGGATGAGGAAGTGCGCCGCCTGATCGAGCAGGCCCATGACGAAGCGTACGAAATCCTCACCGAAAACCGGGACATCCTGGACATCCTGGCCCTGGAACTGCTGGAGCGGGAAACCCTGAACCAGGCCGAGATCGCCGACATCTTCCGTGACGTCCGCAAGCGTGACTTCCGCGAGGTGTGGCTGTCCAAGGAAACCCGCCCCGTGCAGATGGCGGGTCCGGTGGAGAGCCGCCTGGAGCGGGCAGAACGCGAGGCCCAGGAGGAAGCAAAGAAGGCCCGGATGGACGAGCCGCTGGACGCCCAGCCGCCGCATTCCCAAGGTGTTGCGGAGGATGCGCCGTTTCATGGCGGCACCCCCGAATCGGGGCCCGGCACCCTTCGCGGCTAAGCTTTCCCTGTGACTTCCTTCGACGACGACGACGTTTCCGCCTCCGCCGATCACCTGGCGGCAGGCGGTCACCGGTCCTCAAAACATGAAAGAGTGGACCGGCCCCGGATCGAGGCGGCCGTCCGCGAGATCCTCCTCGCCATCGGCGAGGACCCGGACCGCGGCGGGCTCGTAGATACCCCCAAACGGGTTGCGAAGGCGTACGCCGAGGTGTTCGCCGGGCTGCACCACGACCCCGCCGAGGTCCTGTCCACCACCTTTGACCTGGACCACGAGGAACTCGTCCTGGTCAAGGACATTCCGTTCTATTCCACCTGCGAGCACCACCTGGTGCCATTCCACGGGGTGGCGCACGTTGGCTACATCCCGTCGCATGACGGCAAGGTCACCGGGTTGAGCAAGCTGGCCCGGCTGGTGGACATCTACGCCCGCCGCCCGCAGGTCCAGGAGCGGCTGACCACGGAGATCGTCGAAGCGATGGTCCGCTACCTCAAGCCCCGCGGGGCGATCGTCGTTGTCGAATGCGAGCACATGTGCATGTCGATGCGCGGCATCCGCAAGCCCGGAGCGAAGACCGTCACCAGTGCGGTCCGCGGGCAGCTGCATGACCCGGCCACCCGTGCCGAGGCCATGAGCCTCATCCTCGGAAGGTAACAAACCATGGATTCACTAGCCGCAGCCCCCGGAACGGGGCCCGCGACCTCGCCGCTGCCCATCCTCCGCAAGCCCCGCCCGGCGGCCCGCTTCGAGGACCTCCCCACCGGCCGCACACTGGTCATGGGGATCCTGAACGTCACCCCGGATTCCTTCAGCGACGGCGGAAAGCACCCCACCGCGGACACCGCCATCGCTGCCGGCCTGCGGATGTTGTACGCAGGGGCGGACATCATCGACGTCGGCGGGGAGTCCACCCGCCCCGGTGCCGAGGACGTCACGCCGGAAGAAGAGCAGCGGCGCGTCCTGCCGGTCATCGAAGCACTCGTGAAGGCCGGTGCGCTGGTCAGCATCGACACCACCCACGCCGCCACTGCGGCCGCCGCCCTGAAGGCCGGCGCCGCCATCATCAATGACGTCTCCGGGCTGACCATCGAACCGGAGATGGCGGAGCTCGTGGCAGCATCCAAGGTCCCCTACGTCCTCACGCACCGCCGCGGGGACGCCCGGACCATGAATTCACTCGCTGAGTACACGGACGTGGCAGGCGAGGTCGTGGCCGAGCTGGCGGGGGTGCGGGACAAGCTCTACGCCGCAGGAGTCAGCCACGAGCAGATCATCGTGGACCCCGGCCTGGGGTTCGCCAAGAACGACGCCCACAACTGGGAGCTGCTGCAGAACCTGGACCAGCTGGACAGCCTGGGCCACCGGGTCCTGGTGGCGGCCTCCCGCAAGAGGTTCCTGGGCACGCTGCTCACCGTGGCCGGCAAGTCCGCCGCTCCGGAGGAACGGGACGGTGCCACGGCGGCAATCACCGCCATCAGCGCCTCGCGCGGCGCATGGGCAGTCCGCGTGCACGACGTCGGGCCAAGCCTTGACGCCGTCAAGGTCGCTGCCCGCATGGCAGCGGTACCCACGCCACAAGCCGTACCCAAGACGCACTAGGGCCGGGGGACCCCATGGACAGGATTACGCTGACGGGCGTGACCGCCGTCGGTCATCACGGCGTGTTTGATTTTGAGCGCCGCGAGGGCCAGCCTTTCGTGGTGGACGCGGTGCTCTATCTTGACTTCGCCGCAGCAGCGGAGTCAGACGACGTCCGGGACACCGCGCACTACGGCGAGGTGGCGCAGCGTATTACCGACTGGATCGCCGGGGAACCCCTGAACCTCATCGAGGCGTTGGCCGTGCGGATTGCCGAGAGCCTGCTTGACGAATTCCCGCTCCAGGCGGTGGACATCACCGTCCACAAACCCCAGGCTCCCATCGCAGTGCCTTTTGGCGACGTCGCCGTGACCGTCCACCGGAGCTGTGTCCCGGCCGACAGCGGCCTGTCCGGGGAGCCGGCATGAACCGCGCCTACACCAAGGCCGTGCTGGCCTTGGGCAGCAACCTTGGCGAGCGGAATGAAACCCTGACCGAAGCCGTGGCCGACCTCGTGGATCCGCCGGAAGTCAGGCTCCTGGCTGTCTCCCCGATCGTCCAGACCAAAGCCGTGGGCGGCCCGTCCGGCCAGCCGGACTTCCTGAACATGGTGATTACCGTGGAGACCAGCCTGGGTGCGCAGGAACTGCTGGAGCACTGCCAGGCGGTGGAGAACAAGCACCTCCGCGTCCGCGAGGTCCGCTGGGGGCCGCGGACGCTCGACGTCGACATCATCACCTATGGCGACCTGCGCAGCGACGATCCGGCGCTGACCCTCCCGCATCCCCGTGCCGCCACCCGGGCCTTCGTCCTGTACCCGTGGTCTTTGATCGAACCCGCCGCCACGCTGGGCGGGGAACGGATCAGCGCCCTGGCCGTCCGGGCCCCGGACTTCGGCGACCTTGCGCCGTTCGACGGTTTCGGGGACTTCGACGGGATGCCGACCGCAGGAGCGGTGGAGCCGCGATGAAACCCATCAACCCGCTGCGCCTGATGCTGATCGGCGTCATCCTTGCCGTCGCGGGCTGGTCGGCGACCGTGGTCACCAGCCGCTACGGCATTGCCACTCCTGTCCTTCCCGCCACCGCGCTGGCCACCATGGGCGTCATCGTCATCATCACGCTGATCCTGGGCATCCGGGTCCTGCGGTGGCGCAACAGCCTCAAGCCCGGCAGCAAGGCAAAGAAGACCCAACTGGATCCGCTGCTGGCCGCGAGGACGCTGATCCTCGCCCAGGCGTGCGCCTATGCCGGAACAGTCCTGCTGGGCTGGCACGCGGGCATCGTCCTGGACCAGTTGAGGATCTGGAGCCTGCGGAGCGACCAGGGCATCACCTGGCTTGCCTTGGCCATGGCCGGCGGCGGCCTGGTGATGATCGTGGTGGGACTCGTGGTGGAACGGTTCTGCCGGATCCCTCCGGAGGACGGCGACACCACCAGCACCGACGGCAAGGGCCGCCCTGCCCGCGGAGAGGCTGCCGGGGAAGGCGAATATGCGTACCGAGGCGATTGACCCGCCCGGTATTGACTGGCAGCGGGTGTCGCCACAGTACGTAACGGTCCGGCTGGCGGAGTGGGCCCTCGGCAACCTGGTTGCGGTATTGGTCCTGTCCGCTCCACTGGTGTTCGTCATCCTGGGCTGGTGGTCCTGGCCGCCCCTGTGGCTTGCCGTGACCGTCCCGGCCGCCATGCTGGCGCTGGCCGTGTGGCGGCTGGTGCTCATTCCGCGGCAGGTCCGGGCCATCGGCTACGCCGAGCGGGATGAGGACCTGCTGGTCAGGGGCGGCATCTTCTTCCAGCGCACCATGGCCGTTCCGTACGGCCGCATGCAGTACGTGGATATCGCCGTGGGGCCGGTGGAGCGGGCCCTGGGCCTGTGCACGCTGAAGCTCCACACCGCCTCGCCCGGAACCCATGCACGTATTCCCGGCCTGCCGGCGGCTGAGGGCGCCCGGCTCAGGGAAGAGCTGACGGCACGCGGCGAAGCCAGGCTGGCCGGGCTGTGACCGCTGACGGCCAGCTGCCGGCCGTGCCGCCCGCAGCGGCCGGCCGGTACACCGCAGCAGCGTCCGACGACGGCTGGCTGCGGGTGCACCCCGCGTCACCGTTCGTGAGGGGCTGGTTTGCCCTGGCCGCCATTGCGTTCTTCTTTGGGCGGGACATCTTTGAACGGGCCCTGCAGGGCCAGCCCGTTTTCGAGGAAGGCCTGGGGCGGCGCGCCCCGTGGCTCCTGGGCGGCGGCGCGGCCGTGCTGGTGGTGGCGGTGCTGGGGTTCGTGCTGACCTGGTACTTCACCAAATACCAGGTGTCCGGCGGCTACGTCCGGGTCACCAGCGGCCTGCTGTTCCGCCAGCACCGGCAGGCGCGTCTGGACCGGGTGCAGGCCATCGACATCGTGCAGCCGCTGCTGGCCCGCATCTTCGGCCTGGCCGAACTCAAATTCGAGGTGGCCGACGCAGGGGAGTCCGCGGTGCGGCTCGCCTACCTCAAAATCGACGATGCGCGCCAACTGCGCGCCACCATCCTGGCCCGCGCGTCCGGTGCCGCAGCCGTCGCCGTGCCCGGGGCCGGCACTTCCGGGGCGGGACAGCCGGCCCGGGCCGCCGAGGCGCCGGAATTCCCGGTACTTGCCGTCCCGCCGTCGCGCCTTCTCGGTTCGCTGCTGCTGAGTGAGCAGAGCTTTTTCGTGGTGGTGGGCGGCGCCGCCTCCGTGGTGCTGTCCGCGGTGACGGACAACCGCGCCTTCTACTTCTACCTGGTGCCGGCGGTGCTGGGCCTGGCGGCCGGCTACTGGAATTTCTTCAACAGGGGCTACAACTTCACGGCGGCAGTCTCGCCGGACGGCATCCGGCTGAGGTACGGGCTGCTGGACACCCAGGCGCAGACCCTTCCGCCCGGCCGGATCCAGGCGGTAAAAGTGGCCCAGTCCCCGCTGTGGCGCCCGTTCGGCTGGTACCGGATGCAGGTGAACGTGGCCGGTTACGGGCAGTCCGGCAACGCCGTCGAGGGCAATACCCGGACCATCCTCCTGCCGGTGGGTAAACTTCCCGATGTCCTGGCCATGCTCTCGCTGGTGCTGCCGGACCCCGGTACTGACCAGCCTGCGGCCGTCTTTGCAGCCGGCTTGAACGGCAGGGATTCCGACGGCGGGTTCATCACCACGCCGCGGCGGGCCTGGCTGCTGGCACCCTTTGCGTGGCGCCGCAACGGCTTTGCCGCCACGGACACGGCCCTGTTGATCCGCTCCGGGCGGTGGTGGCGTGAGCTGGTGGTGGTTCCCCATCAGCGGACGCAGTCGCTGGCCCTGCAGCAGGGGCCCGTGGCGCGGCGGTTCCGGGTGGCGGACCTGGTGCTGCACACCACCGCCGGGCCCGTCGCCCCGCGGCTGGCCCAGGCGGGCCTGGATGAGGCCCGGCAGCTCTTCAACGACCAGTCTGCGCGTGCCCGGCTGGCCCGGAAACGGCAAACCACGGAACAGTGGCTCCAGCAGGTTGCCCCGGCCGCGGGACCTATGACCACCAGCACCCCTTACCAAAAGGAGGGCCAGCAGCATGGCTAAACCCGGACGCCTCGGCGTCGGAATCATCGGCGCCGGAAAGGTGGGGGCCGTGCTGGGCGCGGCCCTGCGCGCAGCAGAGCACGCCGTCGTCGGGGTCTCGGCGGTCTCGGACGCAAGCCGGGAACGGGCTGAGGCCCTGCTGCCGGGCGTTCCCATCCTGGAGGTGCAGGACATCGTGGAGCGCGCCGAGCTGGTGCTGCTGGCCGTGCCCGACGACGCCCTGCCGGGCCTCGTGGAGGGACTGGCGAAGCTCGGCGCCTGGCAGCCCGGCCAGCTGGTGGCCCACACCTCCGGCCGGTTCGGCGTGGGCGTGCTGCACCCGGTGCGGTCCGCCGGTGCCGTGCCGCTGGCCCTGCATCCGGCCATGACGTTCACGGGCATGAGCCTGGACCTTACCCGGCTCCTGGACTGCACCTTTGGCGTGACCGCAGATGCCGCCATGCTGCCGATCGCCCAGGCCCTGGTGGTGGAGATGGGGGCGGAGCCGGTGGCCATCGCCGAAGCGGACAGGACCCTCTACCACGCCGCCTTGGCCCATGGTTCCAACCACCTGGTCACCCTGGTTGCCCAGGCATCCCAGTTGCTGCGCGAGGTGGGGGTGGAGCTGCCGGAGCGCATGCTCGGCCCGCTCCTGCGGGCAACGCTGGAAAACGCGCTGGCCTCCGGGGAATCCGCACTGACCGGCCCCGTGGCCCGCGGTGACGTGGGAACGGTCCGTGCCCACGCGGAAGCGCTGCGGGAGTTCGACGGCGGCGGGCACGGTGACGTGCTGGAAGCCTACCTGGCGATGGCCCGGGCCACAGCCCTGCGGGCAGAGGGCCGCGGACTGCTCAAACCCGACCAGCTGAAGGGGCTGCGCGAGGCCCTCGACCCGAAGGAAGACTGAATGTCCATTCAACTCGTCACCACCGTCGCAGGCCTGCACGCCGAGAGCGCCAGGCTCCTTGGCGCCAAGAAGGGTCTCTCGCAGGGGCTGGTACCCACCATGGGCGCACTCCATGACGGCCATGCCGCGCTGGCGCGCACCGCCGTCGAGCAGAACGACGTGGTGGTGGCGAGCATCTTCGTCAACCCCCTGCAGTTTGGCGACGTCGGGGACCTGGACCGCTACCCGCGGACGCTTGAGGCGGACCTTGCCCTGCTGGAGGAACAGGGCGTGGACCTGGCCTTCGCGCCATCCGTGGAGGAGGTCTATCCAAACGGGGAACCCCTGGTTCGGATCACCTCCGGCCGCCTTGGCGAAAAGTGGGAGGGTGCGTCGCGTCCGGGCCATTTCGACGGCGCGCTGACCGTGGTGGCGAAGCTGCTGCATTACGGCATGCCCGCTGCCGGTCTTCCGGCCGGGTCCGCGAACCCGGCTTTGCCCGGCGGACTGCCGGCGTACCGGGCGTACTTTGGGCACAAAGACGCCCAGCAGCTGGCCTTGGTGCGGCGGATGGCGGCGGACCTGAACTTCCCGGTGGAGATCGTTGGTGTGCCCACGGTGAGGTCTGCGGACGGGCTGGCGTTGTCCAGCCGCAACCGCTTCCTGTCCGCGGACGAGCGGGAAGCCGCGTTGGTCCTGTCCCGGGCACTGCGGCTGCTGGAACAGCGCGCAAATGCCCACGAACCGCTGGACCTGGAATCGGCGCTGGCCCTGGTGGAGTCCCAGCCGCTGGTGGAACTGGACTACTTCGACGTGGTGGACCCCGGCACGCTTGAGTCGTTGGCGGAAAACTGCAGGGAGACCCCGTTCCGCGGCGACGCCCTGGCCCTCATCGCGGCCAAGGTGGGCCCGGTCCGCCTGATCGACAACATGCCGTTGAGTTCCTGAGCGCCGGCGGCTTGCAGCCCGGCGTCACATGGCCCGGGCTACCAGCCCGGCCTGTCCGGGCTGTTCATGAGCTGTTCGAGGAGCGCGCGCTCCGGGCGCCCGGGATTCCTGGCCACGCACCCGCGGAGCCGGTCCCGCACCCACTCTTCCCGCGGATCCTTGCTGCAGAGCACCTCATCGATAATCTCCTGCGCCTGCCACCGGAGCGATTCGATGGCGAACTGCCGGACGTCCTCGGGAGTGTCGCCGGACATCCACGGGTCCGGGTCCGAGGGGACGCCTTGGAACATTCGCTCTACTGTCATCGGGGCCTCCTTGCACCAATCCGAAGTGGCCCGTGGGGTGGCCGCTGCGGCTACGAGAGCACTGCGCGTAGGTGAAACCTTACTGCCGGAAACCGGGTCCTGTCTGTACCCCAATCCCGCATACAGCCGCACCGCCAGAGTCGAAGGTCCCGGGAAGGAACCGCCGCCACGGCGTCACGTGGATTCCAATATAGTCAGCTTGCTTATCACTTTCACCTTTCCTAGGGTGGAAGTTGTCAGGAATTCAACTCTGGAAGCGGATCCGGGCACCGCAGTGGTGCATGGTCCGCCTCAGGCAAGGAGGAGCTATGTCGGAGCACAACATCGCAGGCAAGAAGGTCGCATTCCTGCTGACTGACGGCGTGGAGCAGGTGGAGCTCACCAGTCCCTGGCAGGCCGTGAAGGACGCCGGCGGCGAGCCCACCCTTTTGGCGCCCAAGAGCGGCAAGCTGCAGGGCTACAACGGCACGGACAAGGGCGATACCTTCGACGTCGACCTCACGGTGGCGGAGGCAAATCCCTCCGATTATGACGCGCTGGTCCTTCCCGGCGGGGTTGTCAACGCGGACCACCTGCGGGTGGACAAGGACGCCCGGGCCTTCACGCGCAGCTTCTTTGAACAGCACAAGCCGGTGGCGTCCATCTGCCACGGGCCGTGGCTGCTGATTGATGCAGGAGTCATCAAGGGCCGGAACGTCACGTCCTACTTCACCCTTGAGACGGACCTAAAGAACGCCGGCGCCAACTGGTCGGACCAGGAAGTTGTGGTGGACCAAGGCCTGGTGACCAGCCGCAACCCGGATGACCTCCCGGCATTCAACAGCAAGCTGGTGGAGGAGATCTCGGAAGGCCGGCACGCGGGCCAGACAGCCTAAAGCCCCAACTGTTCCCTCAGGGTTTAGGGGAAATTCCCGTGCCGGGGAATTACTCCAGCGGGTAGAGTGTTGGCATCTGCAGCGGCGCCGACCGCCCATCACTTTCAAGAACCCCTGAGGGAACACCCATGTCTACCGAAGTCTCTCCCAACGCCGGCGGCCAGTCCGTTCCCGCCGCAGGAACCGTCGCGGAACCCCGCACGGGCACCGGGCCCGCTGCGCCGGAGAAGATGTCCCGGGAGTCAGTGACCATCATCAGCACGCTGCTGGTGGCGACGTTCGTGGTGATCCTCAACGAGACCATCATGAACGTCGCCCTGCAGCGGCTCATGGTGGACCTCCGCGTGGACGCACCCACCGTCCAGTGGCTCTCCACCGGGTTCATGCTCACCATGGCCGTGGTCATCCCCACCACCGGTTTCATCCTGCAAAGCCTGTCCACCCGGGCCGTTTTCATGCTGGCCATGGGATTGTTTGCCGGCGGCACCGCACTTGCCGCCGTGGCCCCCGGATTCGAAGTCCTCCTGCTGGCACGCATCGTCCAGGCAGGCGGCACGGCCATCATGCTCCCGCTGCTGATGACCACCATCCTCACCCTGGTCCCGCTGGCCAGGCGCGGCGCGGTCATGGGCAACGTCAGCATCGCCATCTCGGTCGCCCCGGCCATGGGCCCCACTGTTTCCGGGCTGATCCTCGAACACTTCACCTGGCGCTTCCTGTTCGTGTTCGTGTTGCCGGTGGCGCTGGCGGCCCTGGCCATCGGCGCAAAATTCCTCACCAACGTGGGTGAGGCGGAGAAGACCAAGCTGGACTTCTCCTCCGTGCTCGTCACGGTCCCCGCGTTCGGCGGCCTTGTGTACGGACTCAGCCAAATCGGCGGCGGCCACGGCGGCCAGTCCGGTCCCGGCGCCGCAGCCATCGCCGCCCTGGTCATCGGCGTGGCCGCCCTCGCGGTTTTCATCCTCCGCCAGGTCCGCCTGCAGAAGGCCGCTGCGCCGCTGCTGGACCTGCGTGCGTTCAAATTCCGGATGTTCACCGTCTCGGTCCTGCTGATGGTGGTGGCCATGATGGCATTGTTCGGCGGGGTCATCCTGCTGCCGCTCTACCTGCAGGAAGTCCGGGGCCTGGGCTCGCTGGAAACCGGACTCGCGCTGCTCCCCGGCGGCCTGGCCATGGGGCTGCTCGGCCCGGTGATCGGCCGCGCGTTCGACAGGGTGGGCCCGTTGCCGCTCACCGTGACGGGATCCATCCTGATGGTGGTGACGCTCTGGCAGTTTTCAATGCTCGACGCCGGCACGGCGGTGTGGTGGATCATCACCCTGCACGTCGGGCTGAGTTTCGGCCTGGCCCTGCTGTTCACCCCGGCCTTCACCACCGGCCTGAACCCGCTGCCACCGCACCTCTACTCGCACGGCTCCGCGATCATGAGCACCACCCAGCAGGTGGCCGGCGCCGCCGGGACGGCGCTGCTCGTGTCCATCTTCGCCGTGGTGAGTGCGACCTCGGGGCTCGTCGCCGGGATGAGCGCCGCCTTCCTGACGGCAACCGTCATAGCCCTTGCCGCCGTCGTGCTGTCCGCAATGATGCGCAAGACTGAAGGCGCCGGACCGGGCCACGGCGCCCACTAGCCCAACCGGGCCGGGATCAGCCGGCGAAGAAGTCGCTCAGTTCCTTGATCAGCTTGTCGGGGGCCTTGATGGCGCCGTCGTGGCCGAAGCCGGGCAGGATGGTGTAGCTGGAGCCGGAGAGGACGTCATGGATCTGGCCGCACGCGATGCCGAAGTAGGCCGGGCTCTTTTCGCCCACCACGATCAGCGTCTCCAGGGGGAGCGCCTGGAACGGTTCGGCCGGCATGTCTGCGGCGATGATGGCCTTGATCTCGCGGACACCGGTGCGCATCAGTTCGCGTTGCTGCTTGCCCTCCGTGGTGCCCGCGGTCAGCTTGTTGGCCAGCGTCAGCATGGACAGCGGCATGCGCGAGGAGAACGTGCCGCCGGCCTCAAGGCCGCGCTGGATCACCGCGAGGGCCCGGTCGTCGTCTCCGGCAGCAACGGCGCGTTCGTACTCCACGATCCAGCTGGCCGTGACGCTGCCGTTCACCGAGACGGCGGGGTCGTAGACGGCCAGCCGTTCCACCGGCAGCGTCCGTGCCGCGTGCAGGGCAACCGCTCCACCGAAGCTGTGGCCGAAGACGTCAGTGCTGGCGGTGTGCTTCATGACGGTGTCCAGGTCCCGGATGTCCACGTCCAGCGTGTAGTCCTCGGGCTGCGGGGACGATGAGCCGCGGCCGCGGCGGTTGAACGTGTGCACCGGCCGGCCCAGGGCGGCGCTCAGTTTCTGGGCGAATTTGGTGTAGTCCGCAGCCGTCACCATGGAGGGCGGCACCACCACCACGCCCGAACCAGCCGAAGCGAGTTCCGCGCCGGTGGAGAAGAGCTCCACAGTGCCGCCGTCGGGGGTCCTGATGTTCTCTCGCGTCATGTTCCGAGCCTAGCCGAGCAAGCCGGGTGCGGGCATCACTGGCCGGTGCGGCCAGGCTCAGGCGAGCCGCCCGATCAGCTCCCTGCTGGCTGCGCGGATGGCCGGGAGTTCCGCGCCGAGTCCACAAAGGATGAGCCCGGCATCCGCCGCCTGCAGGGCCGATTCTGCGTTTGCCGCACCGTCTGCGCGGAGGTAGATCAGCGATTCGACCAGGCGGAAGGTGAAGTCGCCGCCGTCCGGCCCGGAGGCGGTGGCCGACAGGCCGCTGCCAAGTTCCCCGTAGAGCCGCCGCAGTTCCTGCCGGTCGGCCAGGAACCGGGCAAAACGCGTGCTCCGGACCTCGGGCAGGTGGTAGAGGACGCCGAGGTTCCACCGTGCGCTGCACAGCTGCGTGCCGTCATACAGTGCGACGGCGTGCAGCCGGCTCCCGGCCGGGCTTTCGGTCCCTGTGCTGCCGGCGGGCAGCGCGGCCACGGCCCGGGCAAACTCCAGGCCGCCGGACACCGTTCCCTTGAGCAGGTCCTCAAGGATGTCGTCCTTGGTCTTGAAGTGGTGGTAGAGCGATGACTGCCGGATCCCGACCGCGTCCGCGATGGACCGGGTGGAGGTGCTGGCGAAACCCTGGGTGGTGAACAGTTCCGCCGCGGCATCGAGGATTTCGTCGCGGGCGGTGGCGCCTGGCCGTGATGGCTGTTGGTGGCGGGGGCGTCCCGGTCCGGCGTAAGTCACCGACTCATTCTTGCACCGCAAAGCGGGCTCGAAGGTGCCCTGCGGGAACGGTGAGGGGATGGAAATATCCCCGAAACAAGATGTCTATCCGCCTTTTACAGAGGGGAAACTGTTTGGGGACATCGCGCTGGAAAACTATCAAGTGACCGGTAATCCGCAGCCTTCGGCCGAGCGCTGCACTGCCGGAAGGCTTCGCCCCCAAGATCCCTTTCCAGCCCCGGAGATTCCCATGACATCCACCGTTCTTCCCACCGTCCACCAGGACGATGCAGACCTGACGTCCCTTGGCTACCAGCCCACCCTGCACCGAAAGCTCGGCCGCTACGCTTCCTTTGCCGCCGGTTTCTCCTTCGTCTCCATCCTCACCACCATCTTCCAGCTCTTCGCCTTCGGCTACTCCTTCGCTGGTCCCGCGTTCTTCTGGACCTGGCCGGTAGTGCTGGTCGGCCAGCTGCTCGTGGCCCTCAATTTTGCCGAACTCGCCGCCCGCTACCCGCTCTCCGGAGCCGTCTACCAGTGGTCGCGCCGCGTCGGCGGGGAAGCCGTGGGCTGGTTTGCCGGCTGGTTCATGGCCATCGCGCAGGTGGTCACCGCGGCAGCCGCAGCCATCGCCCTCCAGGTGGTCCTGCCCCAGCTGTGGGACGGATTCCAGGTGGTGGGTGGTGACCCCGCCCTCAACACCGTCACCGGGGCATCCAACGCGGTGATCCTGGGTGCCGTCCTGCTGGTGGCCACCACCATCATCAACTCCCTGGGCGTCAAGCTCATGGCGCACGTGAACTCCGTCGGTGTCACCTGCGAAATCGTCGGCGTCGCAGCCGTGATCCTCGCCCTCATCAGCGCCGCCCAGCGCGGTCCGGACGTGGTGGCGGACACCACCGTCCTTGAGGGCTCGGACCTCGGCGCCGTGGGAGCCTTCCTGGTCTCGGGGCTCATGGCCGCCTACGTCATGGTGGGCTTCAACTCCGCCGGGGAGCTCTCCGAGGAAACCAAGGACCCGCGCCGCACCGCACCGCGGACCATCCTCTCCGCCCTGCTCATCTCCGGCATTGGCGGCGCCCTGATGATCATCACCGCCCTGATGGCCGCCCCCAGCCTCGACGACGGCCGCCTCGCCACCGAAGGCCTGCCCTACGTCCTCACCGCCGTCCTGGGAACCTTCTGGGGAAAGGTCCTGCTGGTTGACGTTGCCATTGCCATCTTCGTCTGCACCCTGGCAATCCAGACCGCCGGTTCACGGCTCGTATTCTCGATGGCCCGCGACGGCAAGCTCCCGGCGTCGGCCTTGCTCTCCTCCGTCCACCCCACCCGCGGGACGCCCATGTGGCCCTCGATCGTGATCGGCGCGCTGGCAGTTGCCGTGCTGGCCATCAACGTCGGCAACGCCGCCCTCTTCACCACCCTGTGCAGCGTCTGCATCGTGATGGTTTACATCGCCTACCTCCTGGTCACCGTCCCGCAGCTGATCAACCGCCTCCGCGGTGACTGGGCGCGGGTGGGCCAGACCATGCCTGCCGGCCTGTTCTCCCTGGGCCGTTGGGGCCTGCCGGTCAACATCCTCGCCGTCCTCTACGGAGGCCTCATGGTGGTCAACCTCGCCTGGCCCCGGCCCGAGGTGTACGACCCCTCCGGCGACAACGGGCTGCTCCTGTGGTCCGCACCGCTCATGGTCGCCGCCGTCCTCCTCCTGGGCGTCTGGGTCCGGCGCAGGAACCTCGCAGCCACCAAGGCCTGAGCCCTAAATTCCCATCGTTCCCGACAACAACCAGGACCTCGACCATGACACAGACCATCGAAACGGCCGCCGCCGGCACCGCCACCACGGCCGGCGCCCGCGCCCACGCCAGGGACCAGCACGGCAAGACCGCCGAAACCATGCGCTTCGTCCCGGCCGCCTCCGCGCCAGGGCGCCTCCTGTCCGGAATGCCCGACGACGCGTCCCCCACCTGGGCGGAGTCCCTCGCCTTTGGCCGCTACACCACCATGGCATTGGCCCGCGGCACCCGGATCCGGCTCACGGATACCGCCGGCGACGGCTGCGTCCACGCGCTCCTGTACCGGACCGGTGCCACCCACGAACGACTGAATGTCGCCGACACCGTCAAGGTCCCGTGGCAGGCCTATCCCGCTGCCGGGCACCCGCTGCTGTCCGACGCCGGCCGGCTGATGGCCACCATCGTGGCCGATACCTCCGCCCGGCATGATGCCCTGACGGGCGCCACCACGCTCACCGGCAACACCGCGAAATACGGTGCGGGAACAGTCCACAGCGCATCTCCGGCGGCGCGCGAACTGCTCACGCTGGGCGCCCTGAAGAACGGGATGGGTCCGCGGGACGTCGCTCCGTCGCTGTCCTTCTTCAAGGGCATCACCGTTGACCCGGCCGGCAGCATCACCTTCACCGGCAGCGCAGGCCCCGGTGCCGCCGTCGAACTCCTTCTCCACCTGGACGCCGTCCTGGTCCTGGCCAACACAGCGCACCCGCTGGACCCCCGCCGGGAGTTCACCGGAACCGCCGTGGACATCCTTGCCTGGCACGCGCCGCAGGACCTTCGCGAACTCGAAGCAGGCCGCCTGGTTGGCCCACTGGCCCCGGAACACCTGCAGGCCCTGCTCAATACCGAACACGATCTCACCGCAAGGAACGCCCGATGAACACCGCCATTGAGACCCGCCCGGACGCTGCAGGCACGGCACTGGCCCCCGGCACCCTGATCCTGGACGAATTTGTCGAAGCCCGCGGCCCCTGGTCGGCAGTGGTGGCAGCCGGCGACGTGCTGACCATCGTGGACCTGGAAGGCAACCAGGCCGTTGACTGCCTGCTCTACGCAGCCGGGGACACCACCGTGCGCTACTCGGCTGCAGCCACCATCGCCGCGCAGCAGTCCATCGTCCTCACCACCGGTTCGGTCCTGCGCGCCGACACCGGTGCTGCCCTGATGACCGTTGTTGCGGACGAAGTGGGCGTGCACGACACCATTGGCGGCGCCTGCTCGCAGGAATCCAACACCCTCCGATACGGCCAACACACCCGTGAACAGCACGCCTGCGTGGAGAACTTCCTGATCGAGGGCTCCCGCTGGGGCCTGGGCAAACGGGACCTGGTGTCCAACATCAACTGGTTCATGAATGTCCCGGTGGACCCGGACGGCGCCCTGGGGATCGTGGACGGACTGTCCGCCCCCGGCAAGCGCGTTGCGCTGAAGGCGGAGGTGGACACCCTGGTGCTCGTCTCCAACTGCCCGCAAATCAACAACCCGTGCAACGGCTTCAACCCCACGCCCGTCCGCATGATCGTCACCCGGCCGGAGGCTGCACTGTGACCACCACAAAACTCTTCGACACCCTGTTGGTCGCCAACCGCGGCGAAATCGCATGCCGCATCATCGAATCCGCCAGGAAGCTGGGGCTGCGCACCATCGCCGTCTTCTCCGAGGCCGACCGCGGCGCCAAGCACGTCCGGCTCGCCGACGAGGCTGTGCTGCTGGGGCCAGCGCCCGCCAAGGAGTCCTACCTCCGGGTGGAGGCGATCCTGGCCGCGGCAAAGGAAACCGGCGCCGGCGCCATCCACCCTGGTTACGGCTTCCTGTCCGAGGACGCAGCCTTCGCCGAGGCCGTGGAAGCTGCCGGCCTGGTCTTCGTCGGCCCCACCCCCGAACAGCTGCGGATCTTCGGAACCAAGCACACCGCACGCGACGCCGCACGTGCGGCCGGGGTGCCCATGATCGCCGGTTCCGGCCTGCTTGAGGACGTGGACGCCGCCGTCGCGGCCTCCGCAACCATTGGGTTCCCGCTGATGCTCAAGGCCACCGGCGGTGGCGGCGGGATCGGCATGACGGTCTGCCGCACGGAGGCCGAGCTCGTGGACAGCTTCCCCCGCGTCGCCCGGCTTGCCGGTGCCAGCTTCGGCACCGCAGGGGTCTTCGCCGAACGGTATGTGGAGAACGCCCGCCACGTGGAGGTCCAGGTCTTTGGCGACGGCGAAGGCCGGGTGGTCAGCCTGGGCGACCGGGACTGCTCCCTCCAGCGCCGCCACCAGAAAGTCCTCGAGGAGGCCCCCGCCCCGGACCTGCCCGCCGATCTGCGCGAGGAACTGCACCGCAGCTCCCGCGCCCTCTGCGCCTCCCTTAACTACCGCTCCGCCGGCACAGTCGAGTTCGTCTACGACTCCGCCCGCAAGGAAGCCTCCTTCCTGGAAGTCAACGCCCGGCTCCAGGTGGAGCACCCCGTCACCGAGTCCGTCACGGGGGTGGACCTGGTGGAATGGATGCTCCGCCTCGCCCAGGCCGGCGCCGAAGCCCACACGGTGTTGGCGGACGTGCCCGATGCGTTGCCGGTATCCGGGCACGCCGTGGAGGCCCGCGTTTACGCCGAAGACCCGGCACGCGGCTTCCAGCCCAGCGCCGGAACCGTCACCAACGCCGCCTACCCGGGGCCGGAGGAAGCGCGCGTGGATGCCTGGGTGGAGACCGGCACCGACGTCTCCACCAACTACGATCCCCTCCTGGGCAAAATCATCACCTCCGGCGCAAGCCGCACCGAGGCCTTCGACCGCCTCGCCGTTGCGCTGGGCAACACCCGGATCGATGGCATCGAGACCAACTTAGGGTTGCTCCGCGCCGTGAGCGGCATGAACGTGGTCCGCGCCGTCGAGCACTCCACCAGCACCCTGGACAACGTGGGGGACCCCGAACCGCGGATCACCGTGGAACGACCCGGGCTGCAGACCAGCGTGCAGGACTGGCCGGGACGCACCGGGCTCTGGCAGATCGGCGTTCCGCCGAGCGGCCCCATGGATGACCTCTCCTTCCGCCTGGGCAACACTGCGCTGGGCAACCCCGAAGGGGTCCCGGGCCTGGAGTTCACCATGACTGGACCCAGCCTGGTGTTCACGCATGCCACCACCGTCTGCGTCACCGGCGCGGAGGTCACAGTGACCGTTGACGGCGTGGAGGTGCCCGCCTGGACCCCCGTGACCGTCCCGGCAGGCGGGACGCTCGACGTCGGCACGGCCACCGGCAAGGGCCTGCGCGGCTACATCCTGTTCCAGGGCGGCCTGGACATTCCCGCCTACCTGGGCAGCGCGTCAACCTTTACCCTGGGCCAGTTCGGCGGCCACGCCGGGCGCGTGCTGCGCGCCGGCGACGTACTCCGCGCGGTCACGGTGGACGGGGTACCGGCCGCAGGCCAGGCTGCAGCGGTGCCCGCCGACAGCCGCCCCGTCCTCGTGTCCACCTGGGAACTGGCCGTGGCCGAAGGGCCGCACGGCGCCCCCGAGTTCTTCCAGCGCGAAGACATCGAGGACCTGTATGCCGCGGAGTATGAGGTGCACTTCAATTCCGCCCGCACCGGCGTCCGTCTCATCGGCCCCAAACCCCGCTGGGCACGGACCGACGGCGGCGAGGCAGGCCTGCACCCTTCCAACATCCACGACACCGCCTACTCGGTGGGCGCCCTGGACTTTACCGGCGATACCCCCATCCTGCTTGGCCCGGACGGGCCCAGCCTGGGCGGGTTCGTCTGCCCCGTCACCGTCGTGACGGCCGAGCGCTGGAAGCTCGGCCAGCTCCGTCCGGGGGACAAGGTCCGGTTCGTGCCCATCAAAGCCAGCCAGGCGCCGTCGGCCGCGGACTTGGGACCCGGCCGCCAGCTGGTCCTCCCGGGCGACGCCGGCTGGTCCGGCAGTGCCGCCCTGAAGCTTCCGGCAGCGGCAGCGGCAACGCCGGGGCCGGTCCGCGGAGATGGCGACGACGGCGTCCTGGGCCGGGTGCCGGACGGTTCCGGCCGGCCCGCGGTCACGTACCGCCGCTCCGGCGATGACAACCTGCTGGTGGAATACGGCGACATGGTGCTGGACTTGGGCCTGCGGGCCCGGGTCCACGCCCTGCACCAGCACATCGAAGCGCTCCGGGTGCCCGGCATTGTTGACCTGACCCCGGGTATCCGGTCGCTGCAGATCAAGGTGGACCCGTCCGTCCTGTCCACCCGCCGGCTGCTGGGCCTGGTCCAGGAGGTCGAGGCAGCCCTGCCGGCGAGCTCCGAGCTGGTGGTTCCCAGCCGCACCGTCCGGCTGCCGCTGTCCTGGGACGACCCCGCCACCCGTGAGGCGATCGAACGCTACATGGCAGGCGTCCGGGATGATGCACCGTGGTGCCCGTGGAACATCGAGTTCATCCGCCGGATCAACGGCCTGGACTCCGTCAACGAGGTCTTCGACACCGTCTTCAATGCCGAATACCTGGTCCTGGGCCTGGGCGACGTGTACCTGGGTGCGCCTGTGGCCACGCCGCTGGATCCGCGGCACCGCCTGGTCACCACCAAGTACAACCCGGCGCGCACCTGGACGCCGGAGAACGCGGTGGGCATCGGCGGCGCGTACATGTGCATTTACGGGATGGAGGGCCCCGGGGGCTACCAGTTCGTGGGCCGCACCACCCAGGTGTGGTCCCGGTACGCCGATTCCGCTCCGTTCGAACCCGGATCGCCTTGGTTGCTCCGTTTCTTCGACCGGATTTCCTGGTACCCCGTCAGCCCGGAGGAACTCCTGGACCTGCGCGCCGACATGGCGGCCGGCCGCGGCCGCGGCGTGGAGATCGAGGACGGCACGTTCTCGCTCGCTGAGCACGAACAGTTCCTGGCCGAAAACCGCGCGTCCATCGAGGCGTTCCGGGACAAGCAGGGTGCGGCTTTCGCTGTGGAACGGCAGGCATGGGCTGACGCCGGCGAGTTCGACCGTGCCGACGCGCTCGCCGCCGTCGCCGCCCCCGCAGCAGATGACGTGGTGGTTCCGGACGGCGGGTCCCTGGTCTCCGCCCCGTTCGCCGCGAGCGTCTGGAAGGTGGATGTGGCCGAGGGCGACCGGGTGGCGAAGGGCCAGCCGCTGGTCTCGCTGGAGGCCATGAAAATGGAGACAGTCCTGGAGGCGCCGTGCGACGGTGTGGTGCTCCGTGTCCTGCCCACGGCGGGTTCGCAGGTGGTTGCCGGGGAGGCGGTGGTTGTCCTCGGCGGCAGCGACCTTGCGCTGCTCGAGGTGGAGGACCTGGAACTGGAAGGGGCCACGGTATGAACCCGGCACCCGCAGGCGCCGCCACGCGGCGCGCCGAAGCAGCACTGGCCGCGGTTGACGCCGTGGACCGCCCGGAAATCTGGATAACGCTACGCGGCCGCGAGGACGTCCTGGCCGAAGCGGCAACCATCGACGCCGCCGTTGCCCGGGGTGCGCACCTGCCGCTGGCCGGACTGGTGCTGGCCGTGAAGAACAACGTTGACGTGGCCGGGATTCCCACCACGGCGGCCTGCCCCGGCTTCGCCTACGTGCCGGAGCAGGATGCCGAAGCCGTGGCGCGGCTCCGCGCCGCCGGTGCCATGGTCCTCGGCGCCACCAACCTTGACCAGTTCGCCACCGGCCTGGTGGGAACGCGCAGCCCCTACGGCGCCGTCCGGGACTCCCGCCGGCCGGACCGGATCTCCGGCGGGTCCAGCTCCGGGTCCGCCGTGGCCGTGGCGCTGGGACTGGTGGACATCGCCATCGGCACCGACACGGCAGGATCCGGCCGGGTTCCCGCCGGGTTGCAGGGCATCGTGGGCATCAAGGCAACGCTGAACGTGGTCTCCACGGCAGGGGTGGTGCCGGCCTGCCGGTCCTGGGACGCCGTCACGATTTTCGCCCGGGACCTGGCCACGGCCGAGCTCGCCATGGGCATCATGGCCGGCGGTGCCCGGGCGTGGCCCGCGGACACAAAGCTCGCAGCGCCGTCCCGGCCCCGGGTGGCCTACCCCGCGAGCCTCCCGGCCCTGCCGCCTGAGTGGGCTGCGGAATTCCAGCGGCAGGTGGACCGCCTGCGGTCCAGCGGGGTGGATGCCGAAGCGATCGAGTTCGACGCGTTCCTCCAGGCAGCACGGCTGCTCTACGACGGAGCGCTGGTGGCCGAACGCCACGCTGCAGTTGGGGACTTCCTGGCAAAGCACGACGCCGGCACGGACGGCCGGGCAGGCATCGATCCCACCGTGGAAGGCATCATCCGTGCCGCCGGCACGGTGTCCGCCTCCCGGTACGTCGCCGACACCGCCAGGCTGGAGGAATTGAAGGCCACCGCCATGGGCCGCCTCCAGGGCTTCGATGCCCTCCTGGTTCCGACGGCGCCGTTCCACCCCACCCTGGCAGAGGTTGCCGCGGATCCGGTGGGGGTGAACTCGTTGCTGGGCACCTACACGAACTTCTGCAACCTGTTCGATCTTTGTGCCGTGGCTGTCCCGGCCGGCGGGGTGGACGGCGCCCAGTTCGGCGTCACGGTGGTGGGCCGGGCGTTCGATGACGCCGTGGCGGCGGACATCGCCCGCCGGCTGGAAACCACCCCAGCGCAGCCTGGACTCTTCGCGGCCGGGGCGGCGCCTGGTGCCGCAGGACTGGAGGCAGCCGCAGGAGCCGCCCGGCCGTCGTCGCCCATTCCCTGGCCGGTCGCCGCCGGCGCAACGGCCCTGCCGCTGGTGGTGGTGGGCGCGCACCGCAAGGGCCAGCCGCTGGCCCGCGAGCTTGAGGAACTCGGCGCCTTCTGGGACGGGCCCGTCCGCACCGCTGCGCGCTACCGGATGGTGGCACTGGACACGGTGCCGCCGAAGCCAGGCGTGTACCGGTCCGACGACGGCGCAGAGCTGGCCGGGGAGCGGTGGCTGCTGCCGCCCGCGGCCTTGGGGACGTTCCTGGCCGCCCTTCCCGAGCCAATGCTGCTCGGGTCGGTCCAGCTCCGTGACGGGACGGCCGCCGTCGGCTTCGCCTGTGACGCCGTGGCCGCCGCGGGCGGGGAGGACATCACCGTCTGGGGCGACTGGCTGGCTGACCGGAGCAAAGAACCGAAGCCGTGGACCGTGTGGCGGGACCTGGGGGAGGCTGCCTTGGCGGGCTTCAGCCGCGGGGAACGGGGATAGCTCCGGAGGAATCCGGGCGGGGCCGCCCGCCCGGATTACCGCCGGTGAAGTACGCCGAGACATCAGCCACGAGCTCCTTGACCGCCGCCGGAATGGAGCCGTGGAAGCATTTGGGTGAGAGCTGGTGGGTGCTGCCCGGAACGGCTGCGTGCAGCCGCTCCGCGGTCACCTTGTAGTAGTCGGGGCTCTTGCCGCCGGCCATGAAATGCGTGCCGGCCGGCAGCACGCTGAAGTCCCGCGCGTGGTCCTTTTCGTCGAAGGCCGCACGCAGCTCACCCACTCCGCTGGGCATCACCTCGCGGAACAATGTGTTCACCTTGGTCCGGGACAGCACGGCCATCAGGCCGGCCAGCACGGGAACCGGGATCCGTGCCATGACGGAGCCGGGACTGGTGGCCTTCTTCATGTACGCCAGGGCGCGGCCAACCCTGCCGTTGTTGACGGCGTCCTCGAATCCGTCCAGCCAGGCGGTGTCGATGCTGCCGTCGATGTTCACCGCGGCGTCGTACACCGCGAGTTTGTCCGGCACGTACCCGGTGCCAGTGAACTCCTGGACGGCGTTGAGCGCCACCGCCCCGCCCAGGCTGTGGCCCAGAATGTTCCGGGCACCGGTGGCATCCATCACGGCCCGGACATCCGAAATTTCGGTGGCCATGGAGTAGCCAGGCGGCTGCTCGGAGGAGTTGCCCCGGCCGCGCCGGTCGTACACGTCCACCGCCCAGCCCTCGCCCAGCCCCTTCGCCAGTTCCACCGAGAAGGGGCGGTAGATCGAGGCGGTGAGGAACGCGCCGCCGATCACCACGACGCGCCGTTCTCCCGGCGCATCCGCGGTGCCGTAGCTGTAGACAGCCAGCCTGCCGCCGTCGTGCGTTGGAAGTACCCGTTCTTTCACCCGCCCATCCTAGGGGGCAAGCCTGCGGGCCAGCTGAAAGTCCGGGTGGCCAAATCCCGGTAAACTTGATGATTGTGACTTCCCAAAACACCCCCGCGCCCAAGAACGCCCCGGAGCCCCTCGACGCCAGCGAGCAGATGCGGATCCGCATGGAAAAGCGCGCCAAACTTCTTGAGCGCGGCGCGGAGGCGTACCCCGTGAGAGTGGAACGCACGCATTCCCTCGCCGAGATCCGGGAAAAGTACGCCCACCTCGAAGCGGACGACACCACCGGCGACACCGTGGGCGTCACCGGCCGGGTGGTCTTCGTCCGGAACACCGGCAAGCTCTGCTTCGCCACCCTGCAGGAGGGCGGCACCGACGGCAAGGGCACACGCCTGCAGGCCATGCTGAGCCTGGCCAACGTGGGGGAGGAAGCCCTCGCGGAATGGAAAGCCCTGGTGGACTTGGGCGACCATGTGTTCATCAAGGGCGAGGTCATTTCCTCCCGCCGCGGCGAACTCTCCGTCATGGCCGAATCCTGGTCCATGGCATCCAAGGCCCTCCGCCCGCTGCCCGTCCTGCACGCGGACCTGAACGAGGAAACCCGCGTCCGCCAGCGCTACGTGGACCTGATGGTCCGTGACGAAGCCCGCGAAATGGTCTACACCCGGGCCGCCATCACCCGCTCCATCCGCGAAACGCTGTTCCGCCACCGCTACGTGGAAGTGGAAACGCCCATCCTGCAGCTGGTCCACGGCGGCGCCCTGGCACGCCCGTTCGAGACCCACATGAACGCGTTCGACCAGAAGATGACCCTCCGGATCGCCACCGAGCTGTACCTCAAGCGGGCAGTGGTGGGCGGCATCGACCGCGTCTACGACATGGGCCGCGTGTTCCGCAACGAGGGCGTCGATTCCACCCACAGCCCCGAATTCACCACCCTTGAATGCTACGAGGCCTGGGCTGACCAGTTCGTCATGGCCGAACGGATCAAGGAGATTATCCTTGACGCCGCGGACGCCGTGGGGGCCGGACGCGTGCTGCAGACCGAGGCGGGGGAGATCAACCTCGACGGCGACTGGGCCTGGCTGCCCGTCTACCCGGGGCTTTCCGAGGCGGTCGGGCAGGACATTACGCCGGACACCTCCGTGGACGTGCTCCGCGAGCTCGCGGCCAAGCACGAGGTCAAGGTTGATCCCAAGTGGGACGCCGAGAAGCTGGTGGTTGAGCTCTTCGGCGAAATCGTGGAGCCCACCCTGCTCAACCCCACCTTCGTGTACGACTACCCGCCCTCGGCCCAGCCGCTGGCCCGCCCGCACCGCGAGGACGGCCGGCTGATCGAGGCCTGGGACCTGATCATCGGCGGCATGGAACGCGGCACCGCGTTTTCCGAGCTGATCGACCCCGTCATCCAGCGCGAACGCCTCACCGAGCAGTCCCTGCACGCGGCCGCCGGCGACGTCGAAGCCATGCAGCTGGACGAGGACTTCCTGCGCGCCCTTGAGTACGGCGCCCCGCCCATGGGCGGCATCGGCCTGGGCATCGACCGGCTGGTGATGCTGTTCACCGGAGCCGGTATCCGCGAAACCATCCTGTTCCCGCTGCTGAAGCCCGAAGGGCACTGACCATGGAATACGTAGCCGTCATTCTTCCCTCCCTGGTGGTGGGCCTGATTTTCTGGTTTGCCATGAAGGCGATCTTCAACGCGGACAAGGCCGAGCGCCAGGCCGAGGCCCGTGCCCAGGCCGAGGCGGATTCGCTCCCGGCGCGGCCCGCCGACGGCCCCCGGCCGGAATCGCAATAGATTAAATCCCCGTCGACTTTCCGCCTTTATCCACCGGGAACCAAAAGGCGCTTTGACGCGTTGCCAACATAAGAGTCATACTTTTTAGGGAAACATCCTGCTTTTCTGAAAATCGAACTTTCCAGCAAGAGGAAGACTTTTAATGGCACAGAAAGTAAACATCATCCTCGTTGATGATCTGGATGGGGGATCCGCAGACGAGAATGTTAAGTTCGGCCTCGATGGGGTCAACTACGAGATTGACCTGTCGGCAGCCAATGCCGCTGAACTTCGGTCTTCACTGGAGAGGTTCATTAACGCTGCACGCAAGGCTACCGGAGGTCGCACCGCCCAGCGGGCCAAGGCTCCCACCGGCGGCCGCAGCCACGATTCGGCGCAAATCCGGCAATGGGCCCGGGATAACGGCTACACCGTTAACAGCCGCGGCCGAATTCAGGCTGAAATCCAGGAGGCCTACCAAAAGGCAAATTCCTAGCTACGGGGCCAACCTGGCTAAAAGCCCTGCTTCCCGCCTTGGGGAGGCAGGGCTTTTGTCTGCGGCACGTAATAAGGGTATGGGCGGAATTAATCCCGCAGCGCACCCGGGGATTCGCCGCGGCGCGATTCACGGCGCAGCAGGCTGCCGGCAGCAAACTGCTCGGTGACATAGAACACGAAAGGCGGAATATCGCCTGTTTTCGCCAGCACTACCGCACATCCGACACTGGCAAGGCCAACCGCTGCCGCTTCCTTTTTCCGGTGCGGCAAGGTTGCCAGGGCGCCGGAGAGGGACCCGAGCGCGAGCACATGCAGCCACGCATAGGCGTAGAACGGCCATGCCGGGAAGCGGCGCGCCGCGAAGCGCTCCAGGTCCGATGCTCGCATTGCAAGCTCGGAGACGAACAGAGGCGCTCCGGCGGCAAGTGCGACGGCGGCTGTGCCGGCGAGTGCCCTGCTCCTTCCCGGCGGGAGGGCGAGGGCCAGCCGCGCAAACGCCGCGGGCATGGCAGCGGTTCCCGCCGCGGCGACATGTTGTCCCGCCACCCACCAGCGCTGCCCTTTGCGGAGCATGTCCAGCCGCCGCGCAGCGTCGGGCTCAAGGTATACCCCCGGCACCGGGCTGATGCCGATCAGCCAAACCCCGCCCGCCGCGAGTGCAACCCCCGCCGGGCGCCTGACGCGTTCCAGGTCCACCTTCGGCATCTCCCGCCCTCCCTGTTGGTTCACGCTGCCCTCGTTGCTCCCGTTGAAGCGGCCAGGCCCGCTGTTATGGCCAAGAATGGCGCAACACCCGGCCGGGGACAAGGGTTCTTTGATGGACTCCTTTGACCGCTGATGCCCGGTGTCCCAGGTCCTTTGGAGGGGGCGCGGCATTATTCCGGCAAGACCCATGTTTCCCCTGTGGCGAACACGCTCCACAACTCCGGACCGGCCACGTAGCATCAAAGTACGTCGTAGCTAGGAGTGTGGCGAAATGTTTGAGCGATTTACGGACCGTGCCCGTCGCGTAGTTGTGCTTGCCCAAGAAGAGGCACGCATGCTGAACCACAATTACATCGGTACCGAACACATCCTCTTGGGTCTGATCCATGAGGGTGAGGGTGTTGCCGCTAAAGCTCTTGAGTCCTTGAGCATTTCGCTCGACGGCGTTCGCGAGCAGGTGCAGGAGATCATCGGGCAGGGCCAGCAGGCTCCTTCCGGCCACATCCCCTTCACCCCCCGTGCCAAGAAGGTACTGGAGCTCTCGCTGCGCGAAGCCCTCCAGTTGGGCCACAACTACATCGGCACGGAGCACATCCTGCTCGGCCTCATCCGCGAGGGTGAGGGCGTCGCCGCCCAGGTGCTGGTCAAGCTCGGCGCAGACCTCAACCGGGTCCGCCAGCAGGTCATCCAGCTCCTCTCCGGCTACCAGGGCAAGGAAACCACCGGCGCAGGCGTCGGTGGCGGACAGCCCGAAGGCGCACCCGCCGGTTCCGTCGTCCTGGACCAGTTCGGCCGCAACCTGACCCAGGCTGCGCGCGAGAACAAGCTGGACCCCGTCATCGGCCGCGAGCAGGAAATGGAACGTGTCATGCAGGTCCTTTCCCGCCGCACCAAGAACAACCCTGTCCTCATTGGCGAGCCCGGCGTCGGCAAGACCGCCGTCGTCGAAGGCCTGGCCCAGGCGATCGTGCGCGGCGATGTCCCGGAGACCATCCGCGACAAGCAGCTTTACACACTCGACCTCGGCTCCCTGGTGGCAGGTTCCCGCTACCGCGGCGACTTCGAAGAGCGGCTCAAGAAGGTCCTCAAGGAGATCCGCACCCGTGGCGACATCATCCTGTTCATCGACGAGATCCACACCCTGGTGGGTGCCGGTGCCGCCGAAGGCGCCATCGATGCGGCCTCGATCCTGAAGCCCATGCTGGCCCGCGGCGAGCTGCAGACCATCGGTGCCACCACGCTGGACGAGTACCGCAAGCACATTGAGAAGGATGCCGCGCTGGAGCGCCGCTTCCAGCCGATCCAGGTCAAGGAACCCTCCGTGGCCCACGCCATCGAGATCCTCAAGGGCCTGCGCGACCGGTACGAGGCACACCACCGCGTCACCATCACCGACGGTGCCCTCGCCTCCGCCGCAAGCCTCGCCGAGCGCTACATCTCGGACCGCTTCCTGCCGGACAAGGCGATCGACCTGATCGACGAGGCTGGCGCCCGGTTGCGCATCCGCCGCATGACCGCTCCGCCGGAGCTCAAAGCCATGGACGAGCGCATCGCCAAGCTGAAAATGGAGAAGGAATCCGCCATCGACGCCCAGGACTTCGAAGGTGCAGCTTCGCTCCGTGACAAGGAGCAGAAGATGATCTCCGAGCGCGCGGAGAAGGAACGGCACTGGAAGTCCGGCGGCATGGACGACATCTCCGAGGTGGATGAGGACCTCATCGCCGAGGTGCTGGCCAACTCCACGGGCATTCCCGTCTTCAAGCTGACCGAGGAAGAGTCCTCGCGCCTGCTCAAGATGGAAGACGAACTGCACAAGCGCGTCGTCGGCCAGGACGAGGCCATCAAGGCGCTCTCCCAGGCCATCCGCCGCACCCGTGCAGGGCTCAAGGACCCCAAGCGCCCCGGCGGCTCGTTCATCTTCGCCGGCCCCACCGGCGTCGGCAAGACCGAGCTCGCAAAGGCCCTCGCCGAGTTCCTGTTCGGTGAAGAGGACGCCCTCATCACCCTGGACATGTCCGAGTACTCAGAGAAGCACACCGTCTCGCGGCTCTTCGGTGCCCCTCCGGGCTACGTGGGCTACGAAGAGGGTGGCCAGCTGACCGAGAAGGTCCGCCGCCGTCCGTTCTCCGTGGTGCTGTTCGACGAAGTGGAAAAGGCCCACGCGGACCTCTTCAACTCGCTGCTGCAGATCCTGGAAGACGGCCGCCTGACCGACTCCCAGGGCCGCGTGGTGGACTTCAAGAACACCGTGATCATCATGACCACCAACCTGGGTACCCGGGACATCTCCAAGAGCGTCGCCACCGGCTTCCAGTCCGGCACCGACACGCAGACCGGCTACAACCGCATGCGTGCACGGGTCACGGAGGAACTCAAGCAGCACTTCCGCCCCGAGTTCCTGAACCGTGTTGACGACGTCGTGGTGTTCCCGCAGCTGACCCAGGACGAGATCATCGAGATCGTGGACCTGTTCGTCACCCGCCTGGAGAAGCGCCTCAAGGACAAGGACATGGGCATCGAGCTCACCAAGGCCGCCAAGGTGCTCCTGGCAACCCGCGGCTACGATCCCGCCATGGGTGCCCGGCCGCTGCGCCGCACCATCCAGCGCGAGATCGAGGACCAGCTCTCCGAGAAGATCCTCTTCGGCGAGATCCACCCCGGCGACATCGTCGTGGTGGATGTCGAGGGCGAAGGCGACGACGCGAAGTTCACCTTCGCCGGCAACGCCAAGCCGCGCATCCCGGAGATCGCCCCAAGCGTCTAGCCTCCACAGCCAAAGCCCCGCCGCTCCCCTCGGAGCGGCGGGGCTTTCGCATTGTGATCAGCGGCACAAACCGTGTTGAATCGGGGCATGGCTAACTTGGAACCGGTGATCCCGGATGAGCAACCACTGACCCCCTTCCACGACCTCGACCACTACCTCTCCATCCCACGGGTAAGCGGCCTTGCCTTGAGCCCCGACGGTTCGCGGCTGGTCACCACCGTCAGCACCCTCAACGGCAAGGGCACCGAATTCGCCACGGCGCTGTGGGAGCTGGACCCGGCAGGACAAAAACACGCCCGCCGCATCACCCGCAGCGCCAAGGGCGAAGCGGGTGCCGCCTTCGCGGCCAACGGTGACGTGTACTTCACGTCCGCACGGCCGGACCCGGACAGCCCGGACGAGGAGCCGGTCAACGCGCTCTGGATGCTTCCCGCTGACGGCGGCGAAGCCCGGGTGGTCCTCAGCCGGCCCGGCGGCATCAGCCGCATCATGACGGCCAGGGACGCCGACGCGGCCTTTGTGACGGCAGAGGTCCTGGCCGGATCCGCCGACGAAGGAGACGACGCCGAGCGGCGCAAGTCCCGGAAGGACAAGAAGGTCTCGGCCATCCTGCACAGCGAATACCCGGTCCGCTACTGGGACGCGGACCTGGGGCCGGCCCAGCCGCGCATCTTTGCCGTCGAGCCGGGGGAGGACGCGGCTCCTGGCAAGCCCGCCACGGTTGACGCCACCGCGCCCCTTGTCCTGCGCAACCTCACGCCCGACGCCGGGCCCCGGCTGCGCGAGGCGGAAACCGTGGTCAGCCCGGACGGGAAGACCATTTACAGCAGTTACGCCAAGCCCCTCGCCAAGGCTGACAGTCGATCCATCCTCGTGGCCGTGGATGTGGCCTCGGGCAGCCTCAAGGTCCTGCTGGACCACGAAGGCATGAGCTACTTTCCGGGGCCCGTCAGCCCTGACGGCAGGACGCTCGTGGTGGTCAGCGAGTCCGACTCCACCCCGCACAAGGCGCCGGAGATCAAGCTGCACCTGCTCGACGTGTCCGGTGACGCCGCCGTCGACGACGCTTCCGGCCTGCAGCCCCTCGCCCATGACTGGGACCGCTGGGCCAAGCCCGCAGCCTGGCTTCCGGACGGCTCCGCCATCCTCGTCACGGCGGACGACGACGGCGCGTCGCCGGTTTTTCGGGTCAGCGTTCCGTCCGCTGCCGCCGAGGTGGGCGTCACCCGGGTGACGCAGGACTCCGCGGCGTACACCGACGTCGCCATCTCTCCGGAGGGACGCCACGCGTACGCCCTCCGGAGTTCCTATGCGTTCCCACCCGAGGCCGTGCGCATCGACCTGGCCAGCGGCGAAACCACGCGCCTGCCCGCTCCGGCCGAACGCCCGGCCAGTCCCGGACGGCTGGAGCGCATCGCGGCCTCCGCTGCCGACGGTTCCCGCGTCCCCGCATACCTTGCGCTGCCGGAGGGTGCCTCTGCCGGGTCCCCGGCGCCGCTGCTGCTCTGGATCCACGGCGGTCCGCTGGGCTCCTGGAACGCCTGGACCTGGCGTTGGAACCCCTGGCTCCTGGCGGCCAAGGGCTACGCCGTCCTGCTCCCCGATCCGGCCTTGTCCACCGGATATGGGCAATCGCACATCCAGCGCGGCTGGGGTTCCTGGGGGAAAGCGCCGTTCACCGATCTCATGGCCGTCACGGACGCCGCCGTGGAGCGCCCGGATATTGACCCGGCGCGGACCGCCGCCATGGGAGGCTCCTTTGGTGGCTACATGGCCAACTGGGTTGCGGGCAACACGGACCGGTTCAAGGCCGTGGTGACCCACGCCAGCCTGTGGGCCCTGGACCAGTTTGGTCCCACCACGGATGCCTCGCAGTACTGGCTGAAGGAAATGACCGAGGAGATGGCACTGGAGAACTCCCCGCATCTGCACGCGGATAACATCAGCACCCCCATGCTGGTGATCCATGGCGACAGGGACTACCGGGTGCCCATCGGCGAGGGCCTGCGCCTCTGGTATGAGCTGCTGTCCAAGTCCCGGCTGGCCGCGGACGACGACGGGCAGACGCCGCACCGGTTCCTCTACTTCCCGGACGAGAACCACTGGATCCTCAAGCCACAGCACGCCAAGGTCTGGTACCAGGTGGTGGAGTGGTTCCTGGCCAGGAACGTCCTGGGCCAAGAGATCGAGCTGCCGCCGGAACTCGGCCTCTAAATTCCCGGCCACCCCGACCTCGTAGGATGGCCTTGTGACTGACTCCTTCCATATCCGCCCTGCACGCACCAGCGACGTCCCGGCCATCAAGAAGCTCGTGGCGCCCCTGGCTGAGGAACGCATCCTGATGGCGAAGGAGACTGTGGCGTACTACGAGAGCCTGCAGGAGTTCAGGATCGCCGAGTCCAGTGACGGCGAAGTGATCGGCTGCGGGGCGTTGCACGTCATGTGGGAGGACCTTGCCGAAATCCGCACGCTCGCGGCCTCCGGGCAATGGCGGGGCAAGGGGGTGGGGCACGTCCTGGTGGAGAAGCTGTTGGAGGAAGCCCGGGCCCTTGGTGTGGCCCGGGTTTTCTGCCTGACGTTCGAGGTGGACTTCTTCAAGCGCCACGGATTCGAAGTGATGGCCGACCAGTCCGCCGTGGACCCTGAGGTGTACTCGGAGCTCCTGCGCTCCCATGACGAAGGCGTGGCGGAATTCCTGGACCTGGCCCGCGTCAAGCCGAATACCCTGGGCAACACCCGGATGATCCGCATCCTCTGAACGCCGTCCCGGCAAGGAATCAATGACCCGTCCTTGCATTATTCGAATTGATGGATAAACTATCTGTGGCCGGGATATGGGGGGCCTCAGGAAAGGGACAGTCATTGGGGGCTGTCCCTTTGCTGCGTCCGGGGCAGGGGTGCGGGGAAAACCGGATCGAACGAACCTACCGCCACCGGCCACCCCGGTAGTAGGGTCAAAAAACACATCCTCCAGGAGCGCAGCCAGGAGCACCGCCATGAAGAAACTCATCAACGATCCCAAATCCGTCGTCGAGGAAGCCGTCCAGGGGTTTGGCCTGGCTTACGCCGACCTTGTCACGGTCAGCAACGACCCCATCTACATCACGCGCAAGGATGCGCCCGTGGCCGGCAAGGTGGGGCTGGTTTCCGGCGGAGGCAGCGGCCACGAGCCGCTGCACGCCGGCTATGTGGGCAAAGGAATGCTCGACGCCGCCGTGCCGGGGGCGGTGTTCACCTCACCGACGCCTGACCAGATCCTTCCGGCCACCCTGGCCGTCAATTCCGGCGCCGGGGTGGTGCATATCGTCAAGAACTACACCGGTGACGTCCTGAACTTCGAAACCGCCGCCGAGCTCGCCGAGGCCGAAGGCGTCACCGTCCGCACCGTCCTGGTCAACGACGACGTCGCAGTGGAGGACTCGCTCTACACGGCCGGCCGACGCGGAGTGGGAGGCACCGTCCTGGTGGAAAAGATCGCCGGGGCCGCGGCGGAACGCGGCGACGACCTCGACGCCGTGGCCGCCATTGGCGAGAGGGTCAATGCCAACGTCAGGACCATGGGCGTTGCGCTGTCTGCCTGCACCGTTCCCCACGCCGGCACCCCGAGCTTCGACCTTGCCGACGACGAGATCGAAATCGGCATCGGTATCCACGGCGAGCCAGGCCGGCACAAAATCCCGATGGAAAACGCAGACAGCATCACCAACCGCCTGCTGGAACCCGTCCTTGCCGACCTGCACGTCAGCGCAGGGGACAAGGTGCTGCTGTTCGTCAACGGCATGGGCGGCACCCCGCTGAGCGAGCTCTACATCGTGTACCGGCGGGCCGTGCAGGTGCTTGCCGACGCCGGGGCCACGGTGGAGCGCTCGCTGGTGGGCAACTACATCACCGCCCTGGAGATGCAGGGCTGCTCCATCTCGGTGCTCCGGCTCGATGACGAGCTTACGGAACTGTGGGACGCCCCCGTCCACACCGCTGCCCTGCGCTGGGGCGTCTAACCATGGGGCTGGACGCGAACTGGGCCGTGAAATGGCTGACCCTCTGCGCGCAGGCCATGGCCGAGCACCGGGTGGAACTGATCGAACTGGACCGGGCCATCGGGGACTCGGACCACGGCGAGAACATGGACCGCGGCTTCCAGGCGGTCCTGGCCAAGCTCGGCGAATCCATGCCGGAGACACCCGGCGCGGCCTTGAAGATGACGGCAATGACCCTGATGTCCAAGGTTGGCGGTGCTGCCGGCCCGCTCTACGGTACCGCTTTCCTGCGCGCCGCCACGGCGGTGGGCGATGCTGCCGAGATCGATCCCTCCGCCTGGGCCGATGCACTGGCAGCCGCCCGGGACGGGATCGTGGCGCGCGGGAAGGCGGAGCCAGGGGACAAGACGATGGTGGACGCGTGGACACCCGCGGTTGACGCTGCGCGGGCGGCTGCGGACGGCGGCAGCGCAGGCCTCCTTGGCGTCCTCGTGGCGGCAGCGGAAGCTGCCGAGGCCGGTGCCGTTGCCACGGATCCGCTGATTGCCCGCAAGGGCCGCGCCAGCTACCTCGGCGAACGCAGTGCCGGGCACCGGGATCCCGGCGCTGTTTCCAGCGCCCTAATCCTGCGCGCGGCAGTCGGGGCTGCCGCGTGACCGTAAGCATCGTGGTGGTGTCCCACAGCGCAAAGATTGCCGATGGCGCCACGGAACTTGCCGCCCAGATGGCACCTGGTGTGGTGCTCCTGGCCGCCGGAGGCACCGACGACGGCAGGATCGGCACCAGCCTGGAAAAGGTCCTCGCCGCCCTGGAGCAGGCCGGCGGGGACGGGACAGTGGTCCTCACGGATTTGGGGTCGGCCGTGATGACCGCCGAATCGGCTCTCGAGTTCCTGGGAGATCCCGACGGCGTCCTGCTCGCAGATGCGCCCCTGGTGGAGGGCCTGGTGGCCGCGGCGGTGGCTGCGCAGGGCGGGGCTGACGCGCAGGCAGTCAAGCGTGCTGCGGAGGCGGCGTTCGGCTCGGCCCGCCAGCCGGCGCCGGACTCCGGCCAGGCCGCCGAAGAGGGCCCGGGCGCCGGCGCACCACCGGACTGCACCGGTGACTTCGAGCTGGTAAACCAGGCCGGCATGCACGCCCGGCCGGCGGCGAAAATGGCCGGCGGCCTATCCTCCCTCGACGCGGAAGTGACCATCAACGGGGTGGACGGCGCCTCCATGACGGGCCTGATGACCCTGGGCGCAGGCAAGGGTTCGGTCCTGCATGTGGAGGCCTGGGGCGCGGATGCCGAACGGGCCGTGAGCTACGTGGGCGCCTTGGTGCAGTCCGGCTTCGGTGAACCGTGACGTTCCAATCCGTGGCTTCGCGGTGTGTTCCGGAGGCCTGCGCGCTTTCCTGGGAATAAGCTCGATGCGATGGAACGGCCGCCTGCAGAGAACCCACCGGATATTGAAGTGCTGGACGGCCAGATATCCGTGGAGGAGCTGCTCGCGGAACTCGGGTTCGAATGGACCGCTGAGCCGGTGGACGGCGGTGTGGTGCCCGGAACGTCGGGAGGCGAACCTTTCAGCCAGCCGGCTCTCTTCTAGCCCCGGCTCAGGTCCGCGGGTGCAGCCCCGAGCTGTCCAGCGTGACGGATGCTGACACGACCTTGCCGCATTCCTTACCGAAGGGATACGCCGCCTGCGGGTGGAATTCCAGGGTCCGCACGGGCAGGGCGGAGCCGTCTGTGGCGGCGCCGGAGGCCGTGATGGCCATGGGTGATTCGGTCAGGGTTTCCAGCATGAGCATCCCCACTGCGGTTCCGTCGGGCGAGGCCGTGGCGGAACAGATCCCACCAGCGCAGCCTTGGTCAACGGATGCGCTGCCGGGGCGCAGTTCAAGGTCCCCCTCCTTGCACGTACCGTCCTGGCAGGCGCGAAGATGCAGCTTGCCGACCCGCGGAGCGTAGTCGGCGCTGACTGTGACGGAGACGGCGGTGGCCTGCGCGATGGCGGGGCACGCGCTGGGGGTGGATCCGCACGCCGGCAGGGACACCGCGGCGGTGATCAAAACCAACAGGAGTCCGGGCCTGCCCATACTTTCAGGCTACGTCCCGGGCGGGACTACAGGGCGGTTCGTCCCGGATTAGCGGCAACATCGTTACCCGCCCCCGCGGTCACCCGAACGGGAAGATTCCGATGAACCAGAACAGGGCGATGGCGAAGACCGCGAAGAACGGGATCAGGCAGCCGAGGGCGGCACGTGGCGATGAGGAAACCTGGAACGACTCGTTGGGATTCGCCGGGTTGTACGCCACCTCCACGAGGGATCCCGGGACGGGCTGCTCGGCAAGGGAGACCTCGGACTTGCCCATGAAGAGGGTGCCCTGCGGATCCGTGAACTGGTAGGTGGGGTAGTGGCGGAGGTTCCGGTTGGAGCCGCCCACGCCGCTGGTCCAGCCGGTGGTGCTGCCGGTTACTGTGGCCTGCGTCTTGGGCCAGGCCGCCGTCCGTTGGTCCTGCTGCCTGGTTTTGCGCACGGAGCGCACCAGCGCGACGATGGCGGCGGCGACGAACAGTGCCCACACGATGTACAGAATGATCTTCATGGCTTCCCCCGGTTCCGGTCACCAAGAAGTATGCCATCCCCGTCCCGCACTTCGGGCGGCTCAGGCCGGGAGCCGGTAGCCGCCGTCGTGCATTTCTGCCAGGCCGTCCGCGAGCAGCCCGGCAAGCGCCCGTTCCAGCTGTTCGGGCGCGGAGTTGAGCCGGTGCAGGGCGGCCAGCGGCACGCCGACGCCTTCCGGGGCGAAGCCGAGGTCGGCGGGTTCGCGTTGGAACATCTCCGGCGGCACGGGCGCATCGGCCAGCCGCAGGACGGCCAGGACGGCGCCGCGGACCTGCCGGTCGGTGCCGTGCCAGGCCTGGCCTTTGGGCACGTACGACGGCGGCGGCTCACCCGCCGCTAGCCAGGCACAGGAGTCCTTCACCGGGCACGCGGCACACTTGGGTGCCCGGGCCGTGCACACCAGCGCTCCCAGCTCCATGACCGCAGCGTTCCAGCGCACGGAGGTGTCGTCGTCGTCCGGCAGCAGTGCCGCGGCCAGGCGCATCTCCGCCGCGGTCAGCGCGGGGGCGGGAAGGGCGACGCCGGAGATCAGCCGGGCGTGCACCCGGCGGATGTTGGTATCCACCACCGTTTCCCGGCGGCCGTAGGCGAAGGCGGCCACCGCCGCAGCCGTATAGCTGCCCACCCCGGGAAGTGCCAACAGGGCCGCGTACGTGTCCGGGACCTTGCCGCCATGGTCCTGCACAATGGCCGTGGCCGCGGCGTGCAGCCGGAGTGCCCGCCTGGGGTAGCCCAGCCGGCCCCAGGACCGCACGGCTTCGCCCGCGGGTTCGCCGGCCAGGCCGGCCGGGGTGGGCCAGCGCTTGAGCCATTCGTGCCAGACGGGAAGCACCCGCACCACGGGGGTCTGCTGCAGCATGATCTCGCTGACCAGTACGCCCCAGGGGGAGCAGTCAGGCTCCCGCCAGGGGAGGTCGCGGGCGATGCCGGCGAACCAGCCGTTGATCCGGTGATGGAGCCGCTGCAGGCGGTCCGGGCCGGGCACGGCCGCGGTGGTGGCGATGGTTTGAGTGTCGATTCCAACACTGTAGTTGATCGTTTCCGGCCCGCTGAAAACCGGTTGTGACCAGAGCGATGGCGGCCCGGCGGCGTGGTGGCGGTGCAGAACCAGAGGCGTTCCATAGCCTAGGAGGATGGGCAGGCAAGGCAATTCATCAGCACGCGGCACGGCATCCGGTTCCAGCAGCGTCCGGAAGCCGAGCCCGGCCGTGTACCGTCGCCGCCGGCTGGCAGCCGGCGGTGCCCTGCTCCTGGTGATTGCCCTGGTGCTGGGCGGCCTCGCCCTGGCGGGGGCCTTCAAGGGCGGCTCGCAGCAGGCCTCCTCGACCCAACCTTCCACCGCTGATCCGGCGGCTTCCCCGACGCCGTCCGCCACGGCGTCCGCGACGCCCTCCGCAGCGCCGTCGCCTACTGCCGCAGCCACACCCACGTGCAACCAGAACCTGGTGACCGTGACGGCGTCCACGGACAAGGCCGCCTATGGTCCCGGCGAAAACCCGATGCTCACGCTGAAGGTCACCAACGGCGGAACCGTGCCCTGCGAGGTCAATATCGGAACCTCGCAAATGGAGTTCCTGGTCACCAGCGGCTCGGACCGGATCTTCTCCTCCAAGGACTGCCAGGCGTCAAGCGAGGACCTGGAGAAGGTCATTGCCCCCGGCGCCAGCGAAACCGCCAACTTCCCTTGGGGCCGGAACCGCAGCGCCGATGGCTGCAAGCCCGTCTCGGCAGCACCCGGCGGTGGCGGGGCGTACTACATCTTCACCGCGAAACTGGGCTCGCGGGCCAGCCCTAAGGCCGTGTTCCAGCTGAACTGAGCCCACCGGGAAACCTCCGGGAGGTTTCCCGGTGCGCGGGAGCTCGATTCGTGTTTAGAGGAAGCGGTCCAGGAGGCTTGCTTCGGCCATCCGGCTCAGTCCTTCGCGGACCGTGCGGGCGCGCTGGTCGCCGATGCCGTCCACGGTCATCAGGTCATCGATGGTGGCGGCCATCAGGAACTGCAGGCCACCGAAATGGTCCACCAGGCGGTCCGCCACGGCCTTGGGAACTGCCTTCAGGCCGGACAGCAGCCGGTAGCCGCGCGGCTGCACGACGGCATCGAGATTGGCCTCGCCGCCGGCGAATCCCACGATCGCCGAAATCTTGCCCAGGTCGATCAATTCCGTTGGCCCCAGGTTCACCAGTTCACTGACGGCCTTCTCGATGTCCTCCGCGGAGGCGTTGGGGCTGGCGTAGTCGCGGATGATCACGTCGCTGCCGGGGCCCCGGCCCACCGTGAGTTCGTCGAGCTGGAGGGACAGAAGCCGGCCGTCCTCGCCGAGTTCCAGGACATACTGGGAGATTTCCTCGGAGATGCGGCGGACCATTTCCTGCCGCTGCAAGGTCACGGCCACGTCCCGCACCGTCACCATCGCCTCGATTTCCAGGGCCGAAAGGGAGCTGGTGACTTGGTCCAGCCGGGCGCGGTAGCGCTCAAGGGTGGCAAGGGCCTGGTTGGCGCGGGCCAGGACGTTTTCGGAGCCTTCCAGGACGTGCCGGAGGCCATTGACGTAGAGGGCGATGATCTGCATGGACTGGCTCACGGAGATTACCGGGACGCCGGTCTGTTTGGCCACCCGCTCGGCCGTGCGGTGGCGGGTTCCGGATTCCTGTGTCTCGATGCTTGAGTCCGGGACCAGCTGGACGGCGGCCCGCAGGATGTTGCCGGCGTCCTTGTCGCAGATGATGGCGCCGTCCATCTTGGCCAGCTCCCGCAGCCGGGTGGGCGAGAACTCGATCCCGATATCGAAACCGCCGGAGCAGATGGAGTCGATGGTCCGGTCGGAGCCCAGGACGATCAGCGCACCGGTACGCCCGCGGAGGATGCGTTCCAGGCCGTCGCGGAGGGGCGTTCCGGGGGCTACCCTGCCCAGAGTGGCCCGCAGCGATTCTTCGGGGCTCCGCGCCATGGTGTTTCCCTTCAAAGGTGCGGACCGCCGGCCGCGGGAATGCCGGCATCCGCAGTTGGCCGGCAGGATCAAAAAGTGCGCTGATTCCCGCAAGCTCAATGATAGGGGTAAGAAACGCCACTTCCGCACGGGCAAGCCCCAAAGTGCCTCATTGGGGGGTGCTTGGAACAGGAGGGAAAGTGGGCGCTGCGGCCGGTCCCGGGAGGGCACTTTGCCCTGCGTTGGCCCGGGCTCCGGGCCCTGTTCAGGAGGACCCGTTGGCCAGGGGCGTCACGGTCCTGGTGCTCCCGTCCCAAAGCCTGGCGCCGGTGCACCGGCCCTCGATCCGCAGGTCCAGCAGGTCCATCGCTGTTCCGAGCTGGGGCCCGGCGATGCGCCGGGCAATGGTGACGTGCGGCGTCCAGGCTCCCGGACGCGTCAGTGGAAGCGCCCCGGACACGTCCCGGTGCAGCGCGCGGTGCAGGTCCAAGAGGGCGGGATCCAGCAGGACCGAACGGGCCAGGACGTACTTCCCCGTACCCGCAGGGAAAATGATTGCCCCGGAGAACGTCACGTCCAGGGGCAGCTGGTCCCACGGCCCATCCGGACCGGTCTCCAGCCCTGCGCCTGCAGCCAGCGTGATGTGCGGGCTGTTGCTGCGGGAGGTGTGCGCCGCCAGGCTGGGGAGGCCGGCAGCCGCAAGCCGTGCCCAGTCGGCCCTGACCAGGGAATCGGTGGGGTCATCGAAGACCAGCTCGATGCTGCGCATGAACACATCATGCCGTTCCGCGGCACGATGGTGGGAACGTCAGCGTTTACGTTCCCTGAGCATCCGCTCCAGGTCGCGGCTGACTTTGGAGAGGGAGGCTGCCCGGAGCGCCTTGTGTTCGGCGGCCGACTGGACACCGCGCTTCCGCGCCGCCCCGGGGTGCCTGGCGGGAGCCGGGTCGGCAGTTCCGGCGGTGGCCAGGCCTGCCGCGAGGTTGTTGCCGAGGTTTGTTGCCAGCGGATCGAAGAAAAGGTTGCCGGAGAAGGTGGGACCGTGCATCATCCGCCCAAGCTAGCCGGTACGCATTTCGTGGCCTTGAACGTCCGGTTTCGCACTCGTTAAGCGGAACGGCTCCCGTTTGCGGCCCTGCGATAAACTTGTACTTTGGCCGCTTGCCAATGACATTCCCCGCCCTTGAGTCGCAGCGCACTACCCGACAGGCCCCTGGGCAGCCACAACCGCAGCGAAAGTAGCACCGTGTCCCAAGATGTCCTGACCCCCGCCCGGATCTCCGAGATTCACAAGGAAGCGGGCCGCCGCAGGACCTTCGCCGTCATTTCCCACCCGGACGCCGGTAAGTCCACGCTCACCGAAGCGCTGGCCCTGCACGCAAAGGTGATCGGCACGGCCGGCGCCTCAAGCGGCAAGGCCAACCGCCGGGAAACGGTCTCGGACTGGATGCAGATGGAAAAGGACCGCGGTATCTCCATCAGCTCTGCGGCGCTGCAGTTCTCCTACCGGGACACCGTCATCAACCTGCTGGACACCCCCGGCCACGCCGACTTCTCCGAGGACACCTACCGGGTGCTCGCCGCCGTCGACTGTGCAGTGATGCTGGTGGACGCCGCCAAGGGCCTGGAAACCCAGACCATGAAGCTCTTCGACGTCTGCAAGCAGCGCAACCTGCCCATCATCACCGTCATCAACAAGTGGGACCGCCCGGGCCTGGACGCCCTGGCCCTGATGGATGAAATCACCGAACGCACCGGCCTGCAGCCCATGCCGCTGACCTGGGCCGTGGGCATCTCGGGCGATTTCCGCGGCGTCTGGGACCTCCGCAACGACCGCTTTGCCCGGTTCCAGCGGAACAATGCCGGCGCCCAGATCGCCATCACGGAATACTTCACGCCGGAGGAAGCCGCCGAAAACCAGGGCAGCAACTGGTCCGACGCCGTGGATGAGGCCGGACTGGTCATCGAGTCCAACCTTGAGTTCGACGTCGATGCCTTCCACGCCGGCAAGGCCACCCCCATCCTGTTCAGTTCGGCCGCACTCAACTTCGGTGTCAAGGAACTGCTGGACGCCCTGGTGGATTTCGCTCCGCCCGCAGCTCCCCGGCCGGACATCGACGGCAACCCCCGAGCGGTGGAAGCGCCGTTCTCCGGCTTCGTGTTCAAGGTCCAGGCCGGCATGAACAAGGCGCACCGGGACCACGTGGCCTTTATCCGCGTCTGCTCCGGCGTCTTTGAGCGCGGGATGGTGGTCACCCAGACCCGCACCGGAAAATCATTCGCCACCAAGTACGCACAGCAGGTTTTCGGCCGCGAACGCGAGGTCATCGACGAGGCTTACCCCGGCGATGTGGTTGGCTTGGTCAACGCTTCCTCGCTGCGGGTGGGAGACAGCCTGTTCCTTGACGAAGCAGTGGAATACCCGGCCATCCCGCTGTTCGCCCCGGAACACTTCCAGGTGGCACGGTCCAAGGACCCCAGCAAGTTCAAGCAGTTCCGCCGCGGCATCGAACAGCTCGAGCATGAGGGCGTCATCCAGCTCCTCCGCTCCGACCTGCGCGGCGACCAGGCACCGGTGCTCGCCGCCGTCGGACCGATGCAGTTCGAGGTGGTGGAGGACCGCATGGCGCACGACTTCAGCGCTCCCATGCGCCTGGAGCGCCTGCCGTACTCCCTGGCCCGGATTTCGACGGCGGACGCTATGCCTGCCCTGGCCAACGTTCCGGGCGCGGAGGTGCTCCTGCGGTCCGACGGCGAATACCTCGCATTGTTCAATGACGTTTGGGCGCTGCGGCGGATCGAGAAGAACCATCCGGACCTGACGCTGCTGCCCATCGGCACGCACAACCCGGCGAAGTAAGGCGGCTCCGATGCCTGACATGCCTGTCCAACCACGCGTCCTGGTCACCGGCGCCGGAACCATCAACCCGCTCGGTTCCACCGTGAAGGAAACCTGGGAGGCGCTGCTGGACGGGCGCTCAGGGATTGCGGAGCTGACCCAGGACTGGGCGGAGCAGTTGCCGGTCAAGATCGCCGGGCAGGTCACGGCGGACCTTTCGGAGCACCTGGGCACCCGTGAAATGAAACGGATGGACCGCTGCGGCCAGCTGGCCCTGGTCGCGGCGCGGGAAGCCTGGACCCAAGCGGGCACCCCGGACGTGGACCCGGAGCGGTTCGCCGTGGTGATCGGGTCCGCCTACGGCGGCCTTGGCTCCACCCTGGAGCAGGACCGCGCGCTGGGACGCTCCGGCCCGCGCAAGGTGTCCCCGCACACCCTCACCCGCCTCATGGTCAACGGCCCCGCCGCGTGGGTGTCCATCGACCTTGGTGCCCGTGGCGGCGCCCGGACGCCCGTGAGCGCCTGCGCGTCAGGGGCTGAGGCGATTGTGCAGGCTGCCGAAATGATCCGCTCGGGTGCCGCCGACGTCGTGATTGCCGGCGGGGTGGACGCCTCGGTGAACGATCTGGTGATCAGCGGCTTTTCGCAGATCCGTGCCCTGTCCACGCGCACCGGCGATCCGCAGCGCGCCTCCCGCCCGTTCGACGGCGGCAGGGACGGCTTTGTGCTTGCAGAAGGCGCCGCAGTGGTGGTGCTGGAAAGTGAGGCACACGCACGTGCGCGCGGTGCCGCCGTGCTGGGTGCCGTGGCCGGCGGGGCCGTGACCTCCGACGCCAACGACATCGTGGCCGCGGACCCCGCCATGCAGCGCCGGGTCATGCAGAAGGCGCTTGACTCGGCCGGGATGCAGCCGGCGGACATCGGGTTCATCCATGCGCATGCCACCTCCACTCCCGTTGGTGACCGGCTGGAAGGCCAGGCCATCAACGCCGTCTTCGGCGCCGACGTGCCGGTCACCTCCACCAAGGGGCACACCGGCCACCTGCTGGGCGGTGCCGGGTCCCTGGCCGCCGTCGTGGTCCTCGAAGCCCTGCGGACCGGCCAGGTGCCGGGAACGCTTAACGTGGAGGAGCAGGACCCCGACGTGGACCTCAACGTCATCACCGAAGGCACCCACCGCCTTCCGCCGGGATTTGCCCCGGCAGGGCTGGTGAATGCCTTCGGTTTTGGCGGCCACAGCGTGGCCTTGGTGATAACGGGCGCGTAAGTTACGCGCCCAGCGCGGCTTCCGCTTCGGCGGGGGCGACCTCGCCGTCGATCCGCCGGTTCAGGTGCCAGGGGTTGGCGTCCTGCAACGCCTCGGGGAGCAGTTCCTGGGGCAGGTCCTGGTAGGCCACCGGGCGCAGGAAGCGGTTGATGGCCAGCGTTCCCACCGACGTGGTGCGGGTGTCCGACGTGGCCGGGAAGGGGCCGCCGTGGACCATGGCGTGGCCAACTTCCACCCCGGTGGGCCAGCCGTTGACGATGATGCGTCCCACTTTTTGTTCGAGGACGGGGATCAGCCGTGCCGCCGTCGGGTAGTCCGGTTCGGTGAGCTGCAGGGATGCGGTGAGCTGGCCCTCTATCCGGGAGGCAGCCTGCAGCAGGTCTTCGATGCTCTTGTAGCGGATCACCAGGGACGCCGCACCGAAGATTTCCTGGTGCAGGATGGGGTTGCCGGTGAACTGGTCCACGCCGGTGCCGTAGATGGCCGGTGCCGGGGCGTTTTCGGTGGTGCCGGGAGAGCCCTGGCCGATGAGTTCGACGCCGGCGGTCGAGCTGAGCGCTTCGGTTCCGGTGTTCCAGGACGCGGCGATGCCTTCGGTGAGCATGGTCTGGCCGGTGCTGGCGGCGATGGCGCGTCCGACGGCGGCGGCGAGTTTGTCTCCCGGCTCGCCTGCGGGGGCGAACAGCAGGCCGGGGGAGGTGCACAGCTGGCCTGAGCTGCCCGTGACGGAGGCGACGTATTGCCGGGCCAGGGCGTCGATGCTTTCGGGGCTGCCGGCGAGGGCGCCCTCGAAAACGAACACCGGGTTCAGGGAGGACATTTCCGCGTAGACCGGGATGGGTTCCGGGCGCGCGGCGGCGGTGCGCATCAGGGCGAGGCCGGCGGTCTGGGACCCGGTGAAGCCGACAGCCTTGATGGCGGGGTCGGCGACCAGTGCCTGGCCGATGCTGGAGCCGGGACCGTAGATCAGGGAGAAGACGCCGGGATGCAGTCCTGCTTCCTTGACGGCTTTGCTGACGGCCTGGCCCACGAGTTCGCTGGTGCCGGGGTGGGCGTTGTGGGCCTTGAAGACGACCGGGCAGCCTGCGGCGAGGGCCGAGGCAGTGTCTCCGCCCGCCGTCGAGAAGGCGAGCGGGAAGTTGCTGGCGCCGAACACGGCCACCGGGCCGAGCGGTATCTGGCGCTGGCGGATGTCTGCGCGGGGGAGCGGTGTGCGGTCGGGGAGGGCGGGGTCGATCCGGACGCCGCGGAAGTCGCCTTGGCGGACCACGCCGGCGAACAGGCGCAGCTGGCCGGTGGTGCGGGCCCGCTCACCGGTGAGCCGGGCTGCGGGCAGACCGGTTTCCTGCCCGGCGCGGGTGATGAGTTCATCCCCGATGGCGTCGATGTTGTCCGCGATGGCTTCCAGGAACGCAGCGTGGGTTTCCGGGTCCAGGGCGCGAAAGGACGGGAACGCTTCGGCGGCTGCGGCCGTTGCGGCCGCGAGCTGTTCCGCGGTGAGCAGGGAATAGGCCGGTTCCAGGGCCTTATTGGTGGCCGGATCGAAGCCGTTGGTGGTCTTGCCGTCGCCGGCAACCGTCCGGCCGGCGATGAGTGAATGTCCGGTGAGGTTCATGGGTTCCTCCTGTGGTGGGAGTGGTGCTGTTTGTCTCTCAGGAAACGGTGGCGATCAGGGCTTTGAGGTCCGCGAGGTCCTGCGGAGCCAGGTTCTGCAGCGGCGTGCGCACCGGCCCTGCCGACCGGCCGATGGCGTCCAGGCCGCCCTTCACGATGGACACCGAGTAGCCTTTCACACGGTCGCGGATGTCCAGGTAGGGGATCACGAACTCGTTGAGCTTCTTGTTGACGGCGGCGCGGTCGTTGTTGCGGACGTCCTGGTAGAAATCCAGCGCGAACTGCGGGACGAAGTTGTACATGGCGCTCGAGTAGGTGCTCATCCCCAGCTGCAGCAGGGGCAGGGCGAACGTTTCCGCGGTGGGCAGGCCGCCCAGGTAGAAGAGCCGGTCACCGAGCTTTGCGTAGACGCGGGCGTCATGTTCCAGGTCTCCCACGCCGTCCTTGAACCCGATCAGGTTCTGGTGCCGTTCGGCCAGGGTTGCCACGGTGGTGTCCTTGTAGATGGCGTTGGCGCGGTTGTAGATGATGACGCCGAGCGAGGTTGCGCGGCAGACGGCACTGACGTGCCCGGCCAGCCCTTCCTGGTCTGCTTCGGTCAGGTAGGGCGGCAGCAGCAGGATGCCTTCTGCGCCGGCGGCTTCTGCCGCCTTGGCGTTTTCGATGGCTTGGGCGGTGGACCCGCCGGCCGATGCCAGCACGGGGACCCGGGCTCCCACTTCGTCGACGGCGGTGCGCACCACCCGTTCCGATTCGGCCGGGGTGAGGGAGAAGCCTTCGCCGGTGCCGCCGGCAGCGAACAGGCCGGCCACCGGGAAGCTTGCCTGCCACGCGAGGTGCTTGCGGTAGTTCTCCTCGTCGAACGCCAAGGTTGCATCGAACGAGGTGACGGGAAAGGACAGCAGTCCTTCCTTGAGGGTGTCCGCCAGTTCCTGGGGTGTGTACCTTGCCATGGGGTCCTCCGGTGTGTTGCCGCGGGCGGCGGGTTTGGGTGGTTTTCTCCAGCCTAGGGACCGCCATTGATGCCTGTCCAAGTGCTTTTTTGGATGCTTTGATACCTTTGAGGCATGGCAAAATGAATCCGCGTTCCTTGTGCCGGACCCGGGAAGCGCAGTTATTCCGTGGCGAATTCCAGGTTCCGGAGCAGGCGGGAGAGCGCGGGGTTGGTGATCCGCCGGTTCCACAGGGCGTGCAGTTCCACTGGCTCGCGGCTCCCGCCCGCCAGTGGCAGGAAGCCGACGCCGTCTATGCCCAGCGTGGTGGCCGAGTGGGGAACGAAGGCCAGTCCGCGCTTTGCGGCCACCAGCGAAACCATGGTGAGGATCTGGCTGACCGTATGCACCACGTTGGCGTGCCGGACGGGGACCATGCGGACGACGAGGTCGTAGAAGTATCGGGCCTGGGTGGGGGAATGCATGATCAGTGGCTCGTCGTTGAGGTCGTCCGCGGTGACCGGCCGGTCCAGGAGTGCGAGCCGGTGACCTTCCGGTACGGCAAGCACCATGGATTCCCGGTAGAGCAGGCGCGAGTCAAAGGTGGCCTGGTCGAAGGGCGGGCGGGCGAGGCCCAGGTCCAGTTCGCCGGTCAGCAGCCCCGCAAGTTGCTCGCCGGTGACCAGTTCCTGCAGCTCGATATCGACGTCGGGGATGACGCGTGACAGCTCGTCCAGCACGGGGCCAAGAATGCTGAAGCCGCTGGCTGCCGTGAAACCGATCCGCAGCACGCCCGAGCGTCCGGACGCGATCCGGCGGGCCGTTGCAGGTGCGCGTTCGGCCAGCGCCATGAGCCGTCGGGCCTCGTCCAGGAACGTCCGGCCGGCGGAGGTGAGCTCCACCTTGCGGTTGTCCCGCTCCAGCAGCTCGGCCCCGACGATCTTCTCCAGCTTTTGGATCTGCCGGCTCAGGGGAGGCTGCGTCATGTTCAGCCGCTCGGCAGCCCTGCCGAAGTGCAGCTCCTCCGCTACGGCGATGAAGCCGGCCAGTTGGTCGAACGTGAACATGATGCCCTCCGGGTATCAAAAGGTAACGACTTAGCTTAGCCGGGCATCGCAATGTCAGTGGCCGCCGTCAGGGCCGGGCCAAGGAACAGCTGCGGGCTCCTGCCTAGGCCGGTGAAAGGTCCTGGAGCAGCGCGTCCAGGGCGGGCAGCTGGCCCTTCACGAGTTTGAGCCGGGCCTCTTGCTCCGGGAACCACCGGGCGTCGTCGATCTCGGGGTAGTGCTGGATCTTTCCCGATCCCTTAGGCCATTCAAGGGGGAAGGTGTTGCTGCGGATGGCTTCCGGTGAAAATCCGGCCTCGGCTGCGAAGACGGTAATTATTTTTCCCGACGACTGCCGGAATTCACCCAACAGGCGGTATTCGGCGCCAGGGGCGGGGACGCCCATTTCCTCGGCGAATTCGCGCTGCGCCGCGGCCAGTGCATCCTCGCCGTCGGAGTACTCCCCTTTGGGGATGGACCAGGCATGGGCGTCCTTACTGCTCCAGAACGGGCCGCCCATGTGGGCAATCCACACCTGCAGCCCATCGCCGGGGCCGGCCGCGTCGCCCTGAGGCCGCTGGTACAGCAGGATGCCTGCACTTCGAACCGGCATTTGGGTTCCTTCCCGGCTGTTGTTGACGACGCTCAATCGCCGTCCGCCGTTAACGTGGTATTCACGGCCCTGCTTTAGGTTATTCCTTCAGGCACTCTGCTCGAAGGGACCCGGTCATGGCCAATATTGCTGAGGTTTTGGGACGGCTCACGCCGGAGGAAGTTGCTGAACTCCGCAGCCTGGGTCCGCAGGGCCACCTGCCGCGGCACCTGGTGGAAGCGCTGGACCGTGCCGCCGGGGGAACGGGATCCGGCCGCGGCTACTACGTGGCAAACGGCAACGTCAGCTCAACCGGCGGGCCCCTTATGGTGCTGCGCAGTGACGTCTCGAACTGGTTGACCGGCTCCGGTTCCTGATCGCCGCCCCGGGCGGCTCATGATTCCGGCAGGATGAAAGTGGCGCTGGTGCCCGAACCGGGTTCGCTGGCCAGGCTGATCGATCCGCCGTGGCCTTCCACGATGGTCTTGCTGACCGGCAATCCCAAGCCTGCCCCCGGTATGGCAGTGGACCGCGAGCGCGCGGAGCGGAAGAACTTGGTAAATGCCTGCTCCTGCTCTTCTTCGCTCATGCCCACGCCGGTGTCCGTGATGGAACAAACCAGCCCGGCCTCGGTCCTGGCAGCGGTGGCGGTGATGAGCCCACCGTCCGGGGAGTATTTGACGGCGTTGGACAGCAGGTTGTGCAGGACCTGGCTGATCCTGGCCGGGTCTGCGCGCACCGGGAGCGGCTGTTCCACCTCGAGCTTCACCTGCAGGCCGTTCCCGGCCGCGCGGGGCAGTGCGGCGTCAACCGCGCGGCTCACCAGCTGGGCAAGGTCCGTCTCCTCCAGGGACAGCTCCACGCGTTCGGAGGCCACGGCAATGAGGTCGTTCACCAGGCCCATCAGGTGGTCAGCGTTGCGCCGGACCACCAGCAGTTCTGCGCGGATGTCGTCGTGGCCAGGCTCGTCGAGGACCAGTTCGAGGTAGCCGAGGATTGAGGTCAGGGGAGTCCGCAGCTCGTGCGAAACCGTGGCCACGAAGTCGTCCTTGGCAGCCAGGGCGCTGATCAGGTCGGTCACGTCCGCGAAAGTGATGACCCCGCCGGCTTCCTGGCCGCCGGCAGCAGGAAAGCCATGTGAGCTCACTGAATAGGCGCGCTGGCCGTCCGCCGGCCCGGCCCAGTAGAGCTCGTCCATGAACGCTTCCCCGGCGGCGGCGCGCTCAGCAGGACGTGAACCGGCCGGAACAGGCGTGGTGCGGTCTGCCGCCAGCAACTGGGTATGTCCGCCGCCCACTCCAACAAGGCCGGCCAGCGCAGGATCGGACTGCAGGGTCTTGTTCGTCAGCACCGTGTTGCCGTTGCGGTCCACCACCCACACGCCCACGCCCACGGCGCCGAGCACTGCATCAAGCAGGTTCTGGCGCCGGACGCTTTCGTCCAGCGTCCGGCCAAGGTGATACTCGCTGTCCATCAGCTTGGTCCGGTGCCGGCGGATGGTGGTGGCCACCACGTGCGCGGTTACGGCCATAACGGACATGACCAGGGGCAGGATGAGGACACGGATCATCGAGCCGGCCACAGGCGGCGACCCCAGTGCTGCTGCCGGGACCACGGTGCTGAGGACGGTCCCGGCAATGGCGAGGGCGGGCATGTACGGCCGGACCTGGGCCGAGAGCCAAATGACGGGGAATACCAGCGTCAGGCTCAGGACACTGAACGGGGGCCCGCCGGCCTCGCGGGTAAAGCCGATGGCGAAGCAGTCAAGAAGCGGGATGACGGCGAATGCTCCGGACGGGAGCCGTCCCCACGGGACGGCGACGCACGCTGCGGCGATCGCCAGGTGGAACAGCAAAGCGTTCAGGAACCTGCTGTCCGTGAGGGTCCACGGGCTGAACACGGCGGCCGCCACCACCACCAGTGCCACGGTCAGGCTGACGGGCAGTTGGCTGGCCATCACCCGTTGCCGGGCGCTGAGCCCACCGAAGAGCCCGTCAAGCCGGTCCGACACCACTGGTTCGGGCAGCGCATTGCGCGCCAGGCCGGGCACATCGGTGGTGCCCTGCGGTTCCCGGATTACCACGCTGCCCCCAGCACAGAAATGTCATGCCTCCGTTTGCAAGAAGGTCCTGCAGCCACAGTACCCGGGTGAATGCAGGTTCTCACGGTGGGCGGCGGGTTTATTGGCATGCGGTCACCCGATCAAAAGGCTCAGCGCCTCCGTCAGGTGTTCCACTTCCCGCACCGAGAAACCGGCGGGCACGGGACCGGGCCCCGTGTGGCTGGCGGGGACCACAGCGTGCGTGAATCCCAACCGGTGGGCCTCCTGGATGCGCTGGTTGATCCCCGGTACCGGACGGACTTCGCCGGCCAGCCCCACCTCGCCAAAAGCAATCAGCCGGATGGGCAGCGGTTTACGGGCCTTCGCCGATGCTACTGCGAGGGCCACGGCGAGGTCCGTGGCCGGTTCGCTGAGCTTGACGCCGCCAACGGTGGCGACGTAGGAATCGTCCTTGTGCAGCATGGTTCCCGCTCGCTGCTGCAGTACCGCCAGCAGCATTGACACCCGTGAACTGTCCAGGCCGCTGGTGGCCCGGCGCGGCTGCGCGTTGGGACTTTCGGCCAGGAGTGATTGAACCTCGGCGAGCAGGGGACGGCGCCCTTCCATGGTGACCGTGATGCAAGTGCCCGAAACAGGGTCCTTGGTGCGGCTGACGAACAGCCCGCTGGGATCGGCGAGGCCCTCGATTCCGTTTTCGTTGAGGTCGAAGCAGCCAACGTCATCGGTGGGTCCGTACCGGTTCTTCACGGCGCGCAGCATCCGCAGCCGGGAGTGCCGCTCGCCCTCGAACTGGCACACCACATCCACCAGGTGTTCCAGGAGCCGCGGCCCGGCGATCGAACCGTCCTTCGTGACATGCCCCACCAGCAAAGTGGTCATGTTCCGCCGCTTGGCCGCGGCAATGATCGATGCCGCCACCTCGCGCACCTGGGAAACGCCGCCGGCACTGCCATCAACGTCCGCGCTGCTGAGGGTCTGCACGGAGTCCACGATCAGCAGCCGCGGTTCAATTTGTTCCACTTGGCCCAGTGCCTGGCCCAAGTCTGTCTCCGCGGACAAGTAGAGGGACTCCGCGACGGCGTCGATCCGCTCCGCGCGCAGCTTCACCTGGGCTGCCGACTCCTCCCCGGTGACGTAGAGGACGTCCTGGGCTGTCCGGGCGAACTTGGCCGCCACGTCCAGGAGCAGCGTCGACTTGCCCACGCCGGGTTCACCCGCCAGCAGGATCACCGCGCCGGGAACCAGCCCGCCGCCCAGGACGCGGTCCAGCTCGTCCACGCCGGTGGGCAGGAACGCCGCCGTAGTGGCGTCAACATCCGCGATACGACGCGCCGGTTCCAGCACCGTTGTGGCGGCCGTGGTCCGGGCCACCGCGGTGCCCGTTTCCTCGACGGTGCCCCACGCCTGGCACTCGCCGCAGCGGCCCACCCATTTGGCGGTGGTCCAGCCGCATTCGGCGCATTTATAGGCGGGCGCCTTTGATGCCCGGGAAGTCTTTGTTGCCATGGGTTCAACCCTAGCGGCGGCCACTGACATCAGCGTCGACGCGGCCTTCGTCCCCACGCGCCCGCTGACCTCGCAAGCCCGGCCGGGGCACCTTGCGGCCGTGGGCCCAGGCTTAGCCACCGGTTCTTACAGCGCGGGCAGGATGTCCCGTGCCTCGGCCGCGTCCATGCCTGCTGCTTCCAGCAGGTCCACCATGAGGGGTCGGAACAGCATGACCACCGTTTCGCCCTCCAGCCGCTGGACCTCCAACAGCTTCGGGTGCAGCCGCAGCGCTATCTCACTGAGGTCGCGCCGGGCCGTGCGCAGGTGGGCGCGCCGGACGCCGTCGTGCGTTTCCGCCAGGCCCAGCGAGAGCTCATCAATGGCGGCAGCCGTCTCCTGGAGCACCCCGGCAATGCTGTCCGTTGCCTCGTCCGAGAGGGCGGTGTGGTTGATGGCGCTGGTCAGCCGCCGCGCGAAGACGCGGCTGTTCCGCAGCGCCAGGTCGATGAAGTCCAGCGACTGCTTCAGCCGTTCCAGCTCGTCGCGGTGCCGCCGGTAGGCCGGCGCCAGCGTGGCCACTTCCCCTGACGCCCGAAGGGACTGCCGCATGGCATCCACCAGGGGCTGGCAGTTCCTGCCGCGGATCAGCGCGTGCCACGCCTGCGTGGAATCGCTGTTCGCCAGCGCACCTGCGCATTCACGCAGGACCTCGGCCAGTTCATGCAGCAGTTTCTGGACGTCGCGGCGTGGCTCACGGCGGGGGTCCTTGGGCACCAGGATGGTTACCAGCAGCGCGCACAGGCCCCCCACCACGGCGTCGATACTCCGGGTGAACGGGCCCCCGGACGGTGCCGGCAGCAGCACCACCAGCAGCGACTGGAGTGCCAACTGGGTGGTGAAGATGTTTCCGCTGTCCAGGAACCGGGCCAGCAGGATGGAGAAGAGAAGCACGACGGCGGCCACCCAGATTTCGCCGCCCAGCCAGTGCAGGAGCAGGTCGCCCACGGCGATGCCGATGGTGCAGCCCAGGCCCACCTCCATCACCCTGCGCAGCCGCGGCTCCCGGGAAAACCCGAGCGCGATCAGCGAGGACGTGGCGGCGAACAGGGGCCCGGAATGGCCCAGGACGTACTCCGCGAAAGCGTAGGCGCCGACGGCGCAGATGGTCATCTGGATGGCTGGGACGAAGGAGTTGCGGCTGCGGATCAGCCCGGTCCGGATGCGGGTGCGCAGGAACCGCCGGCCTGCTGAGAGTCCTGCTGGGATGGCCATGCGGTCAAGTCTATTCAGTGCCCGTCCACTGCCGGGCACGGCTCCACTACGGCTGCGGATGTGATCTGCGCAATGGTGACCCGGCATTTGTCAGCCAATATCCCGCCGTCGTTAATCATCCGTTCACTTTGGACAGCCCATCCCGTTACCTGCGGCCCATAACTTTCTTGAAGGTACACAACGTACGCATCGCGCAGCAGGGTTCTCCGTCCCTGTCCCGCACCTGAATAACCCTGGAAGGGGTACATCTAGTGAAGGCACTTCGCTTCGGCCGCCACGCGGCTATCGCTGTTATCGCTGCGGGCGCACTCGCGCTGTCCGCCTGCGGTTCAGACAACGCCACGGGCACCGCGCCCGCAGGCAACCAGGCTTCGTCCGGCACCAAGGTCACCGGCACGCTGACCGGCATCGGTTCCTCTGCGCAGGGTGCGGCCATGGACGCATGGAAGACGAACTTCGCCTCCGCCAACTCCGGCGCCAGCGTGCAGTACTCCCCGGACGGTTCCGGTGCCGGCCGCAAGGCAATCCTCGACGGCTCGGCCCAGTTCGCCGGTTCGGATGCCTACCTGAAGGATGACGAATACGCCTCCTCCAAGTCCGTGTGCGGCCCCGACGGCGCCATCAACGTCCCCGTCTACATCTCCCCGATCGCCGTGGCCTTCAACGTTCCCGGTGTCACCGACCTGAAGCTGGACGCCACCACCGTCGCCAAGATCTTCCGCGGCCAGATCGCCAAGTGGAACGACCCCGCGATCGCTGCCCTCAACGCGGGCGTCTCGCTGCCCGACCTCAAGGTCACCCCGGTGAACCGCTCGGACGACTCCGGCACCACCCAGAACTTCACGGACTACCTGTCCGCCGCAGCCTCCGACGTCTGGACGGACAAGGCCGCCGGTGTCTGGCCCGCCAGCCTCCAGGGCGAGAACGCCAAGGGCACCTCCGGCGTGGTCAAGACCGTTACGGACACTCCCGGCGCCGTGACCTACGCCGACGACTCCGCCGTGAGCGGCAAGCTGGGCGTTGCACAGATCAAGGTGGGCGATTCCTTCACCAAGATCTCCGCCGATGCCGCCGCCAAGGCAGTGGACGCCGGCAAGCCCGTTGACGGCCGCGCCGCGAACGACCTCTCCATCAAGCTGGACCGCAAGACCACCATCGCCGGCGCCTACCCGATCGTCCTGGTGTCCTTCCACGTCCTGTGCACCACGTACGACAAGCAGGAGACCGTTGACCTGGTCAAGGCTTTCGAGCACTACGTAGTTTCCGCTGAGGGCCAGAAGGCCGCCGCGGACTCGGCCAAGTCCGCTCCGCTGTCCTCCGACCTCGCAGCCAAGGCCGCCAAGGCCATCGACTCGATCAAGGTCAAGTCCTAACCATCGCCGCAAAACCGGGTTCCCCGCCTGCCGGAAGGCAGTGCGGGGAACTTGGCTTTGCACCCTGCTTCCTTAATCCAGCAACGAATCGAAGGGCCGTCGAATGACCGCCACCTCCCTGACCAGTTCACAGGGCGCCGGACGCACCGGGGACAAAGTCTTCTCCGGGGCCGCACTGGCCGCCGGCTGCCTGATCCTCGCCGTCCTCTTCGGCGTCGCACTCTTCCTGGTGGTCCAGGCAATTCCCGCGCTGACCGCTCCCGCCGACAAGATCCAGGGCGGACAGGGCTTCTTCGCCTACATCTGGCCCATTGTCATTGGGACCCTGATCGCCGCCGTCATCGCGCTGGTGATCGCCACCCCGGTGGCCATCGGAGTAGCCCTCTTCATCTCGCACTTCGCGCCGCGCCGGCTCGCCTCCGGACTCGGTTACGTCGTGGACCTGCTCGCCGCCATCCCCTCCGTGGTCTATGGCGCCTGGGGCGCAGCGTTCCTGGCCAAGCAGATCTCTCCCGCCTACGGATGGCTCGCGGAGAACATGGGCTGGCTTCCCATCTTCCAGGGCCCCGCCTCCACCACCGGCAAGACCATCCTCACTGCGGGCATCGTCCTGTCTGTCATGGTCCTGCCCATCATCACCTCGCTGTCCCGGGAGATTTTCCTGCAGACCCCCAAGCTGCACGAGGAGGCCGCACTGGCGCTCGGTGCCACCCGCTGGGAAATGATCAAGATGGCCGTGCTGCCCTTCGCCCGCCCGGGCATCATCAGCGCAATCATGCTGGGTCTGGGCCGCGCACTGGGCGAAACCATGGCCGTTGCCCTGGTCCTGTCCTCCGGCGCCCTGACCGCCAGCCTGATCCAGTCCGGCAACCAGACCATCGCGGCCGAGATCGCCCTGAACTTCCCGGAAGCCAGCGGCATCAAGGTCAGCACCCTGATCGCCGCCGGCCTGGTCCTGTTCGTCATCACCCTGGCCGTGAACATGATCGCCCGCTGGGTCATCACCCGGCACAAAGAATTCTCGGGAGCCAACTAAATGACCTCCACGCTTACCCCGGTCCGCAGCAAGCGGTCCGCGCTCACCAAGGGCCAGCTGCCCAAATACGCCCCCTACGCCGTCCTTGCCGCGGCGTTGATCGTCGGCGCAGCCATCCTTGCCCTGATCGGCTTCAATGCGTTCGGGTGGGGAGTGGTCTCGGCCTTGCTCTTCGCCATCGGCCTGGTGTCCTGGAGCGCAGCGGTGGAAGGTTCCCGCAGGGCCAAGGACAAGCTGGCCACCTGCCTGGTGGTTGGCTCATTCCTGGTGGCCCTCCTGCCGCTCGTTTCGGTGATCTGGACGGTACTGGTGAACGGCATTCCGGGACTCCTGGATCCCGGCTTCCTCACCACCTCCATGAACGGCGTCACGGGCGCGTTCGACAACAAGGCCGTGGAGGGTGGCGGCCCGGTCATGGGCGGCATCTACCACGCGATCCTGGGCACCGTACAGATCACCCTGCTGGCCACCGTCATCTCCGTACCCGTGGGGCTGCTCACGGCCATCTACCTGGTGGAGTATGGCCACGATGGCCGCCTGGCCAAGGCCATCACGTTCTTCGTGGACGTCATGACCGGCATCCCCTCCATCGTGGCCGGCCTCTTTGCCGCCGCATTCTTCTTCGTGGTGGTGGGCCCGGGGACCAAGACCGGTGCCGTGGCCGCCGTCGCCCTTTCTGTCCTGATGATCCCCGTGGTGGTCCGCTCGAGCGAGGAAATGCTCAAGATTGTCCCCAACGAACTGCGCGAGGCCGCCTACGCCCTGGGCGTGCGCAAGTGGCGGACCATCCTCAAGGTGGTCATCCCGACGGCGATTTCCGGCATCGCGTCCGGCGTCACCCTGGCGATCGCCCGGGTCATCGGCGAGACGGCACCCATCCTGGTCACCGCGGGCTTTGCCACGAGCATCAACTCCAATGTTTTCGGCGGGTGGATGGCATCACTGCCCACGTTCATCTACACCCAGATCCTGAACCCCACCTCGCCATCGAACCCGGATCCGTCCTCGCAGCGGGCCTGGGGCGCGGCGTTGGTGCTGATCATCCTGGTCATGGTCCTGAACCTGGCGGCCCGCCTGATCGCCAGGATCTTCGCCCCCAAGACCGGCCGGTAACCAGGCCGCCGGCCCGGCCTTCCGTCCCACCGTGGCGGATCCTAGACTTCAACCCATACCCAGTAAGTGAAGGAACACCATGTCTAAGCGCATCGACGTCAAGGACCTGAACGTGTATTACGGCGATTTCCTCGCCGTGGAGGACGTCAGCATCAACATCGAGGCCAAGTCCGTCACCGCGTTCATCGGCCCCTCCGGCTGTGGCAAGTCCACGTTCCTGCGGACCTTGAACCGCATGCACGAGGTCATCCCCGGCGCCCGCGTGGAAGGCGAGGTGCTGCTGGACGGCGACAACCTCTACGGCCCCGGCGTGGACCCTGTGACGGTCCGTTCCCAGATCGGAATGGTTTTCCAGCGGCCCAACCCGTTCCCCACCATGTCCATCCGCGACAACGTGCTGGCCGGCGTCAAGCTGAACAACAAGAAGATCTCCAAGGGCGAGGCCGATGTCCTGGTGGAGCGCTCGCTCAAAGGCGCCAACCTCTGGAACGAGGTCAAGGACAGGCTCGAAAAGCCTGGCTCCGGCCTCTCCGGCGGCCAGCAGCAGCGCCTCTGCATCGCCCGCGCCATCGCCGTGGAGCCGCAGGTGATCCTGATGGACGAGCCCTGCTCCGCCCTGGACCCGATTTCCACCCTGGCCATTGAAGACCTCATCAATGAGCTCAAGGACCAGTACACAGTGGTGATCGTGACCCACAACATGCAGCAGGCCGCCCGCGTCTCCGATAAGACGGCCTTCTTCAACATTGCCGGCACGGGCAAGCCGGGCAAGCTGATCGAGTACGGTGACACCCACACCATCTTCAGCAACCCGGTGCAGAAGGCCACCGAAGACTACGTCTCGGGACGCTTCGGGTAGGCAGCTGCTCCGTGGTGGCGAACTCCGACAGCATTTAGTACGCTGAACTAGATACTTTTGAAACTAGTAGTAAGCCAGCTTTAGGAGTTTTGCCATGACGCAGACGGCCAGCAACCCCGGCCCCCAGCTTACGGTTTCCGTACCCGCTGCGGGCGCACCGGCGAAGCCCGCCGTGCACGTGCAGGACTTTGACGCGGCCGCCGGACTCGCCGCCACCCTTGGGGGTGGGCCGCTCGTCCCGCAAATCGACCCGGAGGCAATAGCGGCGGCCGGGGATGCGGAGGATGTGCTCACGGAGGTGTGGCGGACCAGCTCCTACCTCGAGGGCAAGCAGTGGGAGTTGGACAGCGCCCTCGAAGCGCTGCGCCAGGCGGTCCGGAAGGCTTCTTCTGCGGGTGTCGCCCGGGATGAACTTTGCACGGCGGCGAACCTGTCTGCCGAAGAGCTGGCCGCGATCCTGCTGGGCCCTGACGCAGCACCCGCTGCCATCTAGGGCCACGCACTTCTTCGGTTCCCGGCTACCTGGCCAGCGGTGACAGCGCCAGCGCCAGCACGAAGGCCAAGGCGCAGGTGGCTACCGGCGTCAGGACCCAGAGCCAGATGATCCTGATGACCAGCTTCCGGTTGGTCACGGAAAAGTGCTGGTTCTCGCCCGCGCCCAGGGTGCCCGCCGTGACGGTGTGGGTGGTGGACAACGGCCAGTGCAACCCGATGGCGCCCACGAAGAGCATCAGCGCGCTGAAGGTCTGCGCCACGGAGCCGCGCAGGGGATCGATCCGGGTGATCTTGTAGCCGATGGTGTACGAGATCCGCCATCCTCCGAACAACGTCCCGGCTGTCATCATCACCGCCGACAGCAAGGCCACCCAGATGGGGATCCCGCCGTCGGCGTACCCTGCCGCAAGCAGGGCCAGCAACAGCACGGCACTGACCCGCTGCCCGTCTTGCAGGCCGTGGCCGAAAGCCACCGCGCCGGCGGCAATCGCCTGCGCCCTCCGGAACCGCTGGTTCACCACGTTGGGTTGGGTGTAGCGCGCTCCCCAGGTGGCCGGATAGACCAGCAGGAAGGATCCGCTGTAGGCCACGAGCGGGGAAAGCACCAGCGGGAGGACCACCTGGAACAGCAGCGACTGGTCCACGCCCGCCACCCCAGGGCCTCCCACCGCAAGGCTGGCCAGTCCCGCCCCTGCGAGTCCCCCCACCAGGGCATGGGTGGAGGAGGCGGGGATGCCGCGGCGCCACATCAGCAGGCCCCAGGCGCAGGCGCTGGCCAGGCCGGCCACCAGTATGGCGAGGCCGCCCGGGCCGGCCGGGAGATTGATCCAGGTCCGGCTGGCTGCAACGGCAAGCATCGCGCTCAGCAGGGCGCCCACGAAGTTGAAGAACGCAGCCAGGAGCACGGCCACGCTGGGCGTGAGTGCGCGGTTCCGCACGGCGAGGGCAACCGAGGTGGAGGCATCACGGAAGCCGTTCAGGAAGGCAAACGCTGCGGCCAGCAGGACCACCCCAGCAAAGATGGCTGCGGCCACGTCAGGATTCCTTGACGATGATGCTGCCTACCTGGGTGGCCACCCGCCGCATGTCCTTGGTTACCTCCACCAGCTGGTTGGCGATGTCCCGGTTGCGCGAGTACTGCGCCCACTTCATGTCGGCGATCATGTCGGCAACCCACACCCGGTGGGTGCGTTCGGCGCGTTTTGCAAGGCGCAGGATCTCGATCCAGTAATCCTCGAGGTCGTCCAGGTCATTGAGCCGGCGCATGGCATCAACCGTCAGCTCCGCCTGCCGGCTGATGATCTCCAGCTGGTCGGCCGCCCGCTTGGGCAGGCGGTCCAGCTTGTACAGGGCCACCAGTTCCGCGGCCGCGTCCATCTTCTCCATGGCCTCGTTGAGGTAGCGGGACAGGGCGTACATGTCCTCGCGGGGGAGGGGGTTCACGAAGCTGGAGCGCATGTGCGTCAGCAGCGCGAAATGCAGCTCGGCGGACTTGGCCTCGAGGTTGTGCATGTGATCTACGAGCTTGCCGTGTTCGTCCGCGGGTACGCCAAGGATTTCGGCCAGGGTTGCGCTGGCCAGCACGATCTGTTGTGCCATCTGCGATAGGAGGTTCAGCCCTGCGGGCTCCTGGGGAAAAAGGCGCAGCTTCACGTGTTTACCGGTCTCCGGGGACTGTTCAAGGCGGGCGTTGCTGCCGTGTGACTTGACGCCGACGCGCAACTGTCGCCTACTCTACCGGCCCGAAAGAGTGTGCCTTGAATTGGCTGCCGGGACGAGGGCAGAAAAATGGTGCCGAACCGGATACGCCTCTCGGCGGTAGGCCGCTCTAGGCGGCTAATTGTTGAAGCCCGGGGGTTTCGCGGCTCGGCACCGGCTTCAGTCTTCTACTTAGCCCCGCCCAAGTCAATCTTGACAGCCGGCCGTTCGCGGGTGCGGAAAATATCAGGGCGGCGCCTAATCGAGTTCGCCCAGGCGCCACGCGTTGGCGGCGTGTTCCAGGTCTTCGGCGGTCTTGACCAGCTGGTGCGAGTTGCGGGTCAGCTTGCTGGCGTGGGCCTCATTGGCGTGCTCGGCGCCGTCCGCGAGCGTGGCCTGGCCGAGGGCCACCACCCGGCAGAAAGCTGCCGAGCGTTCCAGCGCGACGTCGAAATCGCCGTCGAACGCGCCTGAGAGGATGGCGTCCGCCATGGTGCGCATTTCATCAGCGCCCGGCGGCTCGGCGGCACCGGCCACCACGTTGGACACCTGTGCCGTGTCCCGGCCGGCCCGGAAGTAGACAGATATCCGCTCGGGGTCACGGACGGTGGCGGCACGTAGCGCGTAGAGCCGCCAGAGCGCACCGGGCAGGGAGCGGGCCGGGCTTTCGGCCCACATCTCGGCAATGGCATCCAGGCCTTGCTCGTCGGCGAGCTTCACCAGGCGTTCGGTAATGACGGGATCGTCGCTGTCCCGGCCGTGGCGGACCAGCGCCTGCGCGGCAAGGTGGGCGGCCTCCGAGACGCGGGCGGGATCGGCGCCGCCGGCGAACGGCTCGAAATCCATCGGGGCGAACGGCTTTGGTTTGTGGTGCCGGTTGCTGCCGCCGTAGGGGCTGGTTCCTGCTTGCTCGCTCATGCCCCCACGCTACTCCTGTGCCGCAGCGGAAATCGAGCGTCTTCGCGTTCGCCCGGTCCCCGCAGAAAGTGCCTTTGGTCCCGGACAAGCGCACGACGGCGGCTCCCGGACCAGGTGCGAAAGACGCCGGAACCATGGGTTAGAGTATTAACGTCCAGAAATGGATTGGGCCGGGCGGAACGACACAGCGTGTCTGACCGACCGGCAGGGGCCTTTAGCTCAGTTGGTAGAGCATCGGACTTTTAATCCGTGGGTCGTGGGTTCGAGCCCCACAGGGCCCACCCACAGAAGGTTTTGAAGGTCCGCCGTGAGGCGGGCCTTTTCCTTTTAAGCCTGGATTCAGGCTCGCACGACTATCCCGTTGCGCCGTATCCCGCCACGGAACGAGATGGGAACGCCAGCTCCACCGCTGCTCCAGGGCCCCAGTGCCTGCCGTGTTCGGCGTTCAGCTGGCGGGATCGTATTGGAAGGCCCGCACTTCCTGGGCGCAGCGGCAGGCGGTGGCGATCTTGGAGGCCCAGTGGAGGGCGGCGTCGTACGTGGGCAACTCCAGTATTGTGTAGCCGCCCTCGATCTGCGCTGTCTGGGGGTAGGTGCCCTCGCGCACTGCTCCGTCGCCGCTGACCATCACGGGCGGGACGCTCTCGTCGATGCCCCCGCCAAACACCCAGACACCGGCTTCCTTTGCCTCCTGGACCACCGCATGGGCCGCGTCGGCAACTTCCTGCAGCCCGCCGTCGGGGATGTCCATGACGCCACTGGGGAACGAGATCAGGTACTTGGTCATTGGGCGGGCTCCTTCTTTGCAGGCGCGGATCACCTTCATCCTTCCGATCACCAGGGGGCCGCGCAAGGATTTGTTCCCACCGCTGGCGCTGCAAAACAGGCTGCCGCCGCGGCCGAAAGGCACAATAGGCACATGGCAAATACCAGCAAGGGCCGGATGCCGCGCCTGGAAGACGTGGCCAGGGTAGCCGGCGTCTCCCACCAGACCGTTTCCCGGGTGGTGAACAACCACCCCAACGTCAGCAAGGCGACGCGGGAAAAGGTGGAGGCGGCCATTGCCGAACTGGGGTACCGGCGCAATACCGCTGCCCGGAGCCTGGTCACCCGGCGCTCGCAGACCATCGGCGTGCTGGCCAGCGAACTCTCGCAGTACGGCCCTGCCAATACCCTCCTGGGCGTCGAGCAGGCAGCACGCAACGCCGGCTACTTCGTCAGTATCGCCGCGCTGCGGGAAGTCGGCAGGGACGCCATATCCAACGCGGTGGGCCATTTCATGGACCAGGCCGTGGACGGTATCGCCGTGCTGGTACCGCATTCGGACACCCTGGCCGTGCTGGAACAGATGAACCTTCCCGTGCCCGTGGTGGCTGTGGGCTCCGCCGGCAGTGCCTCGGTGAGCGGCGCGATGGTGGACCAGCGCGCGGGAGCCAGGCTCGCCGTCGAACATCTCATCAAGGAAGGCCACCGGCAGATCGGGCACATCGCGGGCCCGCCGGACTGGACTGACGGCGCCGAGCGTGCGGAGGGCTGGCGCGCCGCGCTCCGGGAGGCCGGGCTGGAGGAGTCGCTGTTGGTGGAAGGGGACTGGAGCGCAGGCAGCGGCTACGCGATCGGCCGCAAGCTGGCGTCCGGGCGCACCGCGACGGCCATCTTCGTGGGCAACGACCAGATGGCTTTGGGCCTGCTGCGCGCCTTCACGGAAGCGGGGATCAAAGTGCCCGACGACGTCTCCGTGGTGGGCTTCGACGACCAGCCGGAAGCGGGGTACTTCACGCCGCCGCTGACCACCGTCCGGCAGGACTTCGAGGAACTCGGACGGCGCTGCATGGACATCATGCTCAAGGAAATCGAGTCCGGCGCCGCTGTCAGTTCAACTGTGGTCCCGCCCGAGCTCGTGGTGCGGGCCAGCACCGCCGCCCCCGCGTAGGCGGGGAGCGCGCAGAACCAAAAAAACTCCATGAATCTGCATCCAAATCCGGGGTTGGGCCGGTAGTAGGAGTGTCAGCAGAAAATGCCCGCCAGCCGGGCCGTTCAAGGAGATGGACATGCGCAAAACATACTTCGCCGCAGGCGCCGGTGCAGCAGCCATTGCAGCCGCAATCGCTCTGGCCGGTCCCGCCCAGGCAGCCGACGGGGACGCGCAGCTTTCCGTGCTGCACGGGGTCCCCGGACTGACCGTTGACGTCTGGGTCAACGGAAACCGTACCCTTGATGACTTCACCCCGGGAACCCTAGCCGGGCCGCTCGCGCTTCCGGCCGGCAGCTACGAAATTGCGATCACCGCGGCCGATGCCGCCGACGCGTCCGCACCCGCCATTGGTCCCGTAAGCGTCAACCTTGCGGCCAACGGGAACTACACTGCCGCGGCCCACCTGGGTGCGGATGGCAAGCCGACAGCCAGCCTCTTCACCAATGATGTGTCCCAGATCCCGGCCGGAAAAGGCAAACTGACAGTCAGGCATGCCGCCGCTGCCCCGGCCGTCGATGTGCTGGCCGGCGCCACCCCCGTGATCACCAACTTGGCCAAGCCGAACGAGAAGACACTCACCCTCGATCCGGGCACCGTCCCGGCCGCAGTGGCCGCCACGGGCACCACCACTCCGGTGATAGGCCCGGCGGACGTGGCGGTGGCCGAGGGAACACACACCATCGTTTATGCCTGGGGGAGCCTGGCTGACCAGAACCTGAAACTTGCCGTGCAAACCATCGAGGGCCTGCATTCGGCGCCGGGCTCGGTGCCGGGTGCGCTTAACGGTTCGGCGAGTTCCGGCGGAGCGGGTACTGCCGTAGCCACGGCCGGATTCGGACTGGCAGCATTGGCCCTCCTCGCGGGCGCGATAGGCGCGGCCCGCACGGTCCGTGCCCGGAGGGCGGGGCAGTAGCCTCGCGGAATCCGCGAAGGACGTAAGCGCAAGGGGCCCGGCCCGTCAAAGGACGGGCCCCTTGGGCTGGTCCTGGCAAGGTCAACAAGCACAGTGGAAGGGAGGCGTTGGGAATGACGGCAAGCTCGACGACGGCACCGGGCTGCCGCCGGCGCCATGCGGCAGGTGGCGGGGCCGCCGCGCTGGTGGCTGCCGCGCTGGTTCTGTCCGGCTGCGGTTTGGGCAGCTCCGGAGGAGCCGGCAACCCAGGGGGAGAAGCGGTCCCCCCGATGGCAACGATGTCGCCAGGGACCGGTTCTCCCGGTCCGGCGCTCTCCGGACAAGAGCCCACTCCCACCGGTCCCGGCGGAACTGCGGTTCCCGTCCGCCCGGTTGTTCCTCCTGCCGGGGGTATCCCGGTCCGGCCCGCCACTGCGCCCGCAGCTCCGGCCGTGTCCGCGCCCACCTCCTTGACCGTGGCGGGCACGGCCATCGATATGCCGGTGGTGCCCGGGGGAGTTTCCGCAGAGGGAGTGATGGAAATTCCTGAGGCCTTCAACCGGGCGTCGTGGTACAAATTCGGTCCGGCCCCCGGCGCGGCGGAGGGAACCGCCGTCATTGCCGGCCATATCGACACCACCTCGGACCGGGCGCCGTTTTCGGCATTGAAGTCCCTCGCTGCCGGGACCGTCATCCGGGTGGGCCGGGACGGAGCCCCGCCGGTTACCTACCGGGTGGTGGGAGTGGAAATGATGGCCAAGGATAAATTCGACGGCGGCGCCCTGTTCCGCCGGTCCGGCCCGCACGAACTCAAGCTGGTCACCTGTGGCGGCAGGTGGCTGGACGAGCGGATGGACTACAGCGACAATGTGATTGTCACCGCGGTTCCTGCATGATCGGTGGCCAATCGCTTGACTCGTGCACCGAAGCCGGGAAGGAGTTGCCTGTGACGCTTCCCGGGCAGGCCTCCCGCGGGTGGGACGACACGCTGACCGATTCTTTCCTGGCCGGGGACGAGAACGCGCTGGCAGCGGCCTACCGCGAGTTCGCGCCCTTGGTGCAAACCTTGGCCCTGCGCTCCCTTCCGGACCGTGCGGCCGCCGACGACGTGACCCAGGAGGTCTTTATCCGGGCCTGGCGTTCACGGAACACCTTCAACCCCCAGGTGGCCGGGCTTCCGGCATGGATCGTCGGAATCACGCGCAACGCCATTACCGACGCCCATTCGGCGGCGGCCCGGGAAGCGCGCAAGGCCTTCGCCGCGGCCGGGGCCGGCATGGGGGACGATGCCGGAACCGGCACGGAGGCGGCGGAAATGCTGGCGGACCGGTTGCTTCTGGACGGGGAGTTGGAGAGGCTCGGCGAGCCGCAGGGGTCCATCATGAAACTGGCCTTCTACGAGGACCTGACGCACGAGCAGATCTCACGAAAGCTCGGGCTCCCGCTTGGTACGGTCAAGAGCCACATCCGCCGGAGCCTGGCGCATCTACGCAGCAGATTGGAGGTAGACCATGCCGCATCTTGATCCGGAACAGTTGAGCCTCCTGGCACTCTATGAGGGGCGGGAGGACCCGGAGGGCCGCGATCACCTTGCGGCCTGCCCCGAGTGCGCGAATGACTTTGCCGCCCTTCGCCGCACGGTGGATGCCGTGAAGGCATCCCCCGACGTCGGCCGCCTGGCCGTGCCCGGGCCCCAGGTATGGGCTGGAATCCATCGGGAGCTGGGCCTTTCCGAATCACTGCGGGAGGATCCGCTCGCTGTGAAGGAGCCGGCGGAAGGCCCGGTGGCGTCAGGGGTAGCCGCGCCGCCGGCGCCGGCGCCGCCGTCGAACGTCATCCGGCTCGGTGGCCGGGCCGGGGGCGGCAGGACCAAAGCCGCGTGGTGGCACCGCCCCGGCCCGTTGCTGGCAACGGCGGCCGCTGCTGCGCTGGTGGTTTCCGGTGCCATCTGGGCGTTGAACCGTCCGCCCGGGCCCCAGGAACTTGCTGCTGCCCGGCTGGCGCCGCTGGCCCAGCACTCAGCGTCAGGGTCGGCGAAGGTCGTGACGGGTCCAGACGGCTCCCGCAAGCTGGAAATCAGCTTGGACAAGGATGAAGCCAAGGGCTACCAGGAGGTGTGGCTGATCGCCCCGGACCTGACCCGGCTGGTCAGCCTGGGCGTCATGAACTCCACGTCCGGAACCTTTCAGGTGCCCACCGGCCTGGACCTCTCCCAGTACCCGGTGGTGGATGTGTCGGACGAACCAATGGATGGCAACCCCGCACACTCCAGCGTGAGCATCGCCAGGGGCACGTTGACGTCCTGACCCACTGGTGAAAAGCAGGGATCACAACATGTCAGCGGCCGAAGTGCGGCTGCGGCGCCCCCTCCGGAAGCCGCTCCAGGATGCCCTCCGCCACCTTGCGGACCTTGATGTTCCGGTGGCTCGATGCCTTTGCGAGGATGGCGAACGCCTCCTCGTAGGAGCACCTGTTTTGGGCCATGATCACGCCGCACGCGACGTTGATGGACGTCCTGCTGTCCAAGGCAGAGTGGAGGTCGGTCGCGAGGGACCGGGCAGTGTGCATGTCGATGGCCATGTGGAGGCTCCTGGCGGCCAGGGTGGCGAACCCGCGGGCCTCGGCGATGACCTGGAGCGGAAAGGCTTTCGCATCCGGTGCGAAGAAAGCGAGGGCCGCGGTCATCCGGCGGGGGTCGGCCTCGGCGGGAAATATCTGCTCCCGCTGGACCCCGGCGTCCAGCGGGAGCCTTACTGCCAAGGCACTGCCGTATCCGGCGGACTGCAGCCGCCCGGAGTACTGCCGCCAGCGGAAGTCACCGTTCCGTTGAAGCACCGCCACCGGATGGCCTCCCGACAAGACATCGGTCACCGGCCCCTCCGCGGACCCGCGTTCCCAGCCGAGCAGGCGGAGGACCTCTTCGGAGGTGCCGGACAGGGCCGGACTCCGCTTGGGCTGCTGCAGCACCAGGCCGCAACCCACCTCAATCCCCGCCGTCCTGGCGATGTGCCCGGCGGATGCGGCCACCAGCAGGTCCAGGGAGTCGGCGAGGGTTTGGGCGCCGCTGACCAGGTCCAACAGGAGGGCTGGATTACGGTGGCCGTCGGGTCCTGGAGAGGCAGGCGCAACCGTGGCAGCACTGCCCCCGCCGGGGCCGCGTGAGGATGGAGGGCCGGCGACGGCTGGGGGAGAGCCCTTGGTCTCAAAGAGCTCCTCGTCGCCGGCCCCGCTTACTACCCGGGCCCTGCGGGCCGGGAAACCTGTACGTGGGTGTGGTGCATTCATTGCCAGTCCCACACCCCCCTAGTGAGTCAAGTACCGAAAGCCGGAAGTGGTATTGCCTCTGGGAAGAATTTAGTGGCCAGGAAGCACCCGGTGAATGCGTAGCTGGTACCTGTTTTTGGGATGGGGCAGTACTTGGAATCCTGCTCCTTGGATGCCTTCGGGCCATTGCCGCAGGTGGGACCCTGCCCCGCCGGGCGCATGTGGGGGAGAGGGCAAACACCACGGACTTCCCCGTTTCCTTGACTCGCCGGACAGAACCGCAAAGAATGTTTCTATAACGTTGTAAATAATCTGACACAAGGATGTTTTCGTGACCCCAACAGAATCCACCCCGGCAACGATCACCCTCGATCCCGCCTTCACCGTGGGCCCCGTCCGGCGGCGCACCTTTGGCGCTTTCGTTGAGCACCTCGGGCGCTGTGTGTACACCGGAATCTTCGAGCCGGACCACCCCGATGCCGACGAGGACGGCTTCCGGAAGGATGTACTTGAGCTCACCCGTGAACTGGGCGTCTCCACGGTGCGGTACCCCGGCGGCAACTTCGTCTCCGGATACCGTTGGGAGGACGGCGTGGGACCGGTGGACCAGCGGCCCGTCCGGCTGGATTTGGCCTGGCACTCCACCGACCCCAACTCCGTAGGCGTGGACGAGTTCGCCAAGTGGTCCGCGAAGGCAGGTGTAGAGCCCATGATGGCCGTCAACCTGGGCACCCGCGGCGTCCAGGAGGCCCTTGACCTGCTGGAGTACTGCAACATCGACGGCGGCACCGCCCTCTCAGAGCAACGACGCGCCAACGGTGCCGCCACCGGCTACGGCATCAGGATGTGGTGCCTGGGCAACGAAATGGACGGCCCCTGGCAGATCGGGCACAAGAACGCCCAGGAGTACGGCAGGCTGGCCGCGGACACCGCCCGCGGAATGCGCATGATCGATCCAGGCCTGGAACTCGTGGCCTGCGGCAGCTCCGGCCCCACGATGCCCACGTTCGGTGAGTGGGAGCGTGTGGTCCTGACCGAAACCTACGACGTGGTGGACCTGGTCTCCGCGCACCAGTACTTCGAAGACTCCGGCGACCTCCAGGAACACCTCGCCGCCGGGCACAAGATGGAAGCCTTCATCCGCGACATCGTCAGCCACATCGACCACGTGAAGTCCGTCCGAAAGTCCACCAAGCAGGTCAACATCTCCTTCGACGAATGGAACGTCTGGCACATGAGCCGCGGCGAATCCAAAGTCCCCAGCGGAAACGACTGGCCCGTGGCCCCCGTCCTGTTGGAGGACACCTACACGGTGGCCGACGCCGTGGTGGTGGGGGACCTGCTGGTCACGCTGCTCCGGAACACGGACCGCGTCCTCTCGGCAAGCCTCGCGCAACTGGTGAACGTCATCGCCCCCATCATGACCGAACCCGGCGGCCGGTCCTGGAAGCAGACCACCTTCCACCCGTTCGCCCTGACCTCCCGGCACGCGTCCGGCACGGTCCTGCAGCTCGCCGTCGAATCCCCCCTTGTCAGCGGAGGTAAGACGGCCGACTTCGCCGCCCTGTCCGCCGTCGCCACCTACGACGCGGCAAAGGGCGAGGCGGTGGTGTTCGCCGTCAACCGCTCGGCCGCCGGGGCACTGACCCTTGACGCCGCCGTCGGGGGACTGGGCAACGTCCGGGTCATCGAGGCGCTGACCTACTCCAACAAGGACCCCTACTGGCAGGCCACGGCCGACGATTCCAGTTCGGTCCTGCCGGCGGAGAACGTCACGGCCAAGGCCGACGGCGGACACCTGACAGCCGAGCTCCCGGCCGTGTCCTGGTCCATGATCCGGCTCGCCGTGGAGGCCTGACCGGGCCGCGTGCCAGGGCGGAGGCGTCCCCATGACGACGACGGCCCGCAGGTGGGAGGATGGACGGCATGGAACTGCACATCACGGGCGACCCCGCCGCGGACAAGTTGTTGAGTGAGGACGCCTTCGCCCTGCTGACCGGCATGCTGCTGGACCAGCAGGTCACCATGGAATCGGCTTTCGCCGGACCGGAAAAGATCAGGACCCGGATGGGCACCCTGACGCCCGAGGCCATCGCCGGGCACGACCCCGCGGAATTCGTGGAGATCTTCAAGGAACGGCCCGCCGTCCACCGCTTCCCCGGATCCATGGCCGGCAGGGTGCAGGCGCTCGCCGAGGCTGTCCGGGACCACTGGGACGGCGATGCCGCAGCCATCTGGACCAAGGGCTCACCCGACGGTGCAGAGGTGTTGAAGCGGCTCAAGGCGCTGCCCGGCTTCGGTGAGCAAAAAGCAAAGATCTTCCTGGCCCTGCTGGGCAAGCAGCGGGGCCTTGACGCGCCCGGCTGGCGGGAAGCGGCCGGCCATTACGGGGAAGAGGGCTCCTACCTGTCCGTGGCGGACATCGTGGACCCGGAATCCCTGGCCAAGGTGCGGGCCAGCAAGCAAGCGGCCAAGGCGGCGGCGAAGGCAGGAAAAGAACGTTAATGGCAGTCACCATGAACGACGTCGCCCGCGCGGCCGGCGTTTCGCTCAAAACGGTCTCGAACGTCCTGAACGACTACCAGTTCATCCGCCCGGCCACCAAGCAGCGTGTGCAGGACGCCATTGCTGAACTGGGGTATGAGGCCAACCTCACCGCCCGAAGCCTGCGCTCGGGCAAGACGTCCATGCTGGGCCTGGTGCTCTCCGACCTCTCGGCGCCCTATTACGCGGAACTGGCGTCCAGGCTGATGAAGGCCGCATCGCGCCGCGGCTACCGGGTGCTGGTGGAGCAGTCCGGCGCTGAGGCTTCCGTTGAACTCAGCGCCCTGCACGGGACGTTCCGGCAGCTCACCGACGGGCTGCTCTTCACCCCGCTGGTGCTGGACGCCGACGCCATCGCCGGCCGCGCCGGCACCAAACCCCTGGTGATGCTCGGCGAGCACATCATGGACCCCCGCTTCGACCTGGTCACCATGAAGAACGGGGAAGCCGCGGCTGCGCTGACCACCCACCTGCTGCAGGCCGGCCGCCGTCGCATCGCCGTCATCGGCGCCCACCCGGAGGAGTCCACCGGGACCGCGGGACTGCGCATGAACGGGTACCGGAAGGCGCTGGAACAGGCGGGCGTCCAATTCGACGCCGACCTGGTGGCCCCCGCCGAATGGCGCCGCGATACCGGTGCCGCCGCCGTGGCGGGACTGATGGCCTCGGGCGTGCAATTCGACGCCGTTTTCGGCCTGAACGACGTCCTGGCATTGGGCGCCATGCACGAATTGTTGATCAAGGGCGTCAACGTGCCGGGGGACGTGGCGGTCGCGGGCTTTGACGACATCGACGAGGCCCGTTTCGCGTCCCCTTCCCTGACCACCATCTCCCCAGGCATGGATGAGATCGCGGAGCGTTCGATCAGCCTGCTGCTGGACCGGATCGGCGGGCGCGAAACATCCGGGCAGGGCGTGCACATGGAATCAGGGTTCGAGCTGAAGATCCGGGAATCCGCACCCTAGCGTTCCGTCCGGATGATGGACCTGAAACGTGGCGGAAACGTGACCGGCCTAGGCTGGCTGGCAGCACCCCCCCAGGCCGTCGAAGGGAACCCCATGCATCTGATGCCGCGTGAGCAGGAAAAGCTCCTGATCGTGGTGGCCGCGGACCTCGCCCGCCGCCGCCAGGGGCGGGGACTCAAGCTCAACTACCCCGAAGCCGTGGCCATCATCAGCTACGAACTGATCGAAGGTGCCCGGGACGGCAGGACCGTAGCCGAGCTCATGAGCTACGGCACCACCCTGCTGGGCCGTGACGACGTCATGGAAGGGGTGCCCGAGATGATCCATGACGTGCAGGTCGAGGCCACGTTCCCCGACGGCACCAAGCTGGTCACCGTCCACAACCCGATCCGCTAAGGAGCGCCGCAATGATCCCAGGCGAGTACATCCTCCGGCCCGAGCCCGTGACGGCGAACCCCGGCCGGGAGTCCATCGACGTTGCGGTGACCAACACCGGTGACCGGCCCGTCCAGGTGGGCTCCCACTTCCACTTCGCCGAGGCCAACGCCGCCCTGTCCTTCGACCGGGAGGCGGCCTACGGCCGGCGCCTGGACATTCCGGCCGGAACAGCCGCCCGGTTCGAACCCGGCGACTCCCGCAGCGTACGGCTGATCGAACTGGCCGGCGCACGCGAGGTGCACGGACTCAGCAACGCCGTCAACGGAAAGCTCGACGGCGGCACCCGCCTGGACGGGGGCGCAAAGTGAGCTTCGAGATTCCACGCCGGCAGTACGCGGACCTCTACGGCCCCACCGCCGGGGACAAGATCCGCCTGGCGGACACCGACCTGTTCCTCGAGATCGAAAAAGACTTCACCGCCTACGGCGAGGAAGTGGTGTTCGGCGGCGGCAAGGTCATCCGCGACGGCATGGGCCAGAACGGCCAGGCCACCAGGGACGGGAACGTCCAGGGCGCAGACATCCCCGACACCGTCATCACCAACGCCGTCATCCTTGACTACACCGGCATCTACAAAGCGGACGTGGCCATCAGGGACGGGGACATCTTCAGGATCGGCAAGGCGGGCAACCCGCAGATCACCGACGGCGTGGACATCGTCATCGGGGCCAGCACTGAAATCATCGCCGGGGAACGGAAAATCCTTACCGCCGGTGGCATCGACACCCACATCCACTTCATCTCCCCGGATCAGGTGCCCACGGCCCTGGCCAGCGGCGTGACCACCATGATCGGCGGCGGCACCGGCCCGGCTGAAGGCACCAAGGCCACCACCGTGACGCCCGGAAAGTGGCACATCCAGCGGATGCTGCAGGCAGCCGAAGGGCTGCCCATGAACATCGGCCTGTTCGGGAAAGGCCACGCGTCCGCCGTCGAACCCCTCGCCGAGCAGATCCGAGCCGGCGCCATCGGCCTGAAAGTCCACGAGGACTGGGGATCCACCACCTCCTCGATAGACACCTCGCTCACCGTCGCCGACGAATACGACGTCCAGGTGGCCATCCACACCGACACCCTGAACGAGTGCGGGTTCGTGGAGGACACCATCCGGGCCATCAACGGGCGCGTGATCCACACCTTCCACACCGAAGGCGCCGGCGGCGGCCACGCGCCGGACATCATCAAAATCGCCGGCATGCCCAACGTCCTGCCCGCCTCCACCAACCCCACCCTGCCCTACACCCGCAACACCATCGAAGAGCACCTGGACATGCTCATGGTGTGCCACCACCTCAACCCGGACATCCCCGAGGACGTGGCCTTCGCGGACTCCCGCATCCGCGCCGAGACCATCGCCGCCGAGGACGTCCTCCAGGACCTGGGCATTTTCTCCATTACCTCCTCCGACTCGCAGGCCATGGGCCGGGTGGGTGAGGTCATCACCCGCATCTGGCAGGTGGCGGACAAGATGAAGAAGCAGCGCGGCGCCCTGGACGAGGGCGACGGCGGGACCGGCCCGGGCAGCCACGGCTCGCCAGGCAGCGACAACTTCCGGCTCAAGCGCTACGTGGCCAAATACACGATCAACCCGGCCATCGCCCAGGGCATCGCGGACTCGGTGGGCTCGGTGGAGGTGGGCAAATTCGCCGACCTCGTGCTCTGGGACCCGGCCTTCTTCGGGGTCAAACCTGAGCTGGTGCTCAAGGGCGGCCAGATTGCCTACGCCCTGATGGGAGACGCGAACGCTTCCATCCCCACACCGCAGCCACGCACCATGCGGCCCATGTTCGCCACGTTCGGCAAGGCTGTGCAGCAGTCCTCCATCACCTTCCTGTCCCAGGCAGCGATCGACGCCGGCGTGCCCGGGGAATTGGGGCTGGAGAAGGTCATCCGGCCCGTCTCCGGCATCCGCAACCTCACCAAAGCCGACCTCAAATACAACGACGCAACCCCGGACATCCAGGTGGACCCGGAAACCTACCAGGTGACGGTCGACGGCGAGGACGTCACCTGCGAACCCTCCGACGTCCTGCCCATGGCGCAGCGCTACTTCCTGTTCTAGACCCCACCGGAGCCCCCACGTGATCATCGACAAAGTCCTCGGCAACCTGCACGACCTCCCGGACCCCGAAACCTACGCCGGACTGCACCGGGAAAAGGTGATGCTTCCCAGCTCCCAGCTGGTCAAGCGCATCCAGCGCGCCACCACGGACCACGGCAAGGAGATCGGCATCCGACTGTCCGCCGGCTCCGGGGACCTCCGCGACGGCGACATCCTCCACGTGGAAGAGGCCAACATGATCGTGGTGTCCGTGCTGCCCACCGACGTCCTGGTCATCGCACCCCGCACCATCCACGAAATGGGCGTCACCGCACACTCCCTCGGCAACAGGCACCTCCAGGCACAGTTCTTCGACGCGTCCTCCGAGTACGGGGCCGATGTCATGGTGTGCGCCTACGACCACACCGTCGAGGACTACCTCCGCCACAACTCAGTGCCCTACACCCGCCAGGAACGCGTCATGCCTGTGCCTTTCCGCCATGCTGAACACTCGCACTAGGTCGTCGTCTTCGGCTCTTGGCGCCGGCCGGGCTGGCTGCGCCGACCCGGAATGGGGGCTGTGCCCGCTTCGCGGTGCCCACCACGCCGCAGCCCCCATCCCGGGCCGTCGCTTGGGTCTCGCGCCTTTGGGAGGCGCTTAGTGAGCGGGTATCAGCTGGCGCTGCAGCAGCTGACTGACTCTGCGCTTCCTACTGGGGCGTTTGCCCACTCGCTTGGGTTCGAGACCTATGTCGACGCCGGGGTGGTCGCTGATGAGGCTTCTTTTGGGGTGTGGCTTGGTGCTTTTGTGTCGCAGCAGCTTACTTACTCGGATGGGCTGGCGATTCGGTTCCTTTATGAAGGGGCTGATGTGGGGGAGCTGGATTCTCTTCTTTCTGCTTCTCTCCTGCCGCGGCAGGTTCGGGAGGCGAGCGTCAAAATGGGGCTCCGGCTGCTGGAGATTGGGGCTGAGGTGTTTCCTTCACCTGCGCTGGGACTGTACCGGGACCTGGTGGGTGACGGCCGGGCCGCAGGGCACCAGCCGCTCGCGTTCGCCGTCGTCGCCCGCTTCCTGGACGTTCCGCTGCAGGAAGCGCTCGCCGCCTACCTTTTCGCCACCGTCACCTCGCTGACGCAGAACGCCGTGCGCGCCATTCCGCTGGGCCAGAACGCCGGGCAGCGGTTGCTGCGGGCAGCGCACGACAACGTCGCTGCCGCCATCGCCACGATCGCGCACCTCACGCCGGACGACCTTGGGGCCGTCAGCCCCGGCCTGGAAATTTCGCAAATGAGGCACGAACGCCAACGTGCCCGCATGTTCATGAGCTGACCGTGCTTGAAAATACTGTGCTTTTGAGTCAAAGGAGGACACATGTCTGAACCCATCAAGATCGGCATCGGCGGACCCGTGGGAGCTGGCAAGACCCAGCTCGTGGAGCGGCTCACCCGGCACATGAGCGGGGAAATCTCCATGGCCGCCATCACCAACGACATCTACACCATCGAGGACGCCAAAATTCTTGCCGCCAACGGCATCCTCCCCGTGGACCGGATCATCGGCGTCGAAACCGGCGGCTGCCCGCACACCGCCATCCGCGAAGACACCTCCATGAACACCGCCGCCATCGAGGAACTCAAAACCCGCCACCCCGACCTGCAAGTCATCTTCGTCGAATCCGGCGGCGACAACCTTTCCGCCACCTTCAGCCCCGAACTCGTCGAGTTCTCCATCTACATCATCGACGTGGCCCAAGGCGAAAAGATCCCCCGCAAAGCCGGCCAAGGCATGATCAAGTCCGACCTCTTCATCATCAACAAAACCGACCTCGCACCCCACGTCGGCGCTGACCTGGCCGTCATGGAGCGGGATTCCAAGGAATTCCGAGGCAACAAACCGTTCTGCTTCACCAACCTGAAAACTGACGAGGGCCTGGACAAGGTCATCGACTGGATCCGGCACGACGTCCTGATGCTTGATTTGGCCTCATGAGTACGACGGCGGTCGTGTCACCTCAAGCAGGCACCTCGCCGGGGCCTGCGCCCGCGGATGATAGGGGCCGTGCCCGCTTCGCGGTGCCCGCCACGCCGCGGCCCCTATCACCCGCGTCCGCTGATCGGCCCCCGATGGGCGAGCTTGAGCTTCGGGTCGCCTTACGCGGTCAGCGTTCAGTCGCGACGTATCAATATCACCGTGGCGCTCTTCGAGTACTCCGCCCGCACTATCTTGATGACTCCGGGCAGGTTTGTTATGTCGTCGTCAATCCTGGCGGGGCTTATTTTGGGGCGGATCTTTTCGTGTTGGATGTGGAGGTCGGGGAGGGGGCTGACCTGCTGTTGACCACCCAATCCGCTACCAAGATTTATCGGACTCCCGGGTCCTTTGCCGAGCAGCGGATGGTGGTGCGGCTGGGGGAGGCGGCGCGGCTGGAATTCATGCCGGACCAGCTCATCGCCTACCGCGAGGCCAGCTACCGGCAGCGGACCTCCGTGACCCTGCGGCCGTCGTCGTCCTTGGTCATGGCTGAGGTGGTCACTCCCGGCTGGTCGCCGGACGGTTCGGCTTTCCGATACCGGGAAGTGCGCCTGCGCAACGAAATCCGCATCGAATCCGACGGCGGAACCCACCTGCTGGCGCTGGACAACCTGCTGATCAGGCCACCGCTGCACGACGTCACCGGGCTCGGATTCATGGAAGGCCACAGCCACCTCGGGTCCCTGGTGGTGGTGGATGCGAGGGTGGACCAGGCGCTCGCCGATGACCTGCACGGGCTCACGGCCGGCCGCGAAGCGCTGACCGGCATCTCACTGACGCGCCCAGTTGCGGGGACTTCCGGGCTGGTTCTGCGGAGCCTCTCCAACAGCACCGACGAACTGAACCGCCTGCTCCGGTCCTGCACCGACTTCCTGCGCAGCCGCTGGTACGGCCAGGGTCTGCTGGACCTGAGGAAGCACTGATGACCAACATCGCCACCCTCTACCGGGACCGGGACTCCCTGCCGCTCCGGACCCGCGCGCTGTTCACTTTCGGCGCGGTGGCCGCCCTGCACGCCGCCGCCGTCGTCCTCCTGCTCGCCGGCACGACCGGCGGCGGCCAACCGCTGACCTGGGGCCTGTTCCTCACCGCCTACCTGGCCGGCGTGAAGCACAGCTACGACTGGGACCACCTGGCAGCCATCGACAACTCCACCCGCAAGTTCGTGGCGCAGCGTCAAGACCCGGTCAGCGTTGGCTTCGCCTTCAGCCTGGGGCACAGCTCCGTGGTGACCCTCGCCGGGGTGCTGGTCATCGCGGGGGCATCCCTGGTGGGCGGACTGATGCAGGACGGTTCGGCCGGCAACCTGGTCCTGGGCCTGATCGGCAGCGGCGTATCCGGCCTGTTCCTGCTGGCCATGGGACTGTTCAACGGCTCCGCCTTCGTCCGTTCCGCCGGCGCCTACCGCCGCGCCCGCAACGGCGCCGCCGTCGAGCCCCGGGACCTGGAACCGCAAGGCGCGGTGGCGAGCCTGCTGGCCCGGCCGCTGTCCAGGGTGCGCCGGCCGCGGAACATCTACGTGATCGGGTTCCTGTTCGGCCTGGGCTTTGACACTGCCACCACCATCGGGCTGCTGATGATGACGACGGCGGCCTCGCTGGCCGGAGTGCCCCCGTTCGCCCTGCTTGCGCTGCCGGTCGCCTTCGCCGCCGCGATGACACTCTGCGACTCGGTGAACGGCATGGCCATGCTGCGGATGTACCGCTCCGCGCTGGACGACCCCCGGCGGAAGCTCGGTTTCAACGCCGTGGTCACGGGCATCTCGGCCGTGTCCGCCCTGTTCATTGCCGTGATCACGCTCGGCGGATTCCTGCACGCCGCGTTGGCCCTTGACGACCCCGTGACGGGGTGGCTTGGATCGATCGACCTGGGCGACGCCGGCCTGCTGCTGGTGGCCTTGCTGCTGGCCGTATGGGCCGGCGCGGTGCTGAAGGGCAAGGCCTTCCGGACCAAGTGACGGGGCGCGGTACCACCGGCACCGCGCCCGCCAGGTCCGGACCTTACCGGACAGAATCAGCAACGGACGGAATCAGCCGGTCAGCCGAAATCGGCCACGTAGCTGGGAACCCCCACGGCGTCGGTTGAGACCGGCGCCCCCGTGTCGTTGACCACGTGATCCAGCGTGCCTGCGCCGAGGTTCACCGTCAAAAGGCTGTGCAGCTTCACGCCCGGCGTTACCGGCACCTCAAAGCCCCTCGTTGCGTGGATGCTGGGGTCGACGTTGGTGTAAACGTAGCTGCCGCCGCCCCAGAGCTCGTGGGCCTTGACGGAGTCTGCCACCTTGTAGCCTGCCCAGCCCAGGACCCCGTCGTGCTGCCACGCGGCCTGGTTGGGGGCGTCGTAGGGCAGCTCGTTCTGGAAGAAGACCGTGCGCCCGCTTTCTCCATTCCAGATGACGTTGTACTGCTGGTAGTGCTCCACGAACAGGCCCGTGGCCGTGACGTTGTTGCCGTTGACGATCACACCGTTCGCACCGGTGTTGGTGGTCCAGCCGACGCCGTTTCCATGGTCGGCGCGCCAGGCCCAGATGTGGTCCAGAAGGACGTTGTCGCTGTTGACTTCCAGGCTGACCGAGGCTTTGCCGCTATGCGGTCCACCGACGCGGAAGAACACATCATGGAGCGTGGTGGGGTTTGCCGGATCGGTGTGCACGGATGAGCTGGACGGCCCATTGCCCTTCCCGATGCGCATCAGGGCGGGCGAATTCACCTCGCCGGCGTCCACCGTGACGGCGGCGATGTCCACTCCGGGGACATCTGCCACCGTCAGGGGAACTGAGCCGTTGACGGCGGTGAGGGTTGCCATCCCGAGTCCCAGGACCACGGTTCCGGCCCGCTTGACCTCGATGCTCCGGTCAACGTCGTAGACCCCCGGGGTCAGGAGCAGGTTCTTTCCCCGGGCCAACTGGGAGTTGATGGCCTGCGCCGAATCGGCGGGCGTCGCGACGTAGAAGTCGGTCAAGGGGATGCTGCGGCCCGCGGTGGGGCCGTTCTCCCACGAGGTCCCGGCCGAGTCCCGGCGGATGGCCGGTACGAAGACGCTGTACTGGCCGGCCGGATCCACGGTCAGGTAGGGCTTCTCGCGGCTGACGGGAGTGCTGTCCAAGGTGGTGTATGGCGGGTTCGGAAAGGAATCGGCAGGTGCCCCGTTCACCCCTGAAAACACCTGGTTCCAGACTCCATTGGACCAACTCCCGATGCTGCTGTTGCGGACCAGGTACTGCTGCTGGGAGCCATTGATGACGGCGCCCGTCTTTGAATCAGCGATGAAACCGCCGCTGGCATACTGCGGACCGGCCGTGCAGTAGTCCATCAGGGAGAGGTTGCCGCCGGTGATGTTGACCCGGCGCATGGGGGAGGCCTGGGAGGCGGCCCAGAAGTTGGCGGAGCTCCGGCAGCCCTCAAGGCCCGTGACGTTGATGGTGAGGTTGGACAAGGAGCGCCAGAAGTTGTTGAGCGCGATGCAGTTGTCAGCGGCCAGGCACCGGTTGTAGACGTCCACGTGCCCGTTGATGGTGACGTCGGTGGGGGCAGCGCCCAGGCCCGCAACCTCGGTGGAATACCCCACCTGGATGATCAGCGGCTCCTGGGGCGTGCCGTAGGTGCCGGGCTTGAAGAGCAGGGAATAGCGCTTGGTCCCCATTTCGTCGTCCACCTGCTGCGCCGCAATGGAGTCCACCGTGGCCTGGATCCGGGCCACCGGCATGCCGGGATCGAAAACGTAGGTGTTGGGTCCGAACGGATTCCCTGCAGCCGGTGCCGGGGCTGGGGGCACTGGCGACGCCGGTGCCTGGGCTGCCGGGCCCAGGGCCGGTGCTGCGGCCTGCGCGGGTGCTGCCCCGCCGGCGGCGAAGAGACCCATGAGCAAGGCGGCGGCGGCCGCAATCGTCCCGGCCCGGTGCAGGCGCGGTAACAATACGGGGTTGGCTGTATCAGGGCGTGGGGCTAGCGGCATTGCTGGTCCTGTCGGTGATGGGGTGGACGGCCAGGGCAACTGGGGCAGCCGGGCCGAGTGGTGGGAGCGCTCCCGTCGGGGAAGCGTAGCATTGCGTTTTTGCCCAGGCAAGGCTTTTCGGGAGCGCTCCCACGCACCCTCGGTGTCGTATTGTCGGTGGAATGAACGCAAACTCCAGCCGCCCGGGCACGCCAGGAGCAGGGCGGCCCAGTCCCACGCTGGAGGACCTGGCGTCGGCCGCCGGGGTATCCCGTTCCACCGCATCCCGCGCCATCAACGGCGGGTCCAAGGTGAGTGCGCACGCCCAGGCCGCCGTCGATGCCGCAATCGTGGCGTTGGGCTACACCCCGAACCGCGCTGCACGGAGCCTGGTCACCCGGCGCGCCGGTTCGGTGGCGCTGGTCATCCCTGAACCTGACGCCCGGGTCATGATGGACCCCTACTTCGCTGCCGTGATCACGGGCGTCAATGAAGCACTGCGCGGCACCGACCTGCAGTTGGTGCTCCTGATGTCCCGGGCCGGGGACGACTCCGCCCGGACCCTCCGCTACCTGCGCGGCGGGCACGTGGACGGTGCCATCGTGGTGTCCCACCACCGCGCCGATGACTGGGTGGAGACCTTGGGTGCCACGGGGCTGCCCACCGTCTTCATCGGCAGGCCCTGGGACACGGGAGCGGGAATCCCCTACGTGGACCTGGACAACTTCGAGGGCGGCCGGCTGGCAGCCCGGCACCTGGCGTCCTTGGGCCGCAGCACGCTGGCAAGTGTTGCCGGGCCCACCGACATGACGGCCGCCGTCGACCGCCTTGACGGCTGGCTGCAGGGACTCAAGGACGCGGGCCTGCAGCCCGGGCCCGTCATCCACGGGGACTTTACGACGACGGGAGGCGCCGCCGCGGCCGGGCGCCTGCTGGCCCAGGCGCCCGGAGTGGACGGGATTTTCGCCGCCTCCGACCTCATGGCCCTCGGCGTCGTGGATGCCCTTCGGGGCACGGGCCGGCGGGTACCGGAGGATGTGGCAGTGGTGGGCTTCGACAACCACGCCATCCAGGCATCAAACGGCTTGGGACTTACTACCGTGGCGCACCCCATGGTGGACATGGCTTCTGCGGCAGGACAACTCCTGGCCAGCGCGATCGGATCCCCCGGGGAGCACATGGACCCGGTGGTCTATCCGGCGGAACTGGTGGTGCGCGCCAGTACGGTTCCCTGACCGCCCCGGCGCGCCTCCCAGCAAAGGCCGGAGCTACGCCGCGAGCTTTCCCTTGGCTTTGCGGTGCGGCCGGTGCGCGGTGGCGGCCAAGCGCGAGTGCGCCCCGGCGAGGACTTCGCTGCCGTCCGGCACGGTGCTGTCCGTGACCAGGTGGGCGCCGTGCTCCACCAGGACGCCGGAGCCGATCCTGGAATGGCTGCCAATATGGACCCGGTTGCCAATGACTGTGCCACGCCCGATGCGCACACCGTCGCCGATCACGGTCCGGTCACCGATCCTTGCGTCACGGTCAATCCAGCTGCCGTGCCCGATCCTGCAGCCCGCACCCACCTGCGCACCGTGCTCCACGTAGGTCATGGGGCCGATCCGTGCGCTCTCGGCCACCTTCGCTCCTGGAGCGATGAGGCCGCCGCCGTTGTCGTGGCGGGCATACCGGGTGATCTTCCCGGCGTCGTCCTCAACTGACACAAACTTTGCGGTCATACCGTCCCTCGTTAACGCTGCGGCACTCTACCGCACAGTAGGTTAACGGCCGGGAGCTTTCGAGGATTCCCAAACGGGCCCAGACGGCGCGGTTTTTGGTGCCGCCGACGGGCTATGCCACCAGGTTGGCGGCCGCGGTGTCCATGTGTTCCAGGATGGTCTTCCGGGCCAGCGCGGCGTCGCCGGTATCAATGGCGGCGACGATGTCCTTGTGCCGGTCCACGCTCATGTTGCGGACGCCTTTTTCCAGGCCGGCGAACATGATGGACATCCGGATGGAGCCCTCCAGGGACTCCCAGGAGTGGAGGAGCGTTTCGTTGCCGGTGAGCCGGCACAGCGTGCGGTGGAATTCAAGGTCGGATTCGATCCGTTCCTCCAGGGTGCCGCTGGCTGCGGCATCCATGGCGTCAATGGCCTTGTGCAGCGAGTCGGTGACCTGTTGCCGGTCGGGCAGTTCGCACAGGGTCCGGGCCGCGAGGGACTCCAAGGCGGCGCGGACGGAGTAGATGTCCCGGATTTCCTTTTCGTCCAGGTGGCGGACGGACAGCCTGCCGCGGGGCCCAGCGGAGAGCAGGCCCTCCTGTTCAAGCTGGCGGAGGGCTTCGCGCAGGGTGCCGCGGCTGATCTGCAGCATCTCGGACAGTTCGGTTTCCACCAAGTGGCGCCCGGGTTCCAGCTCTCCGCTGGTGATGGCGGTCCGCAGCGCCGAGAGCGCCTGCTCGCGGAGGCTCTTCTTTTCCAGTCCCAGCAACGGGGCGGTCAGTCCGGCCATGGCTTCTGTCCTCAATGTCATAAGTCGACTGTCTACAGTCGGGAGTAGTTTCGATAGTACGGCAGAATGCACGGCACCGGCTTGGGACCGGTGCCGTGCATTTTCATGGGGTGGCTTGCCTTTAGCCGAGTTCGGCCAGGACCTTGGCGACGATGCGGTCCGTGGCCAGGCCGTAGCGGTCGTGCAGGGTGGGCAGGGCGCCGGCATCGAGGAACTGGTCCGGGAGTGCCACGGGCACCACGCGCTTGCCCAGGCCCGCGGTGACCACGGCGGAGGCGACGGTTTCGAACAGTCCACCCACCACGGAGTGGTTTTCCAGCGTGACGGCGAGGCGGCCGGTATTGATCTCCGCGAGGACGGTTTCGGCGTCGAACGGTTTGATGGTGGGGGTGTGCACGACGGCGACGTCCACGTTGTGTGCCGCCAGCGCCTTGGCTGCCTGGAGGGCGCGCATGGTCATCAGGCCGGAGGAGATGAACACGACGTCGTTGCCGCCACGCAGCACCTTGGCCTTGCCCAGCTCGAAGGTGTAGCCGTACTCGTCAAGGACGGTGGGCACGTTGCCGCGCAGCAGTCGCAGGTATGTGGGGCCTTCCGACGCTGCCAGCTGCGGCACCGCCTGCTCGATGTCCACCGAATCGCAGGGGTCCACGATGGTCAGGTTGGGCATGCCGCGGAAGATCGCCATGTCCTCGGTGGCCTGGTGGCTGGGCCCGTACCCGGTGGTGAGGCCGGGCAGGCCGCCCACGATGTTGACATTCAGGTTTGGTTCGGCAGCGTCCAGGCACAGGAAGTCGTAGGCGCGGCGGGCCGCGAACACCGAATAGGTGGACGCGAACGGGACCAGCCCGGTTTCGGCCAGGCCGGCCGCGGCGCCGAAGAGCAACTGCTCTGCCATGCCCATCTGGAAGAACCGTTCCGGGAAGGCCTGGGCGAAGATGTGCATGTCCGTGTATTTGCCCAGGTCCGCGGTCAGGCCCACGATCCTGTCGTTCTCCTGCGCGGCCTTCACCAGGGCGTGCCCGAACGGCGCGGAGGAGGTCTTCTGGCCGGGGTCCGCGAAGGAGGCGATCATCGCCGAGGTCTTCAGCTTGGGCTTGGCTGGCGTGGCCGTCGTCGTGGTGGTGCTCATGCTGAAGCCTTTCCTTCATATCCGGCGGTGAGCTGCTCGCGGCAGACCTGCCATTCGTGTTCTTCGATGCGCATGAAGTGCGCTTTTTCGCGCTCCTCCAGCAGGGGAACGCCGCGGCCCACCTTGGTGTCGCACAGGATCACGGAGGGACGCCCGACTGCGGCGGCCTGGGCGGCTGCGTTGTCGAACGCTGCCAGCAGGGCGCCGACGTCGTTCCCGTCCACGCGCTGGGTGTACCAGCCGAACGATTCCCACTTTTCGGTGACCGGCTCGGTGCGGAGCACGGTGTCGGTCTTGCCGTCGGCCTGCAGGGCGTTGATGTCCACCATGGCGGTGAGGTTGCCCAGCTGGTGGTGGTGCGCGCCCATGGCGGCCTCCCAGGTGGAGCCCTCATCCAGTTCGCCGTCGGAGAGGAAGTTGAACACCCGGGCGTTGGAGCCCTGGTAGCGGAGGCCCAGGGCCATGCCGACGGCGATGGTCAGCCCATGGCCCAGGGAGCCGCCGGAGATTTCCATGCCGGGGGTGTAGGTGGACATCCCGGACATCGGCAGCCGCGAGTCATCCGAACCATAGGTTTCCAGCTCCTGGACCGGGACGATGCCGGCCTCGGCGAGGGCGGCGTAGTGGCCGATCGCGTAGTGGCCGGTGGAAAGCAGGAACCGGTCGCGGGCCTCCCAGTGCGGGTCCTCCGCCCTGAACCGCAGCTGGTCCCCGTAGACGGTGGCCAGCATGTCCGCGGCGCCCAGGGCCTGCCCCACGTAGCCCTGGCCCTGGACTTCGCCCATGTTCAGGGCGTGGTGCCGGATGCGGTACGCGGCGGCGCTGATCTTGTCTACCCGCTCCGGGGTCACCCCAGCCTGATATGTCTGTCCCTGCGGGGCGGCGTCCTGGACGGTTTCTGTAGGCATTGCGTGCTCCGTGATTCTCTGGTGCGTGGTGGTCATTCAGGCGTTGACCGTGTTGGGGGTGCTTTTGGTGGCTTCGTCTGCGAGCTGCCGTTCCCGCTTGCCCCAGGTTTCCCGGGTGGCGATCGCGGCCCAGAGGCCGATCAGGGCGTAGGCGCCGAAGAGCAGCGCCGGGCCCATCCAGCCGAAGCTGACGAACAGCAAGGTGGTGATGAACGGTGTGAAGCCGGACACCATGGCGGAGATCTGGTAGGCCAGGCTGGCGCCGGAGGCGCGGGTCTTGGCCTGGAAGAGCTCGGGGAACCAGGCGCCCTGGGCGCCGGCCAGGGAGTTCTGGCAGACCGCGTAGGAGATCACGATGGTGAGGATGATGGCGATGAACAGGCCGGTGTTGACCAGCAGGAACATGGGGATCGCGAACAGTGCGGCGAAGGCCGTGGACCAGACATAGAGGGGACGGCGGCCGATGCGGTCCGTCAGTGCCGCCCAGGCCTGGGTGGCGAAGATGCCGATGGCGGAGGCGATGCAGAGGGCGACGAGGGTTTGGGTCTTGTCCGCCAAGTGCTGGCTGTTGAGGTAGGAAATCATGTAGGTGATGGATACGGCGTAACCGGCGGTCTCGGCGATGCGCAGGCCGATGCCCTTGACGATGTTGCGCCAGTCCGTCTTGAGGACCTCGACGATGGGTGCCTTGACGATGGTGCCGCTGTCCTTGACCTCGTCGAAAACGGGGGACTCGGGAACCTTGGACCGGATGACCAGGCCGACGGCGACCAGCACGATGCTGGCCAGGAACGGGATGCGCCAGGCAAGTTCACCGCCGAGGCCGGCGCTTGCGAGGAACGTCAGGTTGGCCAGCAGCAGGCCCACCGGGAAGCCGGCCTGGACGATGCCGGTGTACTTGCCCTTGGTCTTCCACGGCGCATGCTCGTAGCTCATCAGGATGGCGCCGCCCCACTCCGCGCCGAAGGCCAGGCCCTGGACGATGCGGACGAAGACCAGCAGTGCCGGAGCCAACAGGCCGACGGCGGCGTAGGTGGGAAGCAGTCCGATGGCGAAGGTGGCCAGGCCCATCAGGATCAGCGACGAGACCAGGACAGGCTTGCGGCCCACCTTGTCGCCCAGGTGGCCGCCGATGATGCCGCCCAGCGGACGGGCCGCAAAGCCGACGCCCAAGGTGGCGAAGGAGGCGAGGGTCCCCGTGACGGGATCGCTGCCGGGGAAGAAGGCGGTGCCGAAATACAGTGCGGCAGCGGTGCCGAAGCCGATGAAGTCATACGTCTCGATGACGGCCCCCACGCCGGATCCGATGGCAACTCGGCGGGCGTCCTTGGTGCCGTGGACCGGGCCGCGCATGGTCAGAGCATCTTTGCTCATGGTGGTTCCCTTTCGAAAAGCGGCTGTGGAAGGTCCGCCGCTGTCGACTGTTAACAAATTGGTACGACCCAGTGTGACGCACCTCATCTTCACTGTCAACAGTCGACTTTCAAAGTTGACTGTTGACAGTTAACGCCAGTACTGTGGTGCCCATCACTACCGCTCGGCACGATTCAAAGGATCAATGATGTTCCATTCCAGACTTGGGTGCTCATCCATCAGCTTCCGGCACCAGGACCTGGGCACTGCCCTGGGCACCATGAAGGGTCTGGGATTCGAAGAGATCGATCTGGGCGCCCTGCCCGGGGTCTGCGACCACGTCCCCTACGAACTTGACGAGGCCGCCGTGGCGGCGGTGTCGCAGGAAGTCATCGCTTCCGGTCTGCGGGTCCGCTCAGTGAACGGCGACATAGGGGACTTGAACGCAGTCCTCGACTCCAATGGACAGGACGCCAGGCGGCGCCACCTGGACGCCCTGCTCACCCTCACTGCCAACATCGGGGCCAACGCCCTGGTGCTGCCCTGCGGCGCCCTCGATCACAGCCCGGTCCGGAGCGTCGAGGAAGACCTGGACCTCATTGCCGGGCAGCTCGCGGCTGCGGCCCGGCGCGCTGCAGGGTTCGGCGTCGAACTCTGGACCGAGTCCCTGCACTTCCTGCGGTTCTGCTGGAACCTGGAACGTGCGGGACTGCTGGCCGAACGGCTGGCCGGATCCGGCGTCGGAATCGTCATGGACTTCAGCCACATCACCGCCGCTGGCGAGGACATCCAGGACTATCTGGACGTTCATGCGGGACGCATCAGCCACGTCCACCTGCGCGACGCCGTGCCCGGGAACATCAACCTCAGCATCGGCAACGGTAACGCCGACTTCGCCGGGGGCCTGAAGCGTCTCGCGGCCGACGGCTACGCCGGCCACTTCTCGCTCGAACTGGAAACCCGGGACGTCACCCATGACGAACGCCCGGCCGCCGCCGCCAAGGCTGCAAGCTTCATCACCGACCTCATCTGACCTGCACACACCCCAAGGAGCACCACCATGACCGCCATCCAGCGCACCGCCGTCCTCACCGGAGCAACTTCGGACCGGGGCATCGGCATCACCACCGCCCGCCGTTACGCCCGTGAGGGCTGGGGCATCGCCATCCTGGACCTCGACGGCGAGAAGTCCGCCAAGGTCGCAGCCGAAATCGGCAACGAATTCAATGTCCCCGCGTTCGGCCACGAGATCGACGTCGCCAACGAAGCCTCCGTCACCGCCGCCCAGGCCGCCGTCGCCGCCGAAGTGGCAGCCGGCAACCTCCCGCCCGTCGGCGCCCTGGCCAACATCGCCGGCATCACCTCCCCGGTGCCATTCCTGGAGACCACCCTTGAGCTGTGGCACAAGGTCATGGACGTCAACGCCACCGGCACCTACCTGGTGACCAAGGCCTTCCTGCCCGCCATGATCGAGAACGGCTGGGGCCGGATCGTCAACATGTCCTCCGTCTCCGCCCAGCGCGGCGGCGGCGTCTTCGGCAAGGTTCCCTACTCCGCTGCCAAGGCCGCCATCCTGGGCTTCACCAAGGCCCTGGCCCGTGAACTCGGCACCACCGGCGTCACCGTCAACGCCATCACCCCGGGTGCGGTGGACACCAACATCCGCGTGGGCAGCACCGAGGAACAGGAAGCAGCCATCAACGCCGGCATCCCGCTGGGCCGCAACGCCACCACCGAAGAAGTGGCCTCCGTGATCACCTTCCTGTCCTCCGAGGACTCCGCCTACCTCACCGGCACCACCATCGACATCAATGGCGGCAGCCACATCCACTAGCAGCCGGCCCCTCGCCAGCCAGAAAGCTCCCTCCATGACCAAGATCTTCAACGACCCTTCCGACTTCGCCGAGGAAGCCCTCGCCGGGTTCTGCGACGTCCACGCGGACCTGGTCCGGCAGGTTCCCGGCGGTGCCGTCCGCCGCTTCCGGCCGGCACAGCCCAAGGTGGCAGTCCTGGCCGGCGGCGGCTCGGGCCACTACCCGGCCTTCGCCGGGCTGGTCGGTGCCGGCTTCGCCGATGGCGCGGTGGTGGGCAACATCTTCACCTCGCCGTCGGCGCAGCAGGCCTACTCGGTGGCCAAGGCCGCCGAGTCCGGTGCCGGCGTCGTCTTCACCTACGGCAACTACGCCGGCGACGTGATGAACTTCGGCATGGCCAGCGAGCGCCTTGCCGCCGAGGGCATCGCGGTGGAGAACGTCCTGGTCACTGACGATATCGCCAGCGCCCCGCCGTCGGAATCAGCGAAACGCCGCGGCATCGCCGGTGACTTCACGGTGTTCAAGGTCATGGGCGCCGCCGCCGAGAACGGCGCGGACCTGGCCGAGGTGGTCCGCCTGGGCCGCAAGGCCAACGACCTGACGCGGACCATCGGCAGCGCGTTTGCCGGCTGCACCTTCCCGGGCGCCGAATCGCCCCTGTTCACCCTGCCCGAAGGGCAGATGGGCCTGGGCCTGGGCATCCACGGCGAACCCGGCCTGCACGACACCGACCTGCCTTCGGCCAAGGACCTTGGCCACGAACTGGTGGCCCGGGTGCTCGCTGAAACGCCACCGCACGCCGGCAAGCGCATCGCCGTCATCCTCAACGGGCTCGGCTCCACCAAGCATGAGGAGCTCTTCGTCCTCTGGGGGACCGTGGCGCCACTGCTGCGTGCCGCCGGCTACACGCTGGTGATGCCCGAGGTGGGCGAGTTGGTGACCAGCCTGGACATGGCCGGCGTCTCGCTCACCATCACCTGGCTTGATGAAGAAGTTGAGCCGCTGTGGGTTGCCCCTGCGGAGACGCCTGCCTACCGCCGCGGCAACGCTGCCCTGGAGGCCGGGGCCCGGGGCGTCGAGGAAACGGCCGACGGCGGCGCGGCCGCTGCGGCGTTCGTCGCCACGGACGCCTCCCGCGAGTACGCCGCCGCCTGCGTAGCGGCCATTGATGCCGCCCGTTCGTCCCTGCACGACGCCGAAGAGCGGCTGGGCCGCATGGATGCGATTGCCGGCGACGGCGACCACGGCCGGGGCATGGTCCGCGGCGTCGACGCGGCCGCCGCAGCCGCCTCCGCCGCCCTGGGCCACGGCGCCGGTGCCGGTGATGTGCTGGCTGCCGCCGGGGACGCCTGGGCGGACAAGGCAGGGGGCACCTCCGGCGTCCTGTGGGGAGCGGCGCTGCGTGCCTTTGGCGAGACGCTGGGCAACTCCTCGGCCCCTGAACCGCGCGCGCTGGCAGCAGCCGTGACCGCATTCGCTGACCGGATCATCCAGTTGGGCAAGGCCGAAACAGGCGACAAGACCATGGTAGATGCCCTGCTGCCCTTCGCCTCCGCCTTTAGCCGCGCAGTGGCCGAGGGCGTGGAAACGGGCCGTGCATGGCAGGAAGCCGCGCAGGAATCCGCTGCTGCGGCGGAAGGCACCGCGGACCTCCTTCCCCTTAAGGGCCGGGCCCGGCCCCTTGCGGAAAAGAGCCTGGGCACGGCGGATCCCGGCGCCACATCGCTGGCCATGGTCTTCGCCGTCATGGGCCGCACTTCACCGGCGCCGCCGGGTCCGAAGGCAGCACCGCCACCGTTGCGGCGGCGGCCGCTGAGTCATGACAACGGAAGGGAACACCATGGGGCTGCGGCTCATTGTCGGCGCGGATGAAGCGGGCGTGGACTACAAGGACATGGTCCTCGCGGACCTGCGGAACGATCCGCGCGTCAGCGAGGTCATCGACATCGGCGTCAACCGGAGCGACGCGCCGGATGACTTCGCCAAGCCCTACCCGTACGTGGGCATTGCCGCCGGCGAGATGATCCGGGACGGCGCCGCTGACCGGGCCATCCTGTTCTGCGGTACCGGAATCGGCGTCGCCATCGCCGCCAACAAAGTCGAAGGCATCCGCGCCACCGCCGCCCACGACTCCTTCTCCGTGGAACGCTCCATCCTGTCCAACGACTGCCAGGTCCTCACCATGGGCCAGCGGGTGGTGGGCATCGAACTCGCCCGCCGCCTCGCCAGGGAATGGATCGGCTACACGTTCGACCCGGCGTCGGCCTCGGCTGGCAAAGTGAAGGTGCTCACCGACTTCGAGTCCTGCTGACAGGCCCTGCCCCGGAGCTGGGCGGGGCCACGGCGCAGAATGGCCGCCGCTCCCCGCCCTGGTCCTCCTACACTGGGGTGATGATCACAGTCACCGGAAGTGTGGAAACCAACCTGTCCGCGGAGAAGGCCTTTGCTTTCCTCAGCGAGTTCGAGAACACCAGCAAATGGGACCCCAACACCCCTGTCATGGACAAGATCACGCCGGGACCGGTGGCCGTGGGGCACAAGTACCACGCCGAATCCGAGTTTCGCGGCAAACGCCAGGCCCTGACCTACGAGGTCATCGAGCTCTCGGACAACCACATCAAGCTCTGGGGCGAGAACAAGACCGTCACCTCGTACGACTCCATCGACGTCCGGGCCAGCGGCACAGGTTCGGTGGTCACGTACACGGCCGAGTTCAGCATCAACGGGCCGGCCAAGATCATCCAGCCGCTGCTGAAACCGGCCTTCAACTCACTGCGGGACCCCGCCTTGAACGGCATCCGGGATACGCTTAACTCGCTGGCAGCGGGCTGACAGCCTCAAAAAACGCCCGGAGCGCACCGCGCGGGTCGGCCTCGAGGCGCGTCTCGTCGTCGAACACCATGGTGCTGCGTCCGTGCCCGTACTCGGGCCACGCCAGCTGGGCCGTGTCCGGTGACCCCGTCCGCGCAAAAGCTGCCCAGGCCCCGCTCATGGCGCCGCTGAGCCGGCGTGGTGCGCTGCCGCGGGTGAGGAAAGCCGCCGCCGGTGCGTCCAGGTGCCGGAAGACGAACGGGATTTCCAGGGCATGGCAGGCCCCGAGCTTGCCGCCCATGGCCGGGCTGCGCCACGTGAACAGGTAGGCGAAGCTCTTCCCGGCGGCGCCCGCCGCGCGCCGTGCCGCCAGGAGCCGGTTGCTGGGCTGCCGGTACAGGGAATCGGCAATGGCGGATTCCAGGAGCTCCTTGCCTGCCGGTTCACGCTGCAGCACCTCCTCCAGCGCGTCCGCGTATCCGGCGGCATGGGCGGCAGGAATCCCGGCCGCGGCAAGGACGGCGGCGGCACGCTCCGGGTATCCGGGGTCGGCCGGCGAGGGCGGGCGCATCTCCACCGCAAACGATCCCTCGTTGAGGTTGGTTCCGATCAGCAGGTCGACGCCGCTGTTCACCCCGTTCCGGACCGCGTCGAGCGGCGGCGCCGGCAATGACGGCGTCCCCACTGTCGGCTGGAAGGGGAGCGGGACTGCGTAGGACTGCGCGGCGAAACGCTTCTCAAGGCCTTTTTGCGCTGCCAGCAGCTGCTCCACCGGGAGGGTGAGGAGTTCCGCTGCAGACGAGGGGGCCAGGCCGCACAGGTCAAGGAATGCCGCGCTGATCCGCGCGGACTCCTCCGGTTGGCGGAAGCGCTCGGCCGTTCCGCTTTGCATGATGGCCCGGCGGAACAGCCCTTCCGACGCCGGCATCCCCAGCAGGGTGCCAATCGCCGCGGCTCCTGCCGACTCGCCAAAGATGGTCACGTTCCCCGGGTCGCCGCCGAAGGCGCCAATGTTGCGGCGGACCCAGCGAAGGGCCTCCAGCTGGTCCAGCAATGCAACGTTGGACGAGTCGACGTACCCGTCCCCCAGCAGGTCCGCCAGGTGCAGGAAGCCCAGCGCGCCGAGCCTGTAATTGATGGACACCACCACCGCGCCCGCCGCGGCGGCGAGCCTGGCGCCGTCGTACATGGCATCGCTGTTGGCGCCCAGCAGGTACGCACCGCCGTGGATCCAAACCATCACCGGCAGCGCCTGGCCGCCGGTTTCCGGCACCCAGACGTTCAGGTTCAGGCAGCCGTCCTCGCTCCACCTCCGCGGCACGGCACCTGGAGGTGCCGGGGATTCGGGGTTTTGCGGTGCCGCAGGCCCGGCGGCGGTGCAGTCCAGCACCCCGTCCCACGACTCCAGCGGCACGGGCGGACGGAAGCGGTTCACGCCCGACGGCGGCCCGGCGTACGGGATGCCAAGGAACCGGTGGACAGTGGTCCCGTCAGTTCCGAGGGAGGTGCCGCGGAGGGAACCACCGGGGGTGGAAAGGAGGGTCATGGTTGACAGGTTACGTCGCCGGGGCGCCCCACGGCGCCCCCGGACCTGCTCAGCTTTGCGGGCCTCCCGACGGAGAGTCCTTCCGGGTGTTCCGGAGGATCAGGGCGGAACTGCTCAGTGGTGCCCGGAGCGGCAGGCCCTTGGCAGTGCAGTGCTCATTGACGGCCAACGACAGGGCGTCCCGTTCCTTCGCCGACAGGGTGGCTTCGCCGGCGCAGTACGCACGGATGAGCTGTTCCGAGGCGTCGCCGCCCAGCCCCACGAACTCAATCCACAGCTGCCAGATATCCAGCCGGTGCTCCTTGATGACGGCCCCCGTCAGGGCTTGCTGGTCCACGGCATCCATTGTCCCGTCCTAGCCTTTGCTACACCTGTTCCACTGGACTTCGGAGCGGGACCCGGGATGGATGGGTGAAGTGGAGAAGAATCTTTTCCTGTAAGAATGGGCCCATGCCCCTGCGCTCCTACCCGATCCGGCGGCTGGCAGAGGACCCCTCGAACGTCCTTGACCGCGTACGCTGGCCGGCCGTCCTGCCGCCGGTGGCCCAAGTCCTCGACCAGGGGCTCGACTTGGGCCCGGCCACCATCCTGGTGGGTGAGAACGGCTCGGGTAAATCCACGCTGGTGGAAGGCATCGCGCTCGCCTACGGGCTGTCCCCGGAGGGCGGTTCCACGGGCGCCAGGCACACCACCCGGCCTACTGAGTCCGTCCTCGGCGACCATTTGCAGCTGGTCCGGAACCCGGGCGCCACCCGGCGGGGCTACTTTCTCCGGGCCGAGACAATGCACGGGCTGTACACCTACCTGGAAAAGAATCCCAGCACGTTCACGCCGGACATCCCGTTCCATGACATGTCCCATGGCGAGTCCTTCCTGCAGTTGGCAGCCGACCGGTTCCGCGGAGCCGGACTCTGGGTCCTTGACGAACCGGAATCCGCACTGTCCTTTTCGGGCTGCCTGAGCCTCCTGTCCGTCCTGAAGGAACTGTTGGCCGGCGGCCAGTCCCAGGTGATCATGTCCACCCATTCGCCGCTGCTTGCCGCCTTGCCCGGCGCGACCATCCTGGAAGCGGGGCCTTGGGGTTTGCGGTCCCGGTCCTGGGCGGAGCTGGAGCTCGTGGCGAACTGGCAACGGTTCATGGACTCGCCCGAACGCTACCTCCGCCACCTCTAGCTGCCGGAGGACCTTCGCCCCTAGGCAGGAAAAGGCTCCAAGCGGTCAACTTGATTGTCCGGAACAGGCAGCAATATCAGGAGGCAGGGACAATGGGCGCGTGCGATGTCTGCGGCAGCAGCGAGGGCCGCATGTTTACCGTCAGTATGGGAAACCAGACCGGCACGTTCGACAGCTTTGAGTGTGCAATCCACATGATGGCTCCCGCCTGTGAGCACTGCGGCTGCCGGATCCTGGGCCATCCGGTGGAAAGCGAAGCAGGCATCTACTGCTGCCTCCACTGTGCCAAGGAAGCGGGAAATCCGCACCACGCCCCCAAAGCCGAGCACTCCACTGTGGCCGTTCCGGCCCAGGGCGCCGCCGCCGGCCAGGGCTGACCCGGCTGGAAGCCTGGAACGGAAAAGGGGAGCCATGGCCGGTAACGGAAAGTACAAGATCGTGGTGGGAACGGACGGATCGGAACAGTCACGGGCCGCCATGGACTGGGCCGTGCAGGAAGCCAGGCTGCGGCACGGTGAGGTGCAGGCCGTAACCGCCTGGAACTTCCCCTACGTCAGTGACGCACTGGGCACCGCCTGGGACTATGAAATCTTCGAGAAGGACGCGCAGGCGATCCTGGAGGCGGAGCTGGAACGCGTCAAGGACCAGGACGTTGCCATCACCGGCCGCGTCGTGGAGGGGAACCCGGCTTCGGCGCTCATCGAGGCGTCCAAAGATGCCAACCTTATAGTGGTGGGCTCCCGCGGCCACGGCGGATTCACCGGCATGATGCTTGGCTCCGTTTCGCACCAGACCATCCACCACGCACACTGCCCGGTGCTGGTTATCCGCGAACCGGCCGTTGATTAGCGGTGCGGCTGCCTGGAAAAGTCGGGATCCAGCACCGGACGGTTTCGCGGTAGCGCTGGAATTCCTGGCCAAAACGCTTCGAGAGGTCTGCTTCTTCCAGTGGCCTGACGGCATAGTTCCACACCAGTGAGCCCAGCACCGCATAGCCAACCACCAGCCACGACTGCAGGATGAGCCCGACGGCGGCCCCCTGCACAATGCCCGCCGCCGCCATCGGATTGCGGATCCAGCGGTACGGCCCGGCAACCACCAGGCGGTTTGCCATCACGGACGGCAACGGTGTCCCGTCCCCGAGGGTGGACATCACGGCGGCAGACCAGATCCCCAAAGCGCTCGCAAGGATGAGGATGGCGACGCCGGCCGGGACGGCAACGGCAGGGATGTCCAGGCCCAACCCCCAGCGCTGCTCGAGAAAGGCCAGGCAGGCCGGTACCAGCCCGAGGAAGAAACCCCAGAACACGACAATCTGTCCGAACGTGGCGGCAACATAGACTCTTGCCTTGGTGCGTTTCGGGGCCGGACGGAACGCAAACGGGCCCCGGACAATCCACGCCGTGGGGATGCGGCCTAACAGCACCAGGCACAGTCCGGCAACCGACCCCGCAGTGGCGGCGCCCATGGCCAGCACACCGAGGCCCGCCTGGGTGCTCACCGTGGCATAGACGGCCAGGGCGACGGCAACAACGGTGGTCCACACGGTGCCGGCAAACGCTGCGGACCGCACTCCGCAGGCTGCGGCCGCAGAGGCAAGGACAAACAGCGGAACGTCGAATACGGCAATAAGGACCGGGTCCAGGCCTCCCAGCGTTGCCCGGCGCACCGCCGGGTCCAGGAATACCGCAATCCACCACAAACACCCGGCGACAGCTTGCACGGCAAAGTACGCCCTGCCCCACTGGCCTGGCTGCGGCACAGATCCCCCGAATCCATTCTCGCCGCGACAGTCTGCGGCATGTCCCAGCCTAGCGAATGCGCCGCCGGTTCCGGCGGAACAGAAATGGTCCGGGCTTCCCGTGGAAACCCGGACCATTGTCCTTGGTGCTAGGCGGGCTGCGGTGCCCCGGCCCGGGCGTGCTCCCTGGCCAGGTTCCCCAACCAGCGTGCGCTCTCCTTGGGGGTCCGTTCCTGGGTGGAGCGGTCGACGGCGATCAGGCCGAACTTGGGCCCGTAGCCGAAGATCCATTCGAAGTTGTCGAACGCGGTCCAGGCGATGTACCCGCGGACATCGATGCCGTCCGCGAGGCAGGAAGCTACGCCGTCGACGGCCGTCCGCAGGTACGCTACCCGCTGCGTGTCATCCTCGGTGGCCAGGCCGTTCTCGGTGACAATCACCGGGATGCCGGCGATCCTGTGGGCCTCCCGGATGGTGGCTTCCAGCGCCTGGGGATAGATTTCCTCGCCCATCTGGTTGGTGGCCACACCCTCCGGCGCCGGGGCATGGCCGTCCGGGCCGTACACGGTGCGGCCGTAGGTTTGGATGCCCACGAAGTCGTCGCCGCGGGAGGCTTCGAGGAAGCGTTCGTTGACGTCGCGGCGTACCTGGTCTGCAATCCCTTCGCCACCGGGCAGCGCCTGGATATCGGAGTTTGCGAGGGTCCACCCCACCTGGAGGTCCGGGCGGCGGGCTTTGATGGCCTTGGTGGCGGCCCGGTGCGCCGCCACCTTGACCTGGAACCCCGCCTCCGTGGAGCAGAACTGGAACGGGGCAACAGTGCTGGCATCCACGCCCAGGCGCTGGGCGGCGGCCGCCCAGATGGGCACCGAACCGCGGTTCTCCGGGGCTTCCCCGCCGATGCCGAATGACTCCAGCAGCCAAGGGAGGTTCGGCTCGTTCAGGGTGCAGGCGACGCCGATCAGGTCACCCAGGTGGGCCATGACCCGGTCGCAGTAGCGTGCGAAGAGTTCGGGCGTCCGGCTGCCCTCCCAGCCGCCGATCCGAAGGAGCCACAGCGGTGACGTGAAGTGGTGGAACGTGACCACCGGGGTAAGTCCATGGTCGTGGCAGGCTTCCAGCACCCGCTTGTAGTGGTCCAGCGCAGCCACCGAGAACTGGCCTTCCTCCGGTTCGATCCGGGCCCATTCAACGGAGAACCGGTAGCTGGTAAAACCGAGGCCGGCGATCAGTGCGATGTCCTCGCGGTAGCGGTGGTAGTGGTCCACGGCGTCCCCGGACGGCTCCGCGAAGATCGTTCCGGGAAGGTGCTCCAGGAACCAGGTATCGCTGTTGACGTTGTTGCCTTCCACCTGGTGGCCGGCGGTGGCCACGCCCCAAAGGAAGTCGCGGGGGAACGGGTTGGTCATGGGGTTCCTTTCGTGATGGACGCGTGCAGGCGTCCGAGGCTTCGTTGCCTTCCATCCATCCTTCCGCCCGGCGTGACCGCCGCCACAATACTTTTTCAATCAATGACATTGTCATGTTTGGCGCCTGTGGCCCCGGCTGATTCTTGAAGGGAGCCGGCGAGCAGCCAGCCCCCATATCCGTTCCTCCGTCATCACATCAGAATGCAAAGGCGCACTACATGAAACTTCCGAACTCCACCGCCCGTGCGAGCTCCGCCGTTCTGGCCGGTGCCCTGCTGATGGGTTCCTTGGCCGCCTGCGGCGGCGGGTCCAGCCAGGCCGCCGCAAAGGCTGATACCAGCAGCCTCACCCTGGCCATCGACAGTGACTCGGCCTCCTTCGGTTTCGACCCGTTGCGCGTCTCCGCAGCCCAGCGCCAGTTCTTCGAAGGCCTCTACGACAGCCTGATGACCCTTCAGCCGGACGGTTCCGCAGGTCCGGGCCTGGCCAAGGACTTCAGCTACAACGCGGACAACACCGTCCTGACGCTGAACCTCAAGGATGACGTCACGTTCACCGACGGTTCCAAACTGGATGCCGCCCTGGTCAAGGCCAACCTGGACCGCCGCTCCGATCCCGCACTGAGCGCCTACTCCGCCGTCGCCAAGGGCGGCGCCCAGGAAATCATCTCCGTGGACGTGGTCAGCCCCACCCAGGTGGCCCTGACCTTCGCCAAGCCGCAGCCCGGATTCGAGCAGAACCTGGCCTCCACCACCGGCATGATCGTGGGCAAGAACGGTGTCGCCGACACTTCCAGCCTCGCTGCGACCCCTGACGGTTCCGGCCCGTACACCCTTGACCCCTCCACCGTGAAGGGCAACAAGTACGTCCTGGTGAAGAACGACAAGAGCGCTGACGCTTCCAAGTACGCCTACAAGAAGGTGGTCTTCAGCGTTGTCCTGGACCCCCAGGCCCGCGCCAACGCCCTGGTCTCCGGCCAGGCCGACGTGGCCATGCTGACCTCGAACACCGTTGACTTCGCGAAGTCCAAGGGCGTCGGCGTTTCGCAGATCGGCGGCACGGTCAACACCATGATCTCCTTCGATAAGATCGGCAAGACCGCCCCGGCGTTCGCCCAGGAGAAGGTCCGCCAGGCCATCCAGTACGCCATCAACCGCCAGGCCCTGGTGGACGCACTGCACAAGGGTGACATCCCCGCCTGGAATGCCCTCCCCAAGGATTCGGCCGGCTTCACCAAGGACCTCGAAACCAAGTTCGCGTACAACCCGGACAAGGCCAAGAGCCTGCTGGCCGAGGCAGGCTACCCCAACGGGTTCGAGTTCACCATCATCGCCGGCGCGCAGACCCAGACGGACCTGCAGGCAGTCCAGAAGGACCTCGCCGCCGTCGGCATCACCATGAACGTAAAGATGGCCGCCTCCACCGACGAAGCTTTCGCCGCCGTCGCCACCACGCCCCTGGGCTACGCGCCGCTGAACTGGGACAACCCCGTCGGCGTGATGTACGGCGCCATCCTCAACGGATTCACCAACGTCCAAAAGGCCACCGATGACCAGCTCAGCGCCGCCACCGGCGAGCTGGCCGCAGCGAAGGACGACGCCGCCGTAAAGACCGCCGCCACGAAGCTGAACACCCGGTTGGTGGAATCCGGTTGGATGATCCCGCTGTACGAGGCCCTGACCAACCAGGGCTACAACACCAAGAAGGTGGCGCAGGTGAAGTTCGCCGGCACCAACGCCTACCCGCTCCTCTCGTCCTACACGCCGGCCAGCTGATACCCGCACCGTCCCGGGCGGCCCTTGTCCACCAAGGCCAGGGCCGCCCGTGCAGGGCCTGACCGATGGAGGTCACCATGGCACTATTCATTACTAAGCGCCTGCTGATGGCGCTTGCCACCGTGCTGGTGGTTGCGGTACTGGCATTCCTGCTGGTGCACGCAATGCCGGGCAGCCCCGGGGCCGTGTCCCTCGGCGCAGGCGCCTCCCAGCAGGCGATCGGCGAGGTCAACCAGCGGATGGGCTGGAACGATCCGCTGCCGGCGCAGTTCTTCACCTGGCTTGGTTCCGCGGTCCAGGGCGACCTGGGCGTCTCGCTCATCGACGGCCGCTCGGTCAGCGCCGACCTCGCCAGCCGGCTGCCCGTTACCGCGTCGCTGGCTGCCGGCGCCACCGTCCTCAGCGCGGTCCTTGGCATCGGCCTGGGCGTCACCGCAGCGGTCCGCGGCGGCGTCGTGGACCGGATCATTGGCGGAGTGGCGGGCATGGCCGTTGCCCTGCCCGCCTTCTGGATCGGCATCATCTTCGTGTACCTGCTGGCCGTCCAGTCCTCCGTCTTCCCGGCGACCGGTTATGTCCCCTTTGAATCCTCCCCACAGGACTGGGCCCTGTCCTTGGCGTTGCCCGTGATCACCCTGGCGGTGGGCGGAGGGGCATTCATCGCCCGGCAGACCCGTGCCTCCATGCTCGAAGCCCTGCAGCAGGAACACATCCGCACGCTGCGTGCCACGGCCACACCCACCTGGAAAATCCTCTACGTCCATGCCCTGCGCTATGCCAGCCTCCCGATTGTGGCCGGCATCGCCCTGCAGTTCATCCAGCTGTTCGGCGGGTCGGTCATCGCGGAGCAACTGTTCGCCATGCCCGGCCTGGGCCAGGCCGTCCAGAACTCCGTCAGCACCCATGACGCCCCGTCCGTGCAGGGCGTGGTGGTGATCGCCACCGTGGTGGTGGTCGCCGTGAACCTGGTGCTGGAACTCGCCACCAAGTTCCTCGACCCGAAGTTGCGTGCCTCATGATTCCCAACGTTGCCCCCGCGCCCGCAGACCAAGCACAGCCGACGACGGCCGCGGACCTTCGCAAGACACGTCGCCACGGCGCGCCGAAGAAGTTCACTGGCAGCAAGCTGTTTGGCTCGTTCGGGAGCATCGCAGGGGTGGCCTGGCTGGCCGTCCTCGTGGCCGCCTCCCTGACTGCCCCGCTGTGGCTGCCGTTCAAGACCGAGGACCAGGACTTCACCGCCGTGCTCTCCGGCCCAACCGCCGCGCACTGGCTTGGCACGGATGAACTGGGCCGTGACCTCCTGAGCCGGATCTTCGCCTCCGCCGCCGGTACCCTCGGGACGTCAATGATCACGGTGATTGTCGCCGTCGGACTCGGAACGCTTCTTGCGATGCTGGCCGCAGCCGCCGGCGAGAGGGTGGAGAACGCGGTCAGCCGCGTCACCGAGATCATGATGTCGCTGCCCGGCACCGTGATCATCCTGGCCGTGATCGGTGCCGTGGGAACCAATATTCCGATGATCATGGGAATCCTGGGCGTCCTGATCTCGGCCGGCATCTACCGGGTGATGCTCGGGCAGGCCAAATCCCTTCAGTCGCAGCTGTACGTGGACGCCGCCAAAGTGGACGGTGTCAGCACCGCCGGTATCAGCCTGCGCCATGTGCTGCCCGGCCTGACCAACACCATCGTCGTCCAGGCCGCGCTGATCTTCGCCGTCGGCATGCTGATCCAGGCAGGCCTGGCGTTCATCGGATTCGGGCCGCCCATCCCGCAGCCCAGCTGGGGCGGAATGATTCAAGGCGCCTCCCAGCACGTCTATGACGCACCCTGGATGATGGTGCCCACCGGCGCCGTACTTGCCCTGACCGTCCTGTCGGCCAACGCCATCGGCAACGCCCTCGGCAAGGCGCCCAACGCCACCGCTTCACATCTGCCTTCCGCCGCCGCCCGGCGCCAGCGCGCCAAGGCAGTCGCCACCATCGCTTCAGCAGCCCCCGCTCCCGTCACGCAGGATGGCGTGGCGAAGGGGACGCTCAGCGTCCGCAACCTCTCCGTCGGCGTCGACAGTACCGGTGCGGGCAGCGGCGTCCCCCTGGTCACCGATGTCTCCTTCGACGTCGAACAAGGCACGGTCTTGGGGCTGGTGGGGGAGTCCGGCTGCGGCAAGACGATGACCGCGCTGTCCCTCCTGGGGCTGCTGCCGTCCGGGGTCTCCGTCACGGGCGGCCACATCCTCTGGAACGGCAGGAACCTTGCCGCCACCACCGACAAAGCCATGGAAACCGTCCGCGGCCGGGACATCGCCCTGATCAGCCAGGAACCCATGCGCGCCCTGGATCCCATGTTCACGGTGGGCTACCAGCTCACCGCCACCATCCGGCGGCTCCGCGGCATGGGCAAGGCGGAGGCCCGGGAGGAAGCCCGGAACCTTCTGGAGAAGGTGGGGATCGTGGACGCTGCACGCATCCTGAAGACCTATCCGCACCAGATCAGCGGCGGCATGGCCCAGCGCGTGGCCATCGCCCTGGCGCTCGCCGGGCAGCCGAAACTGCTGGTGGCTGACGAACCGACCACCGCCCTGGACGTCACGGTGCAGGCCGAAATCCTGTCCCTGCTGCGCGCCCTGGTGACGGACACCGGCATGTCCGTGGTGATGGTGACGCACGACCTCGGCGTGGTGGCGGACATCTGTGACCAGGTTGCCGTCATGTACGCCGGCCAGGTGGTGGAGAACGGCAGGACGGACAGCATCCTGGACAATCCCCGGCACCCCTACACCCTGGCGCTCCTGGCCGCAGACCCGCACGCCAACCACGCAGACGATATGCCGGAACGCCTCGCCACGATTCAAGGTCAGGTCCCGCAGCCCAAGGACTGGCCCACCGGCTGCCGGTTCGCCGCCCGCTGCCAGTTCGCCGGTTCAGCCTGCGTGGAACCCGTGCCGCTGCTGCCCTCCGGTGCCGGCGAAGGGCTGGTGCGGTGCGTCAAAGCGGACCAGCTCGCCGTCGAGGGCATGGACTGGCTGGCCACGGACGTACCCGCCGCCCGCACCCTGGAGATCACCCCCACACAGAACCCGCGCAGTTTGCAGACCATCGTCGAAAAGGACCTGGCATGAGCACCGCAGTCACCGAACGCCGCGATTCCACGCCGCCTTCCGCCGCAACCCCCATGCTGGAGGTCAAGGACCTGGTGGTCCGCTACGGCCGGGGCCGGAAGGCCGCCGCGGCTCCTGCCGCCGTCGACCATGTCAGCTTCAGCATCGCACCCGGGGAGACTGTGGGACTGGTGGGGGAGTCCGGATCCGGAAAGTCCACCATCGGCAAGGCAATCCTGGGCCTGCAAAAGGTGTCCGGCGGCACCATCACCTACCAGGGCAAGGACATCACCTCCGCCGGCGCCGCGGAGCGCCGGGCCCTGGGCGGGGAACTGCGTGCCGTCTTCCAGGACCCCAACTCATCGCTGAACCCGCGGAACACCATCGGCACGTCCCTGGCCGAACCGCTGCGCCTGCGAGGGGTTTCAGCGGCAGAGGCACGCGCCAAGGCCGGGGACATGCTGGAACGCGTGGGCCTGCCGCGGGACGCCGTGGACCGGTACCCCAGCCAGTTCTCCGGCGGCCAGCGCCAGCGCATTTCCGTGGCACGTGCCCTCATCTGCGATCCCCAACTGGTGGTCTGCGACGAAGCCGTCAGTGCCCTGGACCTTTCCACCCAGGCGCAGGTGCTCAACCTGCTGGCCGACCTCCGCGACGAGCGGGGCCTGAGCTACCTGTTCATCGCCCACGACATCGCCGTGGTCCAATTCCTTGCCCAGCGCGTGGTGGTGCTGTACCGCGGGCAGGTAATGGAAAGCGGCCCCGCCGCCGCCGTGACCGAGAACCCCAGGCACCCGTTCACCCAGGCGCTCGTGGCCGCCTCCCCGGTGCCGCGTCCGGCGGAGCAGGCGGCGCGCCGCGAAGCCCGCGAATCACTGGGTGTCCGCACCGGAGCGGCTGCGGTGCCCGCACCCGGCGGCTGCCCCTTCCGGCTCCGCTGCCCCCTGGCCACCGACCTGTGCGCCACCGAGCGGCCGGCGCTGCGCCGGGTGGGGACGGCCGACGTCGCCTGCCACTACGCCTGAACCCCTTGCCTCAACTTCAGAACGGACCCCTTCTTCCATGACTTCCACTCCCTGGCTCGCCGCCATGATTTCGCCCGAGCAGGACTTCGACGGCGCCCCGCTGCTCCGCAAGGAATTTACGCTTGAGGAGGGCCACGGCGGCGTGGTGAGGGCGACGCTGCGGGCCACCGCCTTCGGCGCCTATGAGGCGTTCATCAACGGCTCACCGGTGGCGGACGACGTCCTGAGCCCGGGCTGGAGCTCCTACGAGTGGCGGCTCCGCTACCGCAGCTATGACGTCACGTCCCTGGTGGCCCCCACCAGCGTGCTGGGGGTGGAACTGGGCAACGGCTGGTACCGCGGCCGGCTGGCCTGGCACGGCATGTCCAACCTCTACGGCAGTGAGCTGGGGTTCTTCGGGCAGCTGGACATCGAGTTCGAGGACGGCCACGTCCAGTCGATCGCGTCGGACACCACCTGGCAGGCAGGCCCCTCCGCCACCACCTTCAACGACCTCTACGACGGGCAGACCATCGACGCCCGCCTTTATCAGAAGGGCTGGGCGGAGCCCGGCTATGTGCCCGGCGCTGGCTGGACGGGCGTGCGTGAACTGGCGTTCGACGGCGGCCGGCTCGCTGAGCCGGTCGGCCCGCCGGTGGTGCGCGCCGGCGTCGTCCGTCCCGTGGAAATCTTCACCTCACCCGGCGGCCGGACACTGGTGGACTTCGGCCAGAACCTGGTGGGCTGGCTCCGGTTCACCGTTCGGGGCGAGGCCGGGCAGGCCATCACCGTCCGGCATGCCGAGGTGCTGGAAAACGGCGAACTCGGTGTCCGGCCCCTGCGGTCCGCGAAGGCCACGGACACGTTCATCCTCTCCGGCGGGGAAGACGTCTTTGAACCCACCAAGACCTTCCACGGCTTCCGCTACGCCGAAATCGCCGGCTGGCCGGGAACGCTGACCGCGGATGACGTCGAGGCCGTGGTGGTCCACTCCGACCTTGAGCGCACCGGCACCTTCGAATGCTCCAACGAGCTCGTCAACCAGCTGCACCGCAACATCGTCTGGGGCCTCCGCGGGAACTTCCTGGACCTGCCCACCGACTGCCCGCAGCGCGATGAGCGTCTCGGCTGGACCGGCGACATCGCGGTCTTCGCCCCCACCGCCGCCTACCTGTACGACGTCAAGGGCTTCCTGCAGGACTGGCTGCTGGACCTCGCCGCCGAGCAAAAAGCGGCAAACGGCCTGGTACCCATCACCGTGCCCGATGCCCTGAAGTACTGCCCGCAACCGCCGGAATTCCCGGCCCCGGAATCCTCGGCGCTCTGGAGCGAAGCCTCCGTGTGGGTGCCGTGGGCACTCTGGGAGGCCTACGGGGACATCAGCGTGCTGCGGAACCAGTACGAGTCAATGGCCTCGCACACCCGCCGCGTGGAGGGGCTGCTCTCGCCCACCGGCCTGTGGGACTCCGGCTTCCAGTTCGGCGACTGGCTGGACCCGGACGCCGCGCCGGACCAGCCATGGGCGGCCAAGGCGGACACCGGCGTGGTGGCCACCGCCTGCATGTACCGCACCGCGCGCCTCACAGCGCAGGCTGCCGGGCTGCTGGGAAAGCACGACGACGAAGCGTATTTCGAGGCGCTCGCCGCCCGGGTGCGGACCGCCTTCGCTGAACACTACGTGGCAGCCGGCGGCACCATCCGCAGCGACTGCACCACCGTCTACGCGCTGGCCATCGCCTTCGGCATCCTGCCCACCCCGGAGCTGCGGGAATTCGCCGGGAACCACCTGGCCGAACTCGTCAGGGCCAACAACTACCGCGTGTCCACCGGGTTCGCCGGCACCCCGTTCATCACCCACGCGCTGACGGACACCGGCCACGTGGACGAGGCCTACCGGCTGCTGCTTGAGGAAGGCTGCCCGTCCTGGCTGTACCCGGTGACGATGGGCGCCACCACGGTCTGGGAACGCTGGGATTCCATGCTCCCGGACGGCACCATCAACCCCGGTGAGATGACCAGCTTCAACCACTACGCCCTGGGCGCGGTGGCCGACTGGATGCACAAAGCCATCGGCGGCATCCGGCCGCTGGAACCCGGTTACGCCCGGGTGCTCATCGCCCCCCAGCCGGGGGACGGGATCGACTGGGCCAAAACGTCCCTGACGACTCCGCACGGTGAGGTCCGGGTGGAATGGACGCTCGACGGCGGTGCGTTCCGCCTGGAGGCGACCGTCCCTGCCGGGGTGGCGGCCGACGTCGTGCTTCCGGACGGTGCGCGGCACGCCATGGAGGGCGGGACGCGCCGCTTTGACTGCCCTGCTGCGGTGCGGGAACCGTCGGTGACCCGCTGATGGGGGCCGCCGCCCGGGCGGAACCTGCCCTGCGCCTCGACGGGATCCGGATGCGGGACCCGTTCATCCTGCAGTCCGCTCCCGGCGGGTTCGTCCTGTTCGGGACCAGCGATGAAAATGTCTGGGGCGGACCGGCCACCGGCTTTGATTGCTACACCAGCGAGGACCTGGAACATTGGGACGGCCCCTTTGCCGCCTTCCGGCCGCCGGCGGATTTTTGGGCGGACACCCAGTTCTGGGCTCCGGAGGTGTACGCGCTGGACGGGCGGTTTTTCATGTTTGCCACGCTCGCAACATCGTCCCGGTCGCGCCCTCGGGGCGTTGTGGTGCTCGCTGCCGATGCGGCGACCGGCCCTTACCGGCCGTGGAGCGACGGACCGGTCACCCCGGCTGCCGAGCCCTGCCTGGATGGAACACTCCACGTTGACGACGCCGGCGCCCGGTGGCTGGTCTACAGCCGCGGGGCGGAAGGGACGCGGGAGGAACCGGGGACCGCGGACGGCCGCATGTGCGCGGTCCGCCTGTCCCATGATCTTCGCGCCGCCGTTGGCGAGCCGTTCCTGCTGTTCACGGCCTCCTCAGCCCCCTGGGCCAGGCCGCTGCGCCTCCCGGATGGCGCAGAACCTCCGCCGGGGGCCGAACGACACACCGAACGAACGGGTCCGGCTCACAGCTGCAAGAATCGACGGGAACAGCCTCCGCCTGCATCAGTGAGGTGCAGTGGAGGCGCTGATCTGCAACGATGTGGCACAAGACCATTCCCAGGAGGACTCATGCCGTACACCGTGGATTTCAAGAACGTGTCCACCGTTGGTTTGGAATCGTCGCCCGTTGCCGACGCGCTGGCCGGGCTGCGGGCCAACGAGGCACGCTACTACAAGAACAAATACGACCACGACTTCACCATGGTCCCCGCGGACGAGGCGCCGGAAACGGTTGATTATGTCCACAACATCCTCTCCACCGAGCGGAACCTGGTGATCTCGTCCAAACCGCTCGAGGTGTCCTCCTTCGAAGTGGACGGGCTGCGGATGACGTACGTGTTCTATGAGTCCGGGCTGTCCATCAACGTCATGTACGGCATTGCGGAAGGCGGCAAGCGGGCGGTCGGGTTCAAACTCTCGGACGGCATGGACGTTCCGGAGGAACTGGCGTCCAGCTTCAAGTTCGCCCGCCAGAAGTCCAAGCTTGCGGGCACCATCCGCGGCTCCTACTTCGTCATCAAGGGCGAGTACTGAGCGCTGAAGCGGGGGCATCGCCTGGATCCGCGGGGCCGGTTGAAGCGCCGGGCACCGATCCCGCCCACGTGCTCTGGTACCGGGGCCCGGCGGAACGGTTCGTCGAGTCCCTGCCGGTAGGCAACGGACTCGCAGGGGCCACGGTTCGCGGCCTGGTGGGTGGCGAGCGCCTCCAACTCAATGAAGGTTCGGCGTGGTCCGGGCCAACCAGCCGGTCCGCACCGGCACTGGACCCATCCGCCGGACCGGCCACGCTCCACGCTGTCCGTTCGGCGGTGGATGCCGGGGATGTGCGGCGGGCGGAAGAGCTGCTGCTGGCATTCCAGGGCACTCATTCGCAGGCATACCTGCCGTTCGCTGTCCTGGCAGTGGACGTTGCCGGGTCCGCCGCAGCTGTTGACGGTGGGCCCGCCCGGTGGCTCGACCTCAGGACCGGTACCGCGGGGCACCGATACGTGGTTGACGGCGCCGAGGTCCGGCACCGGACCTTCGCCTCCCACCCGGACGCCGTCATCATCCACGAGATCACCGCCGACGCTCCCATCACCGTCCGGATCGGGTTGCACCCCGACGGCATCCGGCCCCTTGGACAGGACGCCGCAGAGCATGAGTGGGGGAACGAGCTCCGCCTGCGGGTGCTGCTGCCCAGCGACGTGGCGCCCGCCTTTGAGCGGACTGCCGAGCATATCCATTACGACGGCGACTCCCGCGCCGGAGCAGTCCATGCCGGCATCGCCACGGACGGGGCTGCGGACGTCACCGCGGGGGTCCTCGCGGTCACGGGCGCACGTTCCGTGCGGCTGGCCATTGCCACAGGAACGGTGCTGGCCCGTCCGCACGCCGGCCGGCACGCGAACACCGCCGGTTCCCCTGGCGACCTTGCCGTGCTCCTCACCGGCCGGGTGGCGCGGGCCCTCCAGGACTCCGCGGAGGCCGTGCTGGAACGCCACCTGGCCGACCACGCCGGGCTTTACGGCAGGGTCCGCCTGGGTCTCGGCCCGGACGCCGGCGCAGGCTCCGGTCCGGGGAAGCCAACGGACCAGCGCATCCGCGACTTCGAAGTGGACAAGACCGATACCGCACTGATCTCCCTCCTGTTCCACTACGGCCGGTACCTGTTGATTGCCTCCTCCCGCGCCGGTGGGTTCCCGGCCAACCTCCAAGGCATCTGGAACGAGGAACTGCCGCCACCGTGGAGCAGCAACTACACCGTGAACATCAACACGGAAATGAACTATTGGCCGGCACTGCCCGCCAACCTCGCCGAATGCCACGAACCACTGCTGCAGCTGGTGGACACGCTTGCCCGCACCGGCCCGGCCGCTGCCGCCCTGTACGGTGCGCGGGGATGGGCGGTCCACCACAACACGGATCCCTGGGGCTACCCGTTTGCCGCCGGCGCCGGCGAAGGCGACTCCATGTGGGCCAGCTGGGCCATGGGAGGCACCTGGCTGGTCCAGTCAGCCTGGCAGCACTACGCCTACACCGGGGATGCCGGCCGGTTGCGGGCTTCCTGGCCGGCCATCGAAGGGGCATGCCTCTTCGCACTGGACTGGATCATTGGGGATACGGAGACCGGAACGCACACGTCACCGTCCACCTCTCCCGAGAACCAGTACGTCGCCCCGGACGGCGCGCCGGCGTCGGTGAGCCGGTCCTCCACCATGGATGTTTCCCTCCTCCGCGGGCTCCTCGATGCGGCACGGCACGCCGCCGCAGCCTTGGCGGAGGACCCACCCTGGCTGGCGGACCTTGCGGACAAGGTGCACGCCCTTCCCGGGCCGGCCACCGGTGACCGGGGAGAAATCCGGGAATGGTCGTTTCCGGCCACTGAGCATGCACCGGACCACCGGCACACCTCCCACCTGGCGGCCGTCTATCCCCTGCTGCAGTGGAACCCGGAGGCCACGCCGGCGCTCGCCGCCGCCGCTGCCAGGACCCTGGAACTCCGCGGCCCCGAGTCCACCGGCTGGGCCATGGCCTGGCGCATCGCTCTTTGGGCGCGGCTTGGCAACGCGGCAAAAGCTGAGGAGAGCCTGAACCTGGCACTCCGGGTGGCGGGGGAGGGCTTCGACGGGCGCGGCGGGGTCTATCCCAACCTCTTCACCGCCCACCCGCCCTTCCAGATCGATGCGAACTTCGGTGCCACCGCCGGCATCGCCGAGATGCTGTTCCAGTCGGACCCGGCCGCCATCCGGCTGCTGCCTGCCCTGCCGGAATCATGGCGCGAGGGATCGGTGACCGGCCTGCGGGCGGTGGGTGGAATCGAGGTGGACATCCGCTGGTCCGGGGGCGTCCTGGACAGCGCCGTGCTGCGGTCTGCCGCGCCCGTCCACCGGGAGGTCATCTGGAACGGCCACCGGACCACCGTGCGCCTGTCCGGCATCCAGGATGTTGAGCTCCGCCGCGGCAACTTCGCGTAGCGGCCCACCCCGCCGGCCCCGGAACGCGTTTCAACGAATGAAATAAGGCCACACGGTGGGCCGGGCCAGGCGAAAGGATGGCTGGATGCACTCCAACCCCATCCTTCCCGGCTTCAACCCGGACCCGACCATTGTCAGTACCCCGGACGGTTACTACGTGGTGACGTCATCGTTCGAATACCTCCCCGGACTGCCGGTTTATCACAGCCAGGACCTGCAAAGCTGGGAGCTGATCGGGCATGTGGCCACGCGTGAGGAGCAGGTCCACGTTGCCAACGTCCCGACGCCCGGAGGGGTCTGGGCGCCGACGCTCCGGTACCGGGACGGCGTGTTCCACCTGATCGTCTCGGTCTTCCTCGGGGGCCGCGGCTGCGTGCTGTTCACGGCCACAGACCCCGCCGGCCCCTGGAGCGACGGGATTGTCATCGATGCGGTGGACGGCATCGACCCGGACCTGGCCTGGGATGAGGACGGAACCGCGTACGTGACCTTCGCCCGGCACCCGGACGCGATCCAGCAGGTCCGCGTGGATCTGGAGACCGGGACAGCCTTAGAGGAGCCCAGGCCGCTCTGGCGGGGCAGCGGCCTCTACTCGCCTGAGGGTCCGCACCTCTACCGGCGCGGCGACTGGTGGTACCTGCTGGCGGCCGAGGGCGGGACGGACAGGGGCCACGCCGTCACGGTGGCCCGTTCGCGCCGCCCGGACGGACCCTTCGAGGCGGCGCCGCACAATCCCATCCTCACCGCGGCCGGTACGGGCTCGCCCATCCAGAACACCGGGCACGCAGACCTGGTGGAGCTTCCCGACGGCGGCACCGCCATGGTGCTGCTGGGCGTCCGTCCGGTGGGCCTCACCCAGGCGTTCTCCCCGCTGGGCCGCGAAACCTTCCTGACCACGGTGGACTGGGATGACGACTGGCCATACGCGAGCATGCCGGTGCCTTCCGCCGTCCTGCGGGAACGGGCCGGGTATGACTTCACCGCGGGTGCCGGCCTGGACCATCTGCACTGGATTGGAGTCCGGCGGACACCATCGGACTTCACCACGCCAACGGATCGGGGACTTGTCATCACTGGTGGTGGGAACACCCTTGACGCGCCCCGGCCCGCCTTCGTCGGGCAGCGTCAGCGCCACCTCGGCATCGAATTGCGGGCCGTCCTGGACGTCACCGGCGGGAGCGGCGGCATCGCCGTGCGCAATGCGGAGGACAGCTGGTTCGGCGTTGAAGCCGGCAGCAGCAGCGCAGGTGTGACGGTCACCGCGCGGGCCGTCGTCGCAGGCTTTGACCGCACCTGGGAGGCAACGCTCCCGCACGGTGACGTTGAATTGGCGATCCTGGCCGAGCCGCCGTCGCGGGACTTCAGGGCCGGGGCCGTGGGCGGCGACAGGATCCGCCTCCTCGCCCGGCCTGCGGCACCTGATGCTGCCCCGGATGGCCGTGCCAGTGAGGTGCTGCTCACCGAACTGGACGGCAGGCACTGGGCGTTTGAAACCGCCAAGGCGTTCACCGGGCGGGCCTTCGGCGCCTACGCCGTGGAAGGAGACGTCGTGGTTCGCCGCCTGGACTATTGCGGCAAGGACTGAGGCGGCCAGGACTGACGCGGCCGGTGCCGCCGCTACCCCTGGGAGTGCGTCCTGACGTCCGCGCTTGCCTGTGCTTGGAAGCCGAGGTTGCGGGACACCGCCCTGGCGGCGGCGCGGACCGCCGGGCCCAGGACGTTCGGCGGCGTGGAGCCGTCCGGAACCACGATGGACAGGGACGCCACCACGGCACCCTGGGCGTCGAAGATGGGCGAAGCCACGGACACGGTCCGGGAGGGCAGGCTGCGGCGGATCATGGCGATGCCGGTCCGCCGCACATCGGACAAGGTCCGGCGCAGCTGACCCTCGGGCATCTCGGATACGCCGGGTTCGATCTCCGGCGGCCGCTTCAGGATGGTTTCCTGGAACTGCTGGTCCGCTCCGGCCAGGAGCACCAGGCCCACGGCCGTGGACCGCAGCGGTGCCCGGCCGCCCACCCGGTACGCCACCTCGGTGGCGTCCTTCGCGGACAGACGCTCGATCAGCACCGCCTGCTCGTTGTCCCGCACCGCCAGCAGGACGTGGTGCCGGGTGACCTCGAAAAGGTCCTCCAGGTAGGGGAGCGCGATCTCCCGCACCCCATGCCCGCGCGGCGACAGCGAAGCCACCTCCCACAGCCGGACCCCCACCACATAGCGGCCGTCGTCCAGCCGTTCCAATGCACCCCACGCCACCAGCCGGGCGATCAGCCGCAGCGCCGTGGGCGCCGGCATCTCCGCGTACCGGGCCAACTCGGACAGGGTCAGTGCCCGGCGCCGGTCCGAGAAGACAGCGAGCAGGCTCAGCGCCCGGTCAATGACCGGTTCGCCCTGTTTCGGCCGCTTGCCGCGGGCAGGCGGGGTATCCGTTTCCGGGGTGGCAGTCATGGCAGTGGTTCCTCGCGCCGTGGATCGTTGCGGTGGCCCGCAGTGAGCTGAACCACAATACTATTCCAACCATTGAAAGCACCCTGTGGGGGACCGGTGGCGGCACACGAAGCTGGAACTCCCAGCAACCGCACTCCAGGAGTCCCGCCGCATGACCGCCCCCACCCGGCTTCGGGCCGAACACCTGTCCGAGGCGATGGGCCTGACCATCCGCGAACCCCGGCTCAGCTGGACACCGCCCGCCGGAACCGTCCGCCAGGCCGCCTACCGGATCAGCGCCGGCAACGGCTGGGATACCGGCAGGGTGGAGTCGGCTGAAAGCGGCGGCATCCCCTACAGCGGCCCCGCGCTGGACTCCCGCAGCCGGTTCAAGTGGCGGGTCCGCACCTGGAACATCGACCCCGCCGGCACCGAAACGGCCAGCGGCTGGTCCGAACCGATGTCCGTGGAGCTCGGCCTCCTGCACGCCTCCGACTGGACGGCGCAGTGGATCGGGCCCGGCGATGAGAACGTCCCCGCCCCCGGGGAGCGGCCCGGCTGGGCCCTCACAAAAACCTTCACCCTGCAGACCGCCCCGGAGCAGGCCCGCGCCTACGCCACTGCCCACGGCATCTACGAGCTCTTCATCAACGGCCGCCGCGTCGGAGACCAGCAGCTCACCCCCGGCTCCACCAGCTACAACACCACCCTCCAGGTCCAGGCCCACGACGTCACCGGCCTGCTCCGCGAAGGCGTCAACACCATCCGCGCCGTCCTCACCGACGGCTGGTACCGCGGCAGCTTCGGCTACACGCGCGACGCCGACACGTACGGCACGGACACCGCCCTCCTGGCGCAGCTCGAGCTGGAGTCCGGGGCGGGCAGGCAGGTCATCGGCACGGACGCGACGTGGCAGGTGTCGGCCACGGAGATCACCAGCGCGGACCTCATGGCAGGCCAGCGCGTCGATTTTCGATCGGACGACGCCGGCCGCGCACTTTCCGCCGGCACGGCACCATTGCCCCGTCCCGCCGTCGTCCGTCCCGGCAGTGTGGACGCACTGGCCGGACCCCTCGCCCCGCCCACCCGGGTCACCCGGGAACTCACCCCCGTTTCCATCACGCGCCTTCCAAGCGGCAACCAGGTGGTGGACTTCGGCCAGAACATCCACGGCTGGATCCGCCTCACCCAGCTGGGGGCGCCGGGCGACATCGTCACGCTGGAATACGCCGAGGCGCTCGGCGGTGACGGCGACGTCACCCGGGACCACCTGCGCCCGCATGATTTCCGCTCACCTGGGGCGTTCCTCGACGCCGGCCAGGTGGACACGGTCATCTCCTCCGGCGCGCCCGGCGAGGTCTTCGAACCCCGCCACACCACCCATGGCTTCCAGTACGTGTCCGTGCAGGGTCTTCGCCGGGACCTGCATCCCGAGGACGTCACCGGCTGCCTGGTCCGGACGGACCTGGAACGCATCGGCACCTTCCGGTGCAGCGACGAGCGGCTGAACACGCTCCACGACATCGCGGAATGGAGCTTCCTGGGGAACTCCTGCGAAGTCCCTACCGATTGTCCCCAGCGCGAGAAAGCCGGCTGGACCGGAGACTGGCAGCTGTTCGTCCCCGCCGCCGCCTACCTCTACGACGTCACCGGGTTCTCCCGCAAGTGGCTGCGGGACGTCCGCGCGGACCAATGGCAGAACGGCGTCATCGCCAATATTTCACCGTCGGCCGGCCCCGCCGTCACCTCGGCCGACTTCATGGGCTTCACCAACGGCTCCGCCGGCTGGGGCGACGCGATCGTCATGGTGCCGTGGGAGCTCTACCTGGCCACCGGTGACGCCTCGATCCTGGCCGAAAACTTTGACGCGATGAAGCGCTGGCTCGGCTTCGTCCGGACCTCCGCCGAAACCCGGCGGCACCCCGCCAGGGCCGCCGCGCACCCCACCCCGGCACCGCACGAACAATGCCTGTGGGACACGGGCTTCCATTTCGGCGAATGGATGGAGCCGGACGGTCCCGAGCCGGACCTCTTCGCCGCCCGCAGCGCCGACAACGGCATCGTGGCCACCGCCTACTACCGCCACACCACGGACCTGATGGCACGCATCGTGAGTGTTTTGGGCCGCCACGACGAGGCTGCCGAGCTGGCAGAACTCTCGGGCCGGATCCGGGACGCCTGGGAAACGGAATACCTCGGCCCGGACGGCCGCGTCACCCAACCGAGCCAGGCCAACTGCGTCCGTGCCCTGGCCTTCGGCCTGGTCGGCCCCGACCGCCGCGCCGGGGTCACCGCGCAGCTGGCGGAGCTGATCCGGGACGCCGGCACGCACCTGGGCACGGGCTTCCTGGCCACGCCATACCTGCTCCCCGTCCTGGCCGACAACGGTGAACTGGACCTGGCCTACCAGCTGCTTATGCAGGACACGGAACCGTCCTGGCTGGCCATGGTGGACCGCGGCGCCACCACCGTGTGGGAGCTGTGGAACGGCATCGACGCCGCGGGCACCGCACACCAATCCCTCAACCACTACAGCAAGGGGGCCGTGGTGACCTTCCTGCACCGGTATACGGCCGGGCTGCGCCAGGCACCGGGAAGCGCCGGCTGGGAACGGATCATCATCGAGCCACGCCCCGGCGCCGGGCTGGCCTCCGCCTCCACCTCCCACCTGGGGCCGCGCGGCCTGATCCAGGTGGAGTGGGCCGTGGCGGAGGGGGCAGCGTCACCGGGGAAACAGCACGACGCCGGGCTGACGCTCACTGCCACGATCCCCGCCGGCACCACCGCGGAGGTGCTGCTGCCCGGCGAACCGGCCGTCGTCGTCGGGCCGGGAATCCATACTTTCGTTGCCGCCACCGGTGGGGACGCTGCCAAACCCGAACTGATGAGGAGCACACTATGACAGTGGAAGACGCTACCGGCATACTCGACCCCGCCCGTCCTGACGTTTCCCGGCCGGGCGGCAGGGACGTTCCGGCGTTCCCCGTCTTTGACGCGCCCGGAACACCGGAGCAGGTCTCCGACGTGTCCGCCGTGCACCGGGAAATCACGTATGCCCGGGCCATCGGGTTCCGGCCGCTGAAGCTGGACATCTGGCTGCCGCGCCAGGCGTCCGGCCCAACACCGCTGGTGCTCTGGGTGCACGGTGGCGCGTTCCAGCTGGGCGACCGCCGGGAACTGCCGCCCACGTTCGCACCCAACTCGGTGTTCCGGCTGCTCAACGAGGCCGGCATCGCTTGTGCCACCGCTGACTACCGGCACTCCCTTGAGGCACCCTTCCCCGCCCAGCTCCACGACCTCAAAGCCGCCGTCCGGTACCTGCGCGAATTTGCCGCAGAGCTGAACATCGACCCGGACCGATTCGGCGCCTGGGGTGAATCTGCCGGCGGCCACCTGGTGGCCCTCCTTGGACTGACGGGCAACCACGGCGACCTTGAAGGCGGACTTGGTGCGCAGGGGCACTCCAGTGGCGTCAGCGCCGTCGTCGACTTTTACGGTGTTTCCTCGCTGGTGGACATCCCTCCCATGTCCATGCCTGAGGGCCTTTTTCCCGCTGCCCTGACCGCGGCGGTGCCGCCGGGCATGTCCCTGCAGCCTGAGTACATGCTGGTGGGCGGCTCGGATGATCCGGAGCTGCTGGCTGCGGCCAGCCCGGTCAGCTACGTGGACGCCGGCGCCGCCCCGTTCCTCCTGGTGCACGGTGACTCCGACGGGCTGGTACCGCATTCGCAGACCGACCTGCTGGCCGCTGCGCTCGCCGAGGCGGGGGTGGAGCATGAGGTGGTGACCATCGAGGGCGCCGACCACTGCTTCTTCGGCGCGGAGGACAGGATGGCGGACATCCTCGACTCTGCCGTCCGCTACTTCTCCAGGAAGCTGGGCACGCCATGACACCACGGACAGAGCCGACGGCGGTTGCCGCGGAGGCTCCCACGGCCGGCGGCCCGGGGGGAACCGCCGACGGTTTCGCCGAATACCTTGCCAGCCCTGAAGGCCCGCGGTTCCTGAATCCCGACGCCGTCCGGACGCCTGGCCCCGACGTCCCCATCCACACGGTCACTGCGGACGGGCGGCACGGGCCGGTGTCGCTCCGGATCTACGGCGAAGCATCCGGAACCGGCAGCCCGGCCCTGGTGTGGCTGCACGGCGGCGGCTTCGTCAGCGGCAGCGTGGACATTCCCGAATCTGATTACCTGGCCCGGGTGCTTGCGGACCGGGGGACGCCGGTGCTGTCCGTTGACTACCGGCTGGCACGGGACGGGGTCTCCTACCCCATTCCGCATGACGATGCCCTGACGGGATGGTTCTGGGCGCGGAAGAACGCCGCATCCCTGGGGCTGGATCCGGACCTGCTCTGTTTGGGCGGTGCCGGTGCCGGCGGCAACCTTGCCGTGGGCGCCGCGCTCTACCTGGTTGACGCGGGCAAGCCGCTGCCGGCCAAGCTCCTGCTGGCCTACCCCTTCCTTCATGCCGAACTCCCGCCGCCGGCCGGCGGCCTCGACGAGGCGGTCATGGCCGGCCTGCCCCGGCATTTACGGTTCACCCTGGAGGACTGCATCCGCACGGCGGAGAACTACGTGGGCGGACCTGTCAGCATGGCGCCGTCCTATGCGATGCCCGGGTATGCCGATCCCGCCGGCCTTCCGCCCACAGCGCTCCTGGCCTGCGAATACGACGACGCCCGCGGCTCGACCGAGCTTTTTGCTTCCTCGTTGGAGCGGGCCGGGGTTCCGGTGTCCTCCTTCCTGGCCCGGGGTGCCGTCCACGGCCACCTCAACCACACGGCAGGGCTTCCCGAGGGGCAGCCCGCCCTGGACTTCCTGGCGGCGGAACTGGCGGCGGTTCGGGCGGCATAGGCGGTGGGGTCCTACGCCCTGACCCGGAAAATTCGCGGGTGAGGAGTTCCGGCGGCAGGCCGGGGTCCTCCCAGGGGAACGCCCGCCACGCGTCAATGACCCCGGTCCGCAGCCAGAAGGCCTCTTCGCCGCTGAGCTGGTGCGGGTCCAGGGGACCGGGCCGTAGGTATCGATGTATGGCGTGTACTGCCGGCGGACGTCGTCAGGATCCCACGCCTCAAGCAGCGGCCGTCCGCGCAGAGCGGCGGGCCCAGATCTAGAGATGGGTGGCGACGCCAGAGCGTAGGCTGACGCCAACTATGCCGGCTTCGAAAAAGTCACGATCCCTCTCGATGACTGGCAATCAAAGTGGCTTTCATTTTCCGAAGTCGTCTGCACACGCTGCCCCGAAAGTACGGGACGTGTGCAGACGGGTATGGAAATCGGAGTGTTCAAAGTCCACTGCAGGAGGCGTCATTTTGGTCGAGAGTCTTCGGCACGAAAGCTCCAAGGCCGTGCCCTCACTGCCGGGGAGCGATCACGTTCGCCACCGCCATGCCTTCACGGGTCCGGGCGCGAATAAGGTCGGATTCAAATTCCGCGACCATGCCAGGGACGTTGAACAGCAGCTTTCCAACCGGGTCATGGGGATAGTAGATGCTGCCTCCGATGTTGAGGATTACGCCCTTGCGTGTGAGTTCGTCGGCAATATCCCTTGCGTCCGGCAGGGACCTTGCCAACCGGTCAAGTTTGGTGACAACGAAGGTGTCGCCGTTGCGGCACGCCGCCAGGTCCTTTTTCAGGCCGGGCCGGTCACGCTTAGTGCCGGCAAATCCGTGGTCGGCGTGGACCATGTCGTCGTCGGCTCCCAGGCCGTGGAGGGCATGACGCTGGGCGGTGAGGTCCTGGTAGCTGGTCGAGCAGCGGGCATTACCGATGAGCATGATTGGGCTGTAGCGTATAAGGCCCCTTCACCGGGCATTAATTCGGGCGGGGTATACGGGAATCCGGCCTTGGAGGAAACACGCAGATTTGGAGAGAGTCGATGGGCAGCGCCGGCACGTCCGGGGGACGATCGTCTAACGGGCGGTCCTTTAATCTGCGATAAGGCGTGAAAGACTCCACTCATGGTGACCGCAGTTCATTACTTCGCGACTCTTGAAGATCAAATGATGCTGCTCGACTATTTGGGTGAGCCCGCAAAGGTGACCTTGCATCCATGGCCACTCATCACGACGCCACTGACGGCATTGAACCGGGAAGATGCGCTTGAGCAATCACGCGTGATGGTGGTTAATCACCAGCTCGGCTTGCCCGTTCCAGTACGTGCCGGTGATGCAGCCATGCAAGGTGGCTCTGTCTCCGCCGTATTCAATAGATTGAACTGGGAGACGTTCGCTCCCGCTGAGGATGAAGCCTTGATGGATGCCAATGCTTCGCCCATCATCTTGTGGTCTCCTGCTCGTCTTCGCCCAGACGCGATCTTGCCCAGCTCGCTAGGCTCACAAGCAGATTTGATGGCGCAAGTTTCCAAGGACTATGAAAGATGGGTCAATCGCAGCATGTCATGGATTCGGCGCAACGGAACTCGGGTGTGGGGGCTGGAATGGCGCCAAACGCGGCCAGACTTGGACATCGACCTCAGCTTCATCAGCACCGTCATTGCACTCCCAGGCGCCTTGCAGGCGCTGGAATCTGGCACACCCGGCCGGAGCTTTGAATCAAAGAGCGGTGAAGCAGCGACCGGAAACGGATGACCCAGGGCGATTGGGACCTCTCCGCCCGCAGAGGGATCCGGTGAAGGATCCTTCACCGCGCATTGACTCCCATGTTCATGAGGGGACGTAGGAGGACTTTGGCTTTTCTTTAGCTCCAGGCGTCCACGCCTGGAGGAGGCGCAAACGAGTTGGTCACTTCAGTTAATTGGTAGATGCGCTCTATTTCACTTTTCCTGTATTTGCTCACACGAATTGACTCCAGAGACTGACAGTTCTCCAGGACGTTTAGTTTGCCGTCCTCGGGAAGCACCCCAAAGAGCTCGAGGTGAGCGAGATGCGGCAGCCCAGTTAGAGGGGCCAGCGAATGCACAATCGTCTTCTTCCCAGATGAGTCCCAGCTCGGGAGTGTGCTGAGCCTGATTGTCTTCAGTTTTTGCAGCTGACCGAGGGGGCCTAGATCGGAGACCTTCGGCATGTGCATGACTCTTAGATACTCGAGCTGGCTCAGACTGTGCAGGGGCGTCAGGTCAGCGTCTGGATACGTCGCAATGACAAGCGTTTTTAGATTGGTGAAAGTTGAGAGGCTTTCCAGCGACTTGTATTTGCAATGCCACACGCGCAGGGCGGTCACGTCAGACGGAGTCGGGTGCACCGGCATGGACCGAGCCGCGTCTCTCATGAAATCAGCGATCATCATGTAACCGTAGTGGAAATCGAGCACCTTCAGGGACGCCGCTAGGGCGGCCTTCAAAGTCCTTGCGGTCAAGCACTGGGTTGGCCGCATGCGCACCTCCCCAGCCGCCTGATGATGAACAATCACAACGTCCGCCCTGCCAAGAAGGTGCTGGAGGCCATCAAAAATCTAGAGAACGGAACCAGCACGCTTGCTGAAACCCAGTCGGTCCTAGAGAACGTTGCCCCTCTCTTTGAGAACGACGGTTCAGGCTAGAGCATGCCATGCGTCTCGCTGCAGCTGACCTTGAAGAGATCCAGTTCACCACCCTGCGCGACGAGCAAGTGCCGGCAGGGATTTTCCGCCTCGACAATCTGCGTACAGCAGTCCAGATCGCAGACATCGATCCTGCCTGAAGCGTCCCGACGAACGATCCTCTACCGAACGCGTTCCGATGACTTTTCAGGCATCTTCATTGCGGTCGCGATTCAAGGTTGCTGGCTTCCGAGGCCGGTCTTCTGCAGCCGGACGCTGTTGTGCGCGTCAATCTAGCCGGATGGCTACTTCAGAACGCTACTCCGCCTTGAGCTTCTCAGGGCTTGATATTAGATCTCTTAGACGCCTTCGTTTTCCTGTCAACGGTGTAAGTCGTTAGGACGATTACCAGACCGCCTAGGCCAGTAAAGACGCCCGACAGGACATTCCCCTCAGGCCTGAGCATGTTGAACAGGCCCACCAAGATGCAGGAGCTTGTCATGGGCTCAATCATCGCTCGGATCGCGAAGGAGTCATTGGATTCCTCTGTTGGGAGGCTCGAAGCGACGCCCGTAAGCCGGTGGCTCAAAGGGCGCACATGTGCCCGATTGTGGATCCCTCAACGAACTCTCTGCTGCTTCCTTTCGGGTCCCTGCAGGTTAGGTCAGCCGCTGTCTCAGGACAACGGCTACATCCTCTGCGGACCCACAAATCTCGGGTGTGGACAGCTGGAAGAGCGCATCCGGCAGGAAATCGCGATCCTCGGGATTCAGCGCGATATCTTCGCGACCCTGCAGTTCTTCTGCCCATGCGCAAAGATATTCTGCGCTCAGCTTTCCGGTCCAGAACTTGTCGAGGGCATGAGCGATATCCCGTGCAAAAGCAGTGGCTAGTTCCGCCTGAGAGGACCATTCAAACGTCGACAATTGAGCCAACGATTCACGTACTGGACGACGCAAGCGTATGAGGTCGTCGACCGCATCCCGTCTTTGATCCTGTGACACCACGGAAGTTCCCCCTCGCGGAACTCATTCAACTGACTCTGGCACATTACCTGGCGTCCAGTGAAGGATCGGCTTACGGTCAGCCTGACAGGATCCTTCAACCGGCTGGCCGTCACCACGACCGGCCTTATCAAAGACCGTCCTGGTGATTAGACTCCCGACATCACGGGAAGGCAGGTTTTCCATGCGCGAGCCGGACTTGGAACCAACGCCGAGGAGCAGGCTGGAACGGGCATACGATGCCTTCGGTTCTTTGCCGCTGGTCTTCTTGGCCGGCATCCTCTTTGTCCCTTTGCAGACCGTCTTGGGCTGGTGGCTTGCGTTGGTCATCGTGATCACGGTTGGCATCGTCCTCATAACAGCCATCCAGCTCGTGGTCATTGCTCCGATGCGAAAGAAACGGTCGGCCGAGGATGCGGGACGAGGTCTTTTCGAATGTGCCCACAGAGAGCCCGGATCCGGACTTCGGAGTAGATGGGCCCGAGGTTATGCACGCGCAGAACCAAACCGACTAATCTTCCAGCTGGGTGCAACCGAGAGCGGACCTCTTGGCGGGGCAATGGAAATCTACTCTGCGCCCACGGCTGTCGGAGAGCCCGTAAAAGCCCCTTGGACTGTTTTTCCCGGAGGTCTCGCGATGACAATCAGGTCAGACAACACCACGAACACCACGCTCCAGCTGGCAGCCAGCCATGCGAGCATAGAGCTCCTCAAGGAACGGTGTCTCACCAATTCAGCATCGGATGCCTAAGCAGTAGGCACAGGACCGTGAAGTAATGTCCGGTAAAGGGTCCCCAGGCGGGCGCTCACTTGGATTGCTTTGACCGTGCTGTCAGCCAGTTGAGGCTATGCTCAATCTGGTTTGAACAAAGATGAACATCTTTGGGGGAGTTGTGGATGCTGGTCCGCTGAATTTCGTTGTCCTCTTGGCGGTGGGTGGCGCCGTCTTTTTCTATGTCCTCTATTTTGTGATTAGAGCGGCGGTTCGTGACGGTATCGTCCGTGCTGATGAGCGAAGGACCGCCGATATAGCGGACTCGGAGCGCCTCTAGGTGATCCCTGACCAGACAGTCGAGCCGCAGCAGGGGTAGGTGCTGTAGAGGTGCAAGGCTGACCAACCCTAAGAGGAGAGCCCAATGAACGTCACCGTCCATGCCCCGTTGCCTAACGCGATCTTCCTCGTGCTGGGTTCTCAAGAAGCGACGCTTCCTGATGTCACCGCTGAAGGTCTAGTTTGGGCGAGCGACGACGCTCTCATCGTCGGTGGGACTCACGAAATGGACGGCGACACCACAATTCACCTGTCTGGGCAGGAACCCTCACAGGAGCTCATTCTGCTTGCGTCGAAAGTGATTGGTTGCCCGGACGGAGAATTGACCCTAGAAACTGTTGATGGTGAAGAGCTGTCGCAGTACAAAGTTCCAGCAGGAACAGCACGGATTGGCATTTGGGTAGATGACCTTCGCGAACCAGGAAATGTGCACCTACAGGTGGTAAGCGCCTAAATCCCCGAGTCACTCAGTAACTACTGCCCCGACGAGGCATATTGATGCCCGCTCAGGGATCCCTAGGCGGGCGCCTAAAAATTCCGGTGAACCACTGGCTAATGGGCACGTCATGAGGCGGTATCTGCCGTGACTGTTAGGGTCTGAGCATGAAACGCGCGTTAGCCAGAGCTGGGCTGCTTCTCTTGCTGACCCCACTGCTAGGTGGCTGCGTGGGCGACTACTTCGCATCCGACGACTGTGACGGTCTTGCGAACGAGCTCTCTCCGGTCATCGAGAAGTCCATCGGGTCCGCGCCATCCATAAACAGCACTTGGGGCGACGGCGGGACGATGCCATGGTGCCGAATCGAATTCTCGATGAACAAGGAGTATGCGCCCGACGACGAGAGCCTCAGCGCGCTGAAATCCGAAGTCGAGGCCGGAATGGCGGACTGGTCAAGTGGCGTCGTCGTGACAATACATAGGGGCAACGACCGCAGCATTGAAGTTCTTTCGCCTGACGATAAGCGCTGAAACGACGCGTCACGCGATGCAATTAGAGCCCCCGGGAGATCTAGCCCCAGTGTTTCCCACAACAAAAGGGCTTCACATCGTCCTTGCGGCCATTTTTACGGCGCAAGCGGAGGCCCGCTCGGCGCCCGACCGCCCAAACGCAGGCCTTAAGTGCCCGGTAAGCGATCCCTTACCGGACGCCACGTGCGTTGGCCGCCGCGTTGCCCTGCCGCACGGTACTTTTAGCGAACACACTTTGACCGGGGAGACGCAGGCCGATGGAACCTTATCGAATCAATGTCGGAATCGAGTACCGGACAATCCGAGCCACGACGCCGCTCGTCGAGCTCACTGCGACCGAGGGGGAACTCAATTTTAGGTTTCGGTTCGGTCTTGGGCTTATTCTCGGGCCATGGCACTTCCGTAGAGACCAAGTCTCCGAGGTGTTTACCACCCGAGCATTGTTTTCCACGAGAATACACATCTGCGGTGAAGGCTTTGAGATCTATGTCTTCGCGGCCCCTCCGGAACCGCTGCTCCTAACTCTTGAGGAGCTTGGCTATCCCGTGGACTGGATTTTGCGACGATGACAGGGCCGGAATAGGGAGAGGGTTCGACTGTCCGTAAAGGTATCCTTTATCGGACGCGGGCGCGCTGGAGTCTAAGGGGTGCATGCTGCTTTCTTTGCCAAAGCGCGAGCCGCTGTCTGATGGCTCAAAACCCCCGATTCAGTGTGCTGAGTCGGGAAACCAATCAAGCGTTTCGATGTCAGGGTGTTCCCTTACTTGTTGAATAAGCGCCCGGCTTCCGAAAATTTTGCTTCCCATCAGGTCGTAGTCGCTCCAGACAAGCCAAGCGCGGTTTTCGGGCCACCATAGTTCAGGAGTGACCCGGTCGTTCGGATCGGAAACAGTCAGTAAATTGCTGACCATGCCGGTGAGTTCAAAGCTGAGCGCGTAGCGAATACCCTCTGGGTCCCCAGGAACAGCTAGGTAGCCTGAGGAGTCCATATAGGAAAGCACTCCGTGCATGCGCGTAGTTGTCGTCTGCGCCGCAAGTATCGGTATCAATTTTTCCAGCTCGAGTTGGCTCATTGACCCCTCAGCAGGAACAACGAAGGCATCTTCGGTTGCGGCCTCGAACAGCGGGCCATCTATGACTGCCTCCCAACCATCACAAGGAGGAGCTTCGCCCCGCTCGGACAAAGGCCCCCGTAGAGCAACCCCCTTTGCCTCAGCGACGTCCTTCCAAAGTACCCGCCGCCATCCGTGCGGAGGTCGAGGAGAAAATCCTTGGCCTGGCCAGAACTCACCCAAATCGTCAGCGTTCACGCCGATCGGACACACGTACTGAGCGTGCAAAATCCAGGTGCTGTCTTCACTCCCATGAGGCAGAACGTGCCCTGCCGCAAAGGGATACATCAGGAAAACGTCAGGATCCAGCCAGTTGATGAACGGCTCAGCCGGCCCTATCCATTGCCAGCCCGATGGCAGCTTCCTTAATTTCGAGGTCCCCATCCACAGAATCTAACACCCGATATGCCGGGCATCTGATGCAGTCAGAGGAGCATTAAGGATCTTTGGGGAGTGGCTTTCGAGATGGTATTCCTGCCCGGAAGGGGATCCCTTACCGAACATCTGCCGGCTCTGTGCGGGTTAAACGCCGCGCCCGCAGGTACCTCCTGGACGCACTGGTGCTAGGGACAGCAAAGGGCCCGTGTTCTGACGAACACAGGCCCTTTAGAGTAAACATCCTGCTGCTTACACTACGAGCATCCCACAAAACTCGTCCCAGGAGCACGACGGCAGCCCGGTCACGGCCCGCCCGGTCAGACAGGCCCCTGCGCTACCGTCAGGTCGGGTCGCGGAACAGCTCCCGGGGTCGTTGTGCCAGGATCAGTTCCGCGAGGGCTGCCCCGCTTTCCCGGTTCTGCCGGCCGGAGGGGAGCAGCCGGATGGCGGCAACGTAGGGCGTATTCCAGGAGTCGACCTCGAGGACCAGCAAGGGCCGGCGGCCGAGGGGTTTGCGGAACTCTTCCATCTGGACGGCGATAACGTGGTCCCATGGCACTAGCCCAAAATAGACAGGCCGCCGGCCCTCCCGGACCAACTCAATACCTCGGCTGTCCGCGACCACGTCGAGGATGAATCCGAGTCCCCTGGTTTCGGCGGTGAAGAACCCCTTCTTGAGGAATCTTCCCAGTTCCTTGGGGGTCCAGAAAGTATCCACTATCAGGGCGCCCGGGTGTTCCTGCTGCAGCCGGGCCTTGAAGGTCCTGGCGCGGTGAAACACCCAGGCAAACCACGGTACTGCGATCGCCGCCACGATCAGCAAGGCAATCCCCAAAACCTTCGCACCGTCCGGGTAGCGGAGCGCCCTGTCCGTTTCGACGAACAGGCGGATGAGCAGGAGACCCGCCCCCACGACACCGAGTGCAGAACCGACCCGGCCTTTCGAACTCATCGCGCCCTTCCACACGACGCCCGTGCAGCGTCCACACTGGCATCAACCGTATTAACGTACCGGTGCCGGCTCTCCATGAAGCGACCCTAACGGCAATCCTCTACCGGACGTCAAGGGAGTCCGTAATTGGTGGCTGCATTCACGGAAAGACCACCTGGGCGACTTGGATAGGCGAAACCTTCGCGTTCTGGAAAGCAACGCCCGGTAAACGATCCTATTCCGGGCACTACCAAACACCGGCTTCGCCAAGGCAACATTTCATCATGCTCTTGCCTGTGATGAGCGGGCTATCCGGCGCCCCTCTAGGAACGACAGGGACGCTGCCGTCAAACTCCAAAAGAAGCACATAGCCATTCCCCGACCGTTGCTGAGCTGAGCAAGGCCATAGGTCCAGTTCCACAGTCCGTAAACACCGCACACCGTGACAACGAATAGCGCCGGGCGGCCCCAAGCCCAGCTCATTGGTCGTGAATAGACGTGCCAGGTTGCCCAGCCAACGATTGCCCCAACTGCAGCTCCGCAGGCCGCCACAAAAAGGAGTATCAGCGCAAGAAGTAGGGGGCTACCCAAGTAATTCGACATGTAGACGCCTAAAAGCACCATGCTGAGAAGAGACGCAGCTGCAACTCCAGCGCCGGCAAGTGCTCCTCTTCGGACAGTCCCTGCCAAGGAAACCATGGCTTTCCCCCAAAAAGGCTCGCGGTTCAGATTCAATCAAGAGCATATCGAGACAGATCTCGGACTCTGTGCCGCCTCTTATTATCGAGCTAATCAAGGCCGCCAGATTGTGGATCAAGGAGTGTGTTCGCCGCCCGGGTGGAGGATCCCTTACCGCACAGGTTTCCACTGAGCGGTAAATGACCTTCAACCTTGTCCCTCGTCGCTGTTCTCCAGGGCCGCGGCGGGTGATAGCCTGCGCGAGAGCGGACAAAGGACGAGAGGAACCGAAAAGTGAGCGATGGTGGCCTCAATCGGCTCACACGGCTTAGCAACAAAAGCCGGAACTACCTAAACCGCTTCCAAAAGTTCTTTCTGATCGCTTGGCTGGTCAACGTGGGCGAAGCGATAGTAGTCGTCACAACGGTTTTGATTACACGCCCGAGTGTCTCGAGTCCTTTTTTCTACATTCCGATCAGCGTCCTAGGCGCGACAACCGCGGCATTCGTGATCCTGGCGATTATTTACGCAATTCCATTTCTTCGGTCAGCCGCCGACGATGTCCGTCGCCGCAAGCAGGTTGACCAGCTGAAGAGAACATCTGGGTAGATGATCTCCGGGAACCGGGCAATGTGCATCTGCAGGTGGTGGGAGCCTAAATCCTGACAAGCCAGCGCCAGTGCGTGTCCTCACAGTAAAAGACGCGGTTCGCCGCTCGATAGGGGATCGGCTATCGGGCGCTGCGTCAGGTACAGGACCTGCGTTTCTTGAGAAGATCATGGCATGGACTCGATCTTCGTGAATGGAACCGTCGGCGTCGGAAAGTCAACGCTTGCGGATGCGCTGGGCGCGGCTGAAGGGGGATGTCATGCAGTCATCGATCTGGACGCAATTCGAAGGTTCAGCCCCGCGCCGAGTTCGGACCGGTTCAACCACGAGCTCGAGTTACTCAATCTGCGAAGCCTCGCACGTAACTATCGGACTGCAGGCGCAAAGCGGTTCATAATCGCGGGGGTTATTGAGGCAGAAGCCGAAATATCTCGTTACGTTGACGCACTCGGTTCTGAAGGAATGTTCGTCTGTTAGCGGCCATGAAAAACT